>JAZRRF010000079.1:0-74448 GCA_045650465.1 Alistipes sp.
TCGGTCAGGATAAGGAGGCTTTGGATGCAGCATTGGCTCGTATCAAGGGTATCGTTGCTGTTCCAGAGATTGGTGAGACTTACAATGGTAAGATCCGCTCTATTGTTGACTTCGGTGCCTTTGTTGAGATTCTTCCAGGCAAGGATGCTTTGTTGCACATCTCTGAGATCGACTACAAGCGTTTTGAGACTATGGAGGAGACTGGTCTTAAGGAGGGTGATATGATTGAGGTTAAGCTTACAGCTAAGGATGCAAAAACAGGTAAGCTCAAGCTCTCTCGTAAAGCACTTCTTCCAAAGCCTGAGGGTTGGGTTGAGCGCGAGCCACGCGAGCGTAAGCCACGCGAAGAGGGTGGTGAGAAGCGCGAGAATCGTGAGAACCGTGGTCCACGCCGCGAGCGCCGTTAATTTAGGGAATTAGGCGGGGTTACCATATATATAATAATGTATGGTAGCTCTGCGTTACCAAGATATAAAACAGAAAATTTTATTTACTAACAAAACTTTATTGATGTTTATGAAAAATCTTTTCAAAGTACTCTCTGTGTGTACTGTAGCAGTTATGACACTTTCGAGCTGTAACTGCTTTACCAAGATGGCAAAGAATCAGGACGATATCGCATTGACATGCGTTCCTGAGGTCCTTGTTCTTAACAATGGTAAGGTAGATGCTGCAATCACTGTAACCTTCCCAGAGAAGTATTTCAACGCTAAGGCAGTGTTGAAGGTAACACCTGTTGTTGTATTTGAGGGTGGCGAGGTAGCTGGTACTACTCAGTACTTCCAGGGTTTCAAGGTTGAGGATAACTACACTGTTATCGACAAGGCTATGGGTGGTCAGTACACTATGAATGTAACTTTCCCATACGATGCACGCATGGCAAACAGCGAGCTTCAGATTCGTGCTGAGATCAAGTGTCCTAAGGGCTCTTGCAAGGAGTTCACTTTGATTAACCTTAACAACGGTGCTATGCCTACAACTGAGGAGGCTGAGATTTTGGCTGCTGGTGGTGCTGAGGCTTTGAAGTTGGCTCGTACATTTGGTATCACTGTAGCTTACGGTGTTAACACTATGCAGCGTGACTTGGACTTCTCTGCAGCTATGGAGTCTATGGCATCTGGCTACAAGAATGTTACAAACGAGGTTACTAAGGCTAACTATATGTACGCAATCAGCTCTTCAAACCTTACAAACAAGGCTATGAAGGCTGAGGAGGTTGAGGCTTTCAAGCAGAAGGCTACAGAGCAGAGCGGTAACGAGCGTATCAAGCAGAATATCTATGTAAATGGTTACGCTTCACCAGATGGTCCTGAGAAGTTCAACGATAAGCTTGCTGCTGCTCGTAGTAAGTCAGGTGAGAAGGCTGCTGCTAAGTTGCTTAAGGAGCTTGGTCTATCTCTCGACGCTTCATCTTATGGTGAGGACTGGGAGGGCTTCAAGGAGCTTGTTGCTGCTTCTAACATCGAGGACAAGCAGCTTATTCTTTCAGTATTGAACAGCTATGAGTCTTCTACTGAGCGTGAGGAGCAGATTAAGAATATGAGCAAGGTATTCGAGGCTTTGAAGGAGGAGATTCTTCCACAGTTGCGTCGTGCTCAGTTGGTTAACTCTTCAGATATCACTGGTAAGACTGACGACGAGATGGCTGCATTGGTTCGCGAGGCTAAGTTCGCTGAGCTTAATGAGCTTGAGATGCTTCACATCGCATCTACAGGTAAGCTTTCACAGGCTGAGAAGGTAGCTGTTTTGGAGGCTGCTGCTAAGGAGTATAAGAGCGTTGTTGCTTACAACAACCTTGGTGTAGCTTACGCTGAGGCTGGTGAGGGCGAGAAGGCTGCTGAGGCATTTGCTGCTGCTGTTAAGGCTGGTGGTAACGCTACTCAGATCAACAATAACCTTGCTCTTGTTAACCTTATGAACGGTAACACTGAGGCTGCTAAGTCTTACTCTGCAAACGCTTCTAAGGAGACTAAGGCTTTGGCTGCTGCTGCTGAGGGTAACTACGCACAGGCTCAGTCACAGCTTGAGGGTTACAACGCTGCTATTGCTGCTACAATGAACGCTGACTACACTGCTGCTAAGCAGTTCGTAGCTAACGATGCTTCTGCTAAGGCTGACTACCTCCGCGCAGTTATCGCAACTAAGCAGGGTGACTTCACAACTGCAACTGCAGAGCTTAAGAGCGCTATCGCTAAGGATGCATCTTACGCTGAGCGTTGCAAGGAGGATGTTAATCTTCGTAAGTATATCGGCAACGAGATCGCTTTGTAGTGATAAGCCGCAATCTGCGGCACATCCCTAAAAGTAAACCACTCAGGGCTGTAGGTCAAACTACTATCCCTGAGTGGTTTCTTTTGTGATGTACCACATCTCACGACTTCTGACAAGAAATTGCTCGCGCTTTGAGGTAGTGACGCGCAGTCAGTGGGTAAGATGGGTAGAGTGGGTAGGCGCTGACATCATTTATCTGCACGGCAGTGCGGAGAATATGGTAGCGACACCCCACTCTGATACCCGACCTCGCTCTGGTCCCTATCGTCTCTCTGGTCTCTCTGGTCTCAAAATAACAAGAGACCCGAGAGACGAAAGAGACAAAAGCAAAGTCGCGAAAAACGCTGGCTTGGGCAAACTTTAATCTGTTATCTCAAGACCCATATACAAGCTCAAGCTAAGTAACTTGCTTTATTACCTTTTTTTTATCATTATAGTACAATATTGGGAAATTTTTACTATCTTCGCGCTGTAGGTGTGTGTATAGAGATACACATGAGTTGATGAAATCCTATTTTTTAATTAAGATAGGGTTGTTTTTGGTTGAATAACACTTAATTACATTTTTTATAAACAATTAAATTTAAAGCAAAATGAAAAAGTTTTTTTCTATGATTGCAGCTGTTGTTGCTGTGTTTGCTTTGGCTTCATGTACTCCAGAGGAGGCTCCAAGCAACAATAATAACAACAACAACACTCCTGCTGGCAAGCTTGCTACTCCAGTATTGGCTGAGACTCACACTGAGACAAGCTTCACAATCACTTGGGACGCAGTTACAAATGCTGAGTCTTACATCGTAAACTTCGATGGTAAGAACCAGACTGTCACAGAGCGTTCTTTCACTGCTGATAACCTTAACGCTGGTGAGTACACTGTGTATGTAATTGCTCAGGGTACTGGTTATGAGTCTTCAGACAAAGCAAAGATCGTTGTAACTCTTACAGGTCTTACTTCTGCAGATTGGTTTGTTGCTACAGCTAAGCCAGCAGAGCTAAATGAGGCTGAGGGTTATGGTCCTTACAACGCTATTGAGTTCACTTGGAAGGGTACAGGTGTTAAGACACTCTCTTATGGTATGTTCATTACTGAACAGTTGTTGGGTGTTACTGATGCTACACTTAAGGAGAATCTTACAGCAGTAAACGATACAACTATTGCAAAAGTGAACTCAGCAGAGGGTCTTTCTAGTGTCTTTGGTCCACTTAATGGCGGTACCTCTTATACTATGTGTGTTCTTGTAACAAACGAGGCAAATGTTGAGTACTTTGCTAAGGTTGTGGCTGCCACTGAGTCTGCAGAGTCAAGTGATGCTGCTAAGGCATGGTTTGGTACTTGGACAGTAAACTCTACTCAAAAGTACTCTATCGATGGTCAGGGTCAGGGTACAGTAATTGAGGAGGCTGATACTTTCACTGTAACAATCACTGCAAGCGCAAATGATCCTAATGAGGTAGTCATCGATGGTCTAAGTGTATTGGGCGCTGCTGACAATTGGACAACATTTGGTGTTATTGAGGATGGTAAGCTTTATATCCTTAATGGTACATACCTTGGTGAGGATCAGAGCGGATTTAGCTATGTTTGGTTGGCTTGGTATAGCTTTGGTATCTCTGCTGATGCATACCCATCAAATATTGTAACTCTCAATGGCGATACTGCAACATCTACAAATGAGTTCAACCTTTATGATGAGAATGATCAGCCTGTAGCTGTTGAGTGCTACTGCTCAGATGTATTTGGTCTTACAAGTGACGGTCAAATCTATTTCTTGATCGAGGCATTCCCTGGTGTATATCGTTCAGGTGATATGACTTGGACTAGGACTAATGCTGCTTCATCAGCATTGTCTAAGAGCATCTCTACACGCTCTGCACTTCCATCTTCAGTAGTTATTGCAATGTAATTTGTTGCTAACAACAATATTTGAGGTTGTACCCTTTGGGGTGCAACCTCTTTTTTTTGTTGTGAGGATGAAAAATAGTGGGGTAGATATTGCTCGTTTCGCAAAATATTTGTAAATTTGTGATTACAAAAGATTGTGACTATGGACTACGCAAAGGAATTAGAGAAGTATGCTCCTGCCCCAACTGAGGCTCAGGTAGCTAAAGAGGTGGCTAAGATTAAGATGGCTGCAAATCGCAATGGTAATGTAGATGTCTATAAGTTCTGTTACTCGGCTATTGATCTTACCACACTATCGTGCAACGACTCCCAGGAGTCTGTGCGTGCTTTTGTGCGCAAGGCTGTGGAGTTCTATGATAAGTTCCCAGAGATTCCTAATGTGGCATCCATCTGTGTATATCCTCCATTTGTGGAGACTGTAGGTTTGGAGATTGACGGCACACCTATGCGTATTACCTCAGTTGCGGGTGCTTTCCCAGCATCGCAGAGCTTTATCGAGGTTAAGGCTTTGGAGGTGGCCATGGCTATCGAGAATGGCGCAGATGAGATTGATATTGTCCTTAACCCAGGTATGATGCTTGCGGGTCATGAGGACGAGGCGGCATCGGAGGTCGAGGTGCTTCGTGAGGAGGCTAAGGATGTAGTTCTAAAGGTCATCATCGAGTCAGGCGCTCTAAAGACGCCTGAGCTTATCCGCCGTGCATCACTTGTGTCGATGTTTGCAGGTGCCGACTTTGTTAAGACATCGACAGGTAAGATTGATGTTGCCGCAACGCCTGAGGCTGCCTTTGTTATGTGTCACGCTATCAAGGACTACTACGAGAAGACTGGTCGCAAGGTGGGCTTCAAGGCTGCGGGTGGCGTTAAGACCCCTGAGGATGCTGCGCTATACTACACCATCGTTGAGGAGGTGCTTGGCAAGGAGTGGCTTACAACAGATTTGTTCCGTATCGGTGCATCGTCTGCAGCAAATAACCTTATATCGGCAATTGAGGATAAGGATATTAAGTATTTTTAATACAATTTCTTGTGAAAAGGTAGCATCTACTGCCGCTAACAAAAAGTGCCGTCAATGGGACGTACGGTTAAGTACTACCCATCGACGGCATTTTTGCCGAGCGTTGTATCTACTACCTTTTGACAAGAAATTGATAGGTTGGGGGAGTAGGGTAGGTGCCCTAATGAGTTTAAGGAATATAGGGAGTTTAAGGACAATATAAATCCCTAATCTCCTTAATTTACCTAACTTCCTTAAACTTCTTACTAACCATTCACCCTCCCACTTCCCAAAAACACAAAAGGCGCCCCGAAGGTCGCCTTTTGTATTAGCTCCGAAGAGACTAATAAAAATTATTTCTGTGCGAAGAATGCCTTAATCTCCTCATCCTCCAAGATGTTCTGTGTCTGGAAAACATAAGCACCAGTCTTCTCTGACTTAACCATCTTGATACACTTAGTGTACTTCTTGGCATTACCTGTCTTAAGGGTCGCAACTACTTTCTTTGCCATACTTTACTACTTGTTAAAATTACTTAATCTCACGGTGTAAAGTTACTCGCTTCAAGTAAGGATTGTACTTCTTACGCTCCAAACGGTCAGGAGTATTCTTCTTGTTCTTTGTGGTGACATAGCGAGACATACCTGCAACGCCGCTCTCCTTCTGCTCAGTGCACTCAAGGATCACCTGTACTCTGTTACCTTTCTTTGCCATTTTCTTTTAGCTGATTTTTAGTAAACCTTCTTTGCGGCCTTTGCGTCACGAAGTGCTGCAGTAAGACCCTTCTTGTTAATTGTCTTGATTCCGGCTGCTGAAACCTTCAATGTGATCCAGCGACCCTCCTCCTCCGACCAGAAACGCTTAGTTCTCAAGTTTGGAGAGAATGTGCGCTTGCTGCGGATGTGCGAGTGAGAAACATTGTTACCCACCATCGCTACCTTGCCAGTGATTTCACAAACTTTCATTGTACTTTATTTTAAACTTAGTGCCACCGTGGCACAAAAGCGCACAAAGATACACAAATTTTCTCAATCTGCAATACCTCTGTGCGCAATTTATGTGAAAATCAACTCTATCGCTTGATGTATAGTATATATGGCTCTCCTCCTGATGAAATCTTAAGGATATGTTCGCCCTCGGATAGTGGTATGCCCACCCTTGTGTGCGACTTAAAGGCACCTGTGCCCCAGCCATTATCCATATCAATCTGCGTGGCATTTGTCGAGTCGATATAAATTTTGCTACTCTCCTTGTCGTAGTGGAAACTTATAGCCTCGGCAACCTCCTCAGGTGTGGCGCATAGGATAATCTCGTTTGCCGCAGCGTTGTCGTAACGCTTAGCCCACTGCCACTCGTTAGAGTCGTTGCTGCAATAGTACAACCTTAAGCGGTCGCCAGTCTCGATTTGTTGGCTAAGTGCCAGACGCTCGTAAGTAGGGTGGTAGGTGAAGCCGTGTATATCTAAGTCTGTGATGTCGAATGTGAAGATTACCTCTTTCCACTCGCCATCCTTGGTGCAGTGTACAAGGTTTACTGTGCCATTGAATGGTCGTGGACCGAAGTTGTAGAAACCACCTATTCTATACTCCTCATCCACACCTACCTGATATAATACAGACTCTGAGTAGATACCTCTCAAGACTTTTTCGCCGTTGGTATCTGATGCTGAGCAAAGCACAAGGTTATCTACACACTTAGAGCTGCCGTCTCTGTCGGGTGTTAGGTTGAACATCGCCATCTGACCCTGGTAGTAGGTGATGTTTGGCGTTAGGAAGTAACCATTGTTTGCACCACCCCAACCAAAGTTAAAGTGGAAGTAGTCGCCAACATATCCATCCACAACAAAGGCGTGACCACCGCCATCTGCGCTTGCACCGCTGTAGTATGTTGGACCACAACTCTTCAAGTTCTGCTTTAGTACGGCGTTCCACTCCTTGTAGCTATAGCCCTCGCAGAACTCCAACTTTGCACCTTTGTTATAGCGGAAGTGGTTGGTTATGCCCCTTAGTGCGTATGCGTCCATTGCGCCTGAGCCGGTGTAGTGGTACATCATCTGTACGGCTGTGCCTATATCCTTCATAAGTGCAGCAACAGCATTTCCCTGTGCATTTGTGAAGCCGTTGTTGTAGTCCGCAAGCATATTGTTGTAGTTATATGTGCGCCCCAAGGTGTTTGCCTCGATATAACGCTCGACATCGCCGTAGTCGATATAGGTGTATGCCTCGGTAGTGCCAACACCACTCTCAGGCCAACGGTTGTAGTAGCAGATGATTGATAGTGCTGTAGCCACACAGCCTGTGTAGCAGCGATAGCCATCATAGACAGGCGCCTCTCTGTTATAAGGCTCTGTCTGATTCCATATCGCAGTTTCGTATATTAGCTCCTCAGCGCGTGTTAGAGCCAAAGGTGTGCTATTTACAGTGTGCTTGGTCATACGAGCGTTGTCGATCTCCTTGCACCAGCCATCGAGGATTGCCTTGGTGGCATCTGCCATGTTATCCTTGTCGAATGGAGCATCAAACGAAAAGGCAACAATAGGGGCTACGCTGTCATCGCCAGCAACGACAACATATCCACCTCGCCCCGTAAGGTTATAGATGTACATCAACGATTTGTCGAGCTTCGAGGCGATGACCATATCATCGGTGATAGCATCACCTGCCCACTCAAGCTCCAGGCCGCCTGCTGAGCGTGTAGTGTTGAGTGTGAAGAACTCCTCGGCAATCTGACGTGCGCGTGACTCTCCAATAGGACCTGCACTAAGAGTGAATACTGTGCATAGTAGCGCAAATAGGGTAATTATCTTCTTCATAGTGTAGTCGGTTTAGAAGTTAGTGAGGTCTATCTCGCTTATGCCAGCACAACTCTCGATATAGATATAGTTGGCATCCAATGTCTCGATAACGATCTCATGCTCACTATCACCATTGGCATAGTTGTAGGCATCAATGGTGTTGATATCAGATTGGTAGCCATCGCCCCAATAGATATAACCCAACATAGAGGTGTTACCCATGAGGTATGGTGCTGCTACTCTATCGCCATGGTGCTTGATTATAACTCTCTGCCACTCAATAGCCTCGTCTGTTGATATTGTGGCCATTGGCTGAATTATGTTGCGGGCAATAGAGATGCTCTTTCTGCTACTCTTTACATAGTTCGACCCATCGGTGAAGTTTATGGTTGCGGTAATACCATTCTCAAATAGCGTTGGCACAAGCGCAAAGTAAAACTCTGTAGGTGTGCCTGTAAGTTGTACACCATCGCCACAGTTGAGGGTCATAGTGTATGATGGCTCATTGTACCAATCACCAACATAGACATCCTCCTGATGAATATATCGCACGCCGGCCAATATCTCATCTTTATTACCCTCAAGTACGATACTCTTTACCTTCTTGCTACCTGTTAGGCTTAGGCGTAGGTAGCCCATGACATTCTGGAATGTGAAGTTCTCGGCATCCTTTCCTACGCCAAGCATGATGTTACTCTGGGTGTCGTAGCTGTTGGGGTGGTAGTTCTGCTCGGCAAATACCTTGTAGAACATCGCCAAATCTCCATTGGTGAAGGTGCCTGTTCCGTAGTATAGACCATCCATGTATGGGTAAAGGGCTAAGTACTTGCCACCAAAGGCGTGGTTGACCGTATTGCTAAACGAGGCGTATTTGTAGAACTTGCCACCTCGGTCGCCTGTTTTGCCGTCGAACATCCACACATCGTGTATGTCGTCGCCGAAGCGGATAATCATATCGCCCTCGGTCCATACGGTTTGTTTGTAGTTGTTTAGCTCCACGCGAGTATCATCCTTGCTTATCGTGGCATGGATATACTCCTTGGGCTGTATGTTGTTTACAGCCTCATCAATCTTTGCATCTTGGCAACTAAATAGTAGTGATGCAAACAGCGTAAAAATCAAAATTCTTCTCATGTTACCAATCCATTTCTTCGTTCTCAGTAGGATCTTCAAGCGAGCTGGCAAAGCCTCTCTCCACCTCGAATTCAATTAGATATAGCTCGGGTGATTCGTACTCGTAGTTGTTTTTCATTGTTATGTGTTTTTGGGTATGTTTATGGGCTCTTAGTTTTTATTATTTACCTTGATTTCTAAGTAGATAGCGATATACCTTTACCTCCTCTGGGTCGCCCATCTCTTTACCCTCGACATCCGAGAGTTTCACGCATAACTCCTTAGGCTTACGCGAGTTAATCTGGCAAGAGGAGAGTTTCATCACGATATTGCACGATGGGTGGCCTGTGTCGCAGGTGAGGTTAGTGCCGATACCGAACATGCACTTGATGCGACCCTCGCACGCCTTCTTAATCTCAACGCACTTCTCGAAGTTGAGTGAGTCGCTGAAGACGATAGACTTGGTCATTGGGTCGATACCGAGCTCCTTATAGCGGTTGATAGCCATATCTATAAAGGCTATAGGGTCGCCAGAGTCGTGGCGCACACCGTCGAAGAGGCAGGCATGTTTCTTTGAGAAGTTGTTGAAGAAGACCTCTGAGCCGAAGCTATCTGTAAGGGCGGTGCCGAGGTAACCATCATAGACCTTAACCCAATCCTCCATAGTGAGGTAGTTGGCGTTTCGTGGACCACCATTTACCGCAGCGATAAACATAGGTAGCTCGTGTGGATATGTACCTATCATCCTCATATCAAGCTCCATGGCGAGGTGGCAATTCGATGTTCCTGTGCAACCGCAAGGGTTGTTTTTCAGGTGCTTTACGACCATACGCTGCACATCGTACGAGAAGCGGCGGCGTGTGCCGAAGTCCGAGAAGATGATATTGTTCTCGCGTGCTATCTGCTCCTTCTTCACAAGGCGCTCAATCATCGACTCAGCATCGTAGCTATTGCGTAGGTGGAAGAGCTCCGATACGGTGGCGAGGATTGGAATTTCGTACAATGTCACCTTATACATGTAGTCTGTAACATTGATTTGTAGGTGCTTATTCTCATCCAACCATACATTTATCTTCGATGCATCGAATCTAAAGCCGTTCAACCACTCGAAATAGTTCTGAGGGATATACTTGCAATTTTTGTTCATATATTGGAACTCATCCTCCGAGAGTGATATGCGCTCCAAGGCCTTGAACTCAGCCTTCAAATCCTCAAGGAAGTCCTCGTCGAACTCGGTCTTTGCGCGGTCGTTGAATGTAAATGTACCTATAGCCTCTGGGTAGAGCTTAAAGTAGGCGTACGAAGTTGTGAACTTGTACAAATCGGTGTCAAGAATTGATCGTATCATATGTTTGTGTTTTAATTTTTATCCTTAATCTCCTCATAGAGCATCTCTATGGCGTATGCCGAGGCACGACTTATAATCTGTCCGCGGTCTGTTCCCGAGTTGCGCATCACGGCACGACTGCCCTCGGGTGTGGCAATAGCCATCCATACCGTACCTACAGGCTTGTGCTTTGAGCCTCCCCCGGGACCTGCTATGCCTGTTGTTGCTATGGCGTAGTCAGCACCTGTGATGCGGCGTACTCCCTCGGCCATTTCGAGCGCTACAACCTCGCTTACAGCGCCAAAGCACTCTATATCCTCCATTCTAACGCCGAGGATGTCGCGTTTTACCTCGTTGGCATAGGCCACAACGCCACCGCGGAAGTAGGCTGATGCACCAGTCATAGCTGTAAACTTTGAGGCTATCATACCTCCTGTGCAACTCTCCGCTACGGCGAGTGTCTTGCCTCGCTTGGTGAGTATGTCGTGAAGCTGAGCCTCCACGCTACTGCCTTCGTAGCCTACGATGTTGTCACCGATAATTTCGCGAAGGTCGTTGAAGCGGCTCTCTATCTCTCTGCTTGCCTGCTCTTTATCGACATCGTATGCCGATAGGCGTAGGCGCACAACATTTGGCGCAGGAAGATAGGCAAGGTGCAGGTAGTCGGGTAGTGCATCTTCCCATGAAGATATACGCTGGGCGAGGATTGACTCAGGTATTCCGCGTGTGATAAGCGTGGAGTGTACGATGCTACGAAGCTCGAAACGGCTCTGTAGTCGAGGTATAACCTCATCCTCCATAAGATGCTCCATCTCAAAAGGAACACCAGGAAGCGATACTACAACACCTCCCTTGGGGGTATCGAACCACATGCCTGGGGCTGTGCCGTGAGCATTATGTAGCACTGTGCAACACTCTGGGAGCATAGCCTGACCGCGATTGAGCTCTGTAAACTCTATGCCACGGCGTGCAAGGAGTTCACGCACATGCTCGCCCTCAGTGTCATTGTAGGTCAACTTCGAGTCGAACATCTCAGCGAGAGTGTGCTTGGTAATATCATCCTTAGTAGGACCAAGACCTCCTGTGATGATTATTACATCTGTACACTGCATTGCTCTGCGGAGTGTCGATACAATCACCTCTTTGCTATCACCAATAGATAGTTTTTCGGCAATAGTAATGCCTATGTTGTTAAGTCTCTTTGCGATAGATACGCTGTTGGTATCTACAATCTGACCGATAAGTATCTCATCGCCTATGGTTATTATCGTTGCCTTCATGACCTATTTTTTATTAGTGCCTTTGCGCTCTCTATGAGTAGTTTAACACCATTTTCTCTAATGCCTGAGTTTAGGGCTACGAGCGATGCTCCTGCCTCCATCATACGCTCTATATCCCGAGGGGTCATCATGCCACCAGTGCCTATAATTGGGTAGTTGCGTTCTGTTCGTTCGGCGATATATCTCACCATATCGATAGCGCGTTCGGTGAGTTTAGCGCCTGTAATAGCACCTCCACAGTTTGGCTCTATATCCTGTGATCCTGCCACAGCCTCAATACCATCGAGAGGTGTCTCAATAAGGATATCTATGACGGTGTCTAACTCCTCTTTTGTGAGATCTGGGGATATTTTAAGCAAGATAGGGCGGTAGTCGAGCTGACCGCGTCGAAACTCAAATAGTGGCTCAACGAGGGCAAGTATCTCCTCGCGCGTGCGAGGTATGAAGCGTTTGGATGCGGTATTGCAGGCGATGTTTATGACGAAGAAATCGACATATTGATACATATTTCTGAACACACGCAGATACTCTTTGGTGCTGTTATCTATGTGCGATGCTGTGAGTTTGCCTATGTTACATCCTATTACCAGTTCTTTGGTGTATGCCGTTCTGTGACGCACATTGCCAAGCACATACTCCAATCCACGGCTTGGGTATCCAGAGTTGTCAATTAGTGAGTTCTCTTTGCGGAGACGCTTTAGGCGTGGGCGTGGTGTTCCTGGCTGTGTGCGAGGCACCACTGAGCCTATCTCCACAAATCCAAATCCCAAGGCTGATAGCTCGCTCAGTCTATCGCCATTTGGGTCAAAACCTGCAGCGATGCCTATGGGGTTGCGAAAGTGTACTCCAAACACCTCGCGCTCCAATTCGCTGCCACGGGGCGCATAACGCCTCCTTAGCAACCACTTACCTGCGGGTAGCTTGCTGATAAATTTGAGCAGCGACATTCGCACACTGTGCGATGCCTCGGCAGGTAAAAGTCTAAGTAATAATTGAAATAATGAGCGTCTCATACTCTCCTTTGTACACAATATTATACAAAGGTAGTAAAAAAAAGTTAAAAGAGAAAGATTGTCAGAGGTTTTTAATTAGGACTTTATGTCGGCGACAAATTAGAGGAGTGATAAGTAGTCTTGGAATATTATATCCATGCTACTTATCACTCCCCGCAGTGTCGTAATTATACCGCTACCAAGCGATTTATTCTCTATGAACGCCTGCTCCTCCAGAGGTGTTTATGTTGGTCGATGTTGGCGCACCTGAGTAGAAGACATCCGCACCACCTGAGGCCTCTATAGTGAGTGATTTTGATGCATATACCGATGTGTCAGAGCCACCCGATGCTGTTACGCTTGCGTGTTCGGCAAATAGCTCGTCAAGATCTGCATCTGCTCCTCCAGAGATTGTGATGCTCAGGTCGGTACATTGACCCTTAATCTCTACATCTGCACCGCCTGATGCGGCTATATCAACGCTTCCCGCCTTAATGTTACTAAGACTGGTGTCGGTACCTCCCGAAGCGACAAGGCTGAGGTTGGTGAATGTGCCTCCATTGAGTTCCACATCTGCACCTCCCGAAGCGGCTATTGAGAGATTCTCGGCTGTGCCATTGCACCATAAAAGGTCGCTACCACCAGATATCGCAATGTCGTTGTATGTAAGGGCTGGGATGCGTACCTCAAAGGTCTCGGCGCATAGCGAGTGGGGCTCAAGGCCAATAGCAAGGGTTGACTCCTCTACCTCGATTTTAAGGATGTCGTATATGTCGCTATGTGTTTTAACGCGTACCTCGTTTGGGTTGAGAGAATAGTCCACCGTAATACTTGCACCGTGTGATGCTGCAAGAGCCGTAACACCCTCGGTAATGAATATTGTTCGCTCCTCGATAGGACCTTTGGCAAGTTTGATATTGGCACCTATGTTAATACATGATGATAGTGCTAAAACGCTAAAAATTAGTGTGATCTTCTTCATAATATGGGTTGTTTTAGTTTGTTACTGACCTGAGTTACCACCCGAGCCGATACGACCTCTATCTTCAGCAGAGCCGCTCTCTACGCTCTTGGCGCGGAACTGCTTACCGGAGTTGAAGTTGTAGGATATCTGAAATCTGACAGCAGGACGCTGCCAAGGCTGGTCCATATACATCTTGCGCTCGAAGTCTGCCTCCTTGATGGTTATCTCCTGCTTTGTTGAGACGATGTTCTGCACGCCAAGGCTTATGGTGAGCTTGTTCTCCAATAGTCGCTTCTTGAGCGTTAGGTTTATATTACCCGTATCGTTGAGCTTGGTGTTACCTGCCACCGCACCGTGCATATACATACCGTCAAGCTCTACAAAATAGTTGCGTGGTAGGGTGAAGGACATCTGAGCATTAGCTATAGTCATTAAGTTGCGGCGTATAGCCTCCTCCGGTCTGATGCGCTGACCCATATACATGCTTGAGAGGTTGATGTTTGCTGCCCACCACTTGGTAATCTGTATTGGTAGATTTACCGATGCGTAGTAGTTGTTGAGTGTTGGGTAGTTCATGAACTGGATGATAAGTAACTCGGGGTTATCCTTGTCGGATATTGTCGATTGCTGTATGGCGTTCTCCATAAGCATCATACCCACAGATATGGTGTACTTATACTTAAGTACTGCGGTGACTGATAGAGAGTTGTTATATGATGCTTTGAGGTTAGGGTTACCGCGCTGTATCATATACTCCGAAATCTTGGTCTCGTTAGGCGATAGCGCCCAGAACGAAGGTCGCGATATGGTGCGTGAGTACTGCGCCACGAGCGAGTAGGCACCATCCTGTGTGATTGCGTACGATAGGTTGGCATTGGGGAAGAGATCGCCGTAGCTCTGATTAACCTTGCCAGAGTTATCCTTGAAAGAGGTGTACTCGCCACGCAAGCCTCCAACCAGGCTCAAACGACCAAGACGAGCCGTGAGAGTGGCGTAGGCAGCTCCGATATTTTCGGTGTAGCCAATGTTGTAGCTGTTGTTCTCATTGCGTTCCCATATCTTATTCTCTGAGTCGGCAAGATACTCATAATCAGCCTTGTTGGCATTTGAGTTGTTGGTATATTTGATACCTGCCTTGATGACAAATTTTGGCGACAGCACCTTCTCCAAAGCAAGTGTTGCAGTTGCAAGTTGGTAGTTGCTTTGGGTGTTGTTTCGATATGTTGAGTCGCGCACAAATAGTGGCGTTGTTGTTTGATCGAAGTAGTCGCTATGGTTAGGAGAGCTGTGTCTTGTATAGTCACCAATGAGTTTGAGTGTCGAACCCATATTATCGAGCTTGTAGATGTAGTTGAGCGTAGCTGTAGTCATCTTGCTGTTGGAGTAGTTGTTATAAACACCATCGGTTATCGAGGTCACTCCGTTGCTTACATGCTGGGTCCATGTATCTGTAGTGTCGCCATTGCCGTAGCTGTTGAACTGAATCTCGCCGCCTACGGAGTGACGATCGGTTATGTCATAGACAACGCCAAAGTTGCCACCTGCCCAGTAGGTACTTGATAGCAGGTCAGACTTTGCATCTATGACCGTTCCTGAGGTGTAGTCCGTATGCTCCTTAGTGCCATATTTCTGGTTGCTCTTTCCCACCCATGCACGGCCGTAGGCGTTTAGTTTACCACGGTTGTAGTTGAGTGATACAGATGGTGATAGCTGATTATAGCCCTTGGTTAGGCGTGTGCTCATGGATGCTGAGCCCATAAGACCTGAGTCTGTGCGGCGCTTGGTTGTAATTTTGATTATGCCGCCCGCGGATGAGGCATCGTAGTCGGCACCCGACTGAGGTATGACCTCAATCTTTTGAATATCCTCAGCGCGTAGTGAGCGTAGGTAGGCGATAAGTTGTGCATCTTCCATCTTAACCTCGCGGTCGTTGAGGTATATCTTCGAACCTGATGAGCCGTTAATCGATATCTTATCATCCTGAATCCATACACCTGGGGCAGTCTTGAGTAGTTCCTCGCCATCCTTACCCATGGCGATAGGCGAATTGGCAATATCCACTACAAAGCGATCTGCCTCACGGCGTATAAGCTGTGAGGTTACTACCACCTGGTCGATCTTCTGGCTGCTCTCCTTGAGAGTAATCTTGCCGAGGTTGATAGAACTTGATAGCGATAAATTCTCTTTGTGGAGGTCATATCCTACATATGTGATGTTGAGCTCATACTCGCCACTCTCAGCATATATCGCAAAATCTCCCTCGGCGTTTGTTGTTCCACCCGTTATCTGCTTGCTCTGCTGCTCCTGAGTTAGTATTACAGTAGCGTAGGGTATAGGCTGATTGGAGGTGTCCATGACAGTGCCGCTAATCTCAAATTTCTGTGCCGAAATGGTACTTATGTCAAGTAGTAGTATTGCCACAAGTAGGGATGATAATCTTCTCATATCTCGATATTATTTCTTTTTCTAATGTATAACGAATTAAACACACGCTTGTAACATACAAAAGTAATAAAAAAATAACTAATAGCAAATATCTGGTTTGTTGGATGTATCATAATAATATATTTTTTATATCTTTGCATAGTTTGCAATGAGGACATATCAATTATCATATAAAATTTTAACAGATTATGCGTAAATTCGGATTTTTAATGCTTATTGCCACGCTGATGGTGGCATGTGGTGAGCCTGAGGTTGAGAAGAGACCTTCGGGTATCTCTCTTGTTGAGGGAGAGTCATCGTCATTGTTCTTTGAGGGCTTGGCAGAGACTAAGGAACTTAAGCTCGTGGCTACACAGAACTGGATGGTTACTGTTGAGAATGGTTGCGATTGGTTCACTGTAACCCCAATGTATGGTGCAGCAGGTAATGTCGTTATCGAAGTTGCTGTTGAGGATTATGATGGTGCTGAGGTGTTGAAGGGTGGTTTTGTGGTTGTTGCTGGTGGGGATAGTGTAAATGTCACTGTCGAGCAGCGCTCTGTATGCGATCCATCAAGTCCATATATCTACATCCCTGATTCATACTTCGAGACTGCGATTATTGCAGAGTTCGATAAGGATGGCGATGGTCGCATTTCTAAGGATGAGGCAGCGCAGGTCGAGGAGATTGTATGTAGCGACTCTTGTATTGCAACGCTTGAGGGTATCAAGAACTTTACATCGTTGAAGAAACTCGACTGCTCACGCAATATCATCACAGGTGATCTTGATCTATCAGGCATGGATAAGTTGGAGGAGTTGTATATCCACCATAACCTCTTCTCATCTATCAACCTTGAGGGATGTTCAAATCTTCGTATTGTCGAGGCTAACGATAATGTGGAGCATACGGCAGACTTTACCTCAATATTCCACACCAAGAGCATCAACCTCAAGGGTTGTAGTGAGTTGCTCTACTTGGAGCTTACCGACAACAATATCGAGACTATAGATCTTAGCGATTGTAAGAAGTTGCAGGTGTTGCGTATGACATGGAACAGCCTTAAGAGCATTGATGTTAGCCCATGTAAGGAGCTTACACACCTCTATCTTCGTAAGAACCCTATGGAGGGAACTCTTGACCTCTCGGCAAACACAAACCTTGTTGAGTTGTGGTGTGGTGAGTCAAAGTTGGAGGGTGTGAACCTCTCGGGTACATATCCACGACTTAACAAGATTATCTCTTACGACTCGAATATCGCAGCATTGGATTTGACTCGTACACCTGCGCTTCAGACCCTTGAGGCTCACAGCATGAAGCTTACTGCGTTGGATGTTACCAACTGCCCTAATCTCGATTGTGTATGGCTAAAGTTCAATGAGATTGAGGAGATCGACCTAACTAAGTGTACTCAGCTTCGTGAGTTGCAGATTGGCTACAACAAGATTAAGAACCTTGACCTATCCAAGAATAATATGTTGCAGGTTGTTGAGGTTGTGTCTAACGCTCTTGAGAGCATCAACCTTGATGGTTGTGCGCTGTTGGGCACACTTGATTTGGGTATGAATAACCTCACAGAGGTGGATCTTAGCGATTGTGTAAACCTCTTCCAGCTTGGCTTGGCAGAGAATAACATCGAGTCTTTGGATCTAAGTGGTATGACTAATCTTGCTGTTCTCCACTTATCGAATAATGGTTTGAAGGAGTTGAATATTAAGGATTGTGCGCAGCTTATCTGGCTATATGCTGATAACAACAAACTTGCAAATTTGGATTTGCGTCCTAATAGTATGTTGCAGGAGGTGGCTCTATCGTTCAACGAACTTGAGGAGTTGCGTGTTGAGGGCTTGAAGTATATGTTTATCTGCGAGTTCGATAACAATAATCTTGAGCGTTTAAATCTTGAGGGTTGTGTGTCGGTTTCGGAATTGTATGTACACAAGAATCCTATGGCATATCTCAGTGTTTATCCATGTGAGGCGTTGCGTCAGCTCGATATGCGTAGTACAGAGATGAAGTCTATTGATCTTTCTAACAACCACTCTGCGGCATTCCTATTTGCAACGGAGAACCCACAGCTTCAGACAGTGTTTATCTCTCCTAAGTCAGACTATAGCACTTTGTCTGTAGATGAGCATGTGCAGGTGTATCTTCGCGATGCAGAGGACTACGATGATGTAGATAGTGAGAATTGGGGTGATGCAGATATTGACCCTTGGGCATAAGTAAATTGTAAGAATAAAATAATAGGAGATATTATGAATAAGATATTTCGATATACAAAATTCGTAGCATTGGCTATTGTAGCCTTTGTTGCCATGGCTTGTAATAAGGATAACAGTGGTATGGAGCTTCAGGATATGCGTGCCATCACCGTAAATCTAACAACTACGCGTACCACTATCGGCTACGAGGGTTCTGATGTGTCGCACTTGGAGTGGGTAGATGGCGATAAGGTTGCCTATATCACCGATGTAGAGGGCGCTACCTTTGCAACTGCAACAGTTAGCCACAATAAGTTCACTGCAAACATCCCTTCGGGTGCTGAGAATATCCTTGTTCTCTACCCTGTGGGTGGTAACGAGGGTAAGACACTTGCTGAGGCGCGTGCTCAGCTATCAGCCTCAATTACTCAGCAGGCTGGTGAGTCGTTCAATGGTGCGTTGTTGCCTATGTATGGCGATGCTACAGTACCTGCGGGTAATAGCGTTGATTTGAGCTATATCTCTCTTGCATCGGTTCTTCGCTTGACAGTTCTTGGTAGCGAGGATCATGCTACCGAGGTGCTTCAGAGCGTTAAGCTTAAGGCTAACGAGAGCGTTGTTGGTGATTATGTTTTGGACTTTACGAATGGCGGTTTTGCCATTGAGCCTGCATCTAATAGCGTTGAGGTTAACTATGTGGGTGAGGGCGAGGATGTACTTCTCTCAAAGTCACATGATATCTATATGGTTCTCTTTGCTGAGTCCTTCACAGGTGTAGATGTTGAGGTTGTAACGGATCAGAATAGCTACTTCTGGTTGGATGGCGCTATGGACCTTTCTCACCCTGAGCGTCGTCTCTATCGTGCTACATTGGATATGGCTAAGTCCGAGGGTGCTCCACAGCCTGAGGTTGCGCTCTATACTCCAGTGCTCTCTATCGAGGAGGTAACGGATGATGGCGTATATCTCATTGCTGTAAATATAGATGGTAAGTATTATGTAACAAATAACACTCCTACCGATACGGCAAACTACTACTGGGTTGAGGGCGTTGAGGTTGACTCAACCGAGAATGGTGTTATTGCTACTGATGAGGTTGCGAACTACACATGGAACATCACTAAGAAGAGTGGTGGCTATGAGTTCTACTCAGCAAATATGTTGAAGCAGGGTAGTTATGGTGTATTGCTCATCACACAGGGTGGTAGCGGTATGTTTGGTCAGGAGGATGGCTATGAGGGTAAGGCATGGTATGTATCACCAGCTACGGCTGATGGCTATTCAGAGGCTCAGCAGTCACGCCGCTATTGGGATATCGAGCTTGATGGCGCAGGCAAGGTGGTTTTGCGTAATAAGTTTGATAGAGGTGTTGGCATGTTCCCATGCTATAAGTATTGTTCGGTACATGGTTGGTTTACCCTCTGTTTTGAGGGTGGCGATGTTGAGAAGTTGGATATCTCGTTGCTTAAGTTGAGATAATACCTACGCACCTTTATAGATCATGCCCGTGGGAGTTTATGCTCCTGCGGGTTCTTTTTTAGGTGTGTTATTTAAATGATACACATGTAGTGTTTTTGGTTATTTTGCGCTCTAATTTTTTTAGAATAATTATTGGTGTGTAATGTTGTTTACCTAATTTATATAGTTGCATATTGAGATATTTGTGAAAAAATATGATGAAAAGTTTGGAGGTTTCAAAATTCATTATACCTTTGCAGTGTATTAGTATGGTAATACACTTAATTGATGGTTAATTTTCAAATATATGTACGACTATGATTAAGATGGAGTCATTGAATTTTGGTTATGCCTCACGGCGTAAAGTGCTAAACAATATATCGCTTACGCTCGGTGAGGGGCATATTCACGGATTGCTCGGTTGCAATGGTATAGGTAAGACTACGATGCTAAAGATTATCTGTGGTATCATGCGCCCTGATAGCGGTAGTGTCATGGTTGACGGCCTCGACCCGATGTTGCGCGAGCCACAGATGTTTCGTGAGTTGATGATTATCCCTGAGGAGTTTGATTTGCCTAATGTGTCGTTGGAGCGCTACGCAAAGGTAGTCTCGCCACTCTATCCTCGCTTCGATATGGGTGCTATGCGCAACTATTGCCAGGAGCTGAATGTTAACCCACGCGAGCGTCTGCACTCTATGTCTATGGGTCAGCGCAAGAAGGCATACATTGCCTTTGCTTTGGCGTGCAATGTCAGGATGCTGCTTATGGATGAGCCTACCAATGGTCTTGATATTCCATCCAAGAGCGTCTTCCGCCGTTTGTTGGCTGGATATGTAGATGACAGCCGTATGGTTGTAATCTCTACACACCAGGTTGCAGATGTGGAGTCGTTGCTTGATAGTATCGTTATCCTCGATAGTCTGGGCGTTGTGTTAAATGCCACAACAGCAGATATTTGCAGACGATTGAAGTTTGGCAAGGCTCAGAAGGGTGATGATGTTATATACTCTGAGCGTGCTATTGCTGGTGATATAGCTGTGTCGTTGAATGATATGGCGGAGGATAGTCAGCTTAATATCGAGCTGCTCTTCAATGCCGCAACGGCAAATCGTGATGCTATATGTGAAATCTTCAAAAAGTAGATGCTATGAGAGAGTTTTCATTAAGTCGTGTAGCGAACTATATGCGCTATAACTATACTGTTCAGGCAAAGAACTATGCGTGGAATGTTTTGAGTATGTTTGCCATACCACTATTCTTCGCCTTGCTTAGCAGAGATTTATCTGTTGTATCGGGAATGTCACATTTTGTTTATATCGTAGCGGCTGTAGTCTTCCCAGTGCGTGAGGTGTGGCTTATGCGTGACCGAAGCACAAGAACGCTCGCCATGACACTTCCTGTATCTAACGAGGAGCGTTGGGTGGCGATGGTTATAAATCTCGCGGTAATCTTTCCTATAGTCTCGATGATTACTACCATATTGGCGTTTGTTGTGGCCGAGCCATTCAGTCTCTATGACTACTCTATGATGACGCTTGGTAGTAGCATAACGCTTCACTTCAATGAGGTATATTTCGAGTGGTCATTGTGGGCCTTTGTGCAGCTGTTGGCATCCTCGTCGTTGTTTCTTGCGATTATGGCTCGCAGAAGCCTTGTGCTTGCCTATGTGGGGGCCTTTGTAGGTGTTGTATTGTTTGTCTATTCGTCTGTCTATTTGATAATTGACAATGAGTGGTTTGCAAATATTGAGGTGTATATCAACTCAGCAAAGTTGATAGTTAAGTGTATATTTTGTATGCTTCCTGTGCTCTTCTATATATTGAGTTATGTAGCGCTACGCAAACGACAAGTAAAGTGGTAGGTTATGATGCAGTTTTCGGAAGAGAAGCCTATATGGCGACAGATATATGAGCTTATCGCTATGCGTATCCTCTCTGGGGAGTGGCGCGAGAGCGAGCGTATAATGTCCGTGAGGGAGATGGCGGCAAGTGTCGGTGTTAACCCCAATACGGTTATGCGTAGCTACGAAAGGTTGGAGGCGGATGGTATAATCTACAACCGCCGAGGTGTTGGTTTCTTTGTCTCGGAGGGGGCAAGAGATCATATCAAACAGCTTGAACGAAAGAAGTTTATGGATGAGGAGTTACCTAAACTCAGAGAGCGACTCGCCTTGATAGGGCTGTCTATTGAGGTTCGGGTTCAGATAGGTGAAGAGTAGTTCTTAAACTGAAAGGTGAAAACTGAAAAGTGTGGTATGCTTCGCATGAGTTTCATAAATATAGCGTCGCAGACACCACACTTTTCAGTTTTGAGTTTTTCAGTTTTCACTTTTTTTTGTATCTTTGCGCGATTATAACTATTTATGAAATTCTAACCTGATTTATTATGTTAAGCATTATCTATTACATCGTGGTTACAGCGGCGTGGTTGGTGCTATATTTGGCATCTTGGGTCGCTTTTTTTGTGTGCTATCCTTTCGATAAAAAGCGTGTTGTAGTACACAAGATTTCGGCATGGCTAACAGCTACGGTCTTTATCTTTGCGCCATTGGCTCGCCGTAAGGTGGTTGGTATGGAGAATATCGACCCAGAGAAGGCTTATGTTATGGTGCTCAACCACCAGTCTATGGTAGATATTCTTAGCATCTATAACCTCCCTTTGGTCTTTAAGTGGGTGTCGAAGAAGGAGGTTTATCGCATCCCTTTGGTGGGTCGTCTGCTTTTTATGCACGGCGACATTGTAATTAACCGTGCAAGTGCTAAGGAGGCTATGCAGTTGGTACACACAAGAGGTATGAAGTGGTTGAAGAAGGGTGCTTCGGTGGCTATCTTCCCTGAGGGCACACGCTCTAAGGATGGTGAGATTCACAACTTCAAGGCGGGTGCGTTTATCCTTGCCAAGGATGCTGGCGTACCTATTCTTCCTATTGTGTTGGATGGTACAAGCACATTGGTTCGTAAGGGTTGGATGATTAACTGGAGAAATGTGACAACAATCAAGGTGTTGCCACCAATTCCAGCTGAGGAGGTGCAAAATCGCGATATCAAGGATGTGATGACGCAGGTTCGAGAGGATATGGTAAACACATTGGCAGAGTTGCGTAAGTAGTCAGAGAAATAGGGTCGTTGTAGAGAGTATATGGCGGAATTGAATTTGTCAAATCCCGTAGCGGAGTATGGTAAGGAGGCGATTGTAACCCTTTCGCCTCGAGAGCATATACGCCTTCGCCCAGGTATGTACATTGGTAAGTTGGGCGATGGTACGCAGTCGGATGATGGTATATATGTCCTCCTTAAGGAGGTTGTGGATAACTCCATCGACGAGTTTATCATGGGCGCGGGTAAGCGCATCGAGATAAATATCGAGCAAGATAAGGTCTCGGTGAGGGACTATGGTCGAGGTATTCCGTTGGAGGCGTTGTCGGATGCTGTGAGCAAGATGAACACAGGTGGTAAGTATGGTGGCGATGCCTTTAAGAAGACAGTGGGTCTGAATGGTGTGGGTGTTAAGGCAGTGAATATGCTGTCGAGTCACTTTCTCGCTCGCTCTGTGCGTAATGGTGAGGCTCGTGCAGTGAGTTTCTCGCAGGGATTAGAGCTTACAGATCGCTCTGAGAGTGGCGTGGCAGAGCAGAATGGTACCTATGTGGAGTTTGTGGTAGATAGAGAGGTCTTTGGTGACTATGCTTACAACCTGGAGTATGTTGAGCAGATGGTCAAGAACTATACCTACCTTAACCTCGGTCTTACCGTAGTGCTTAATGGCAAACCTTATACCTCGAAGAATGGTCTTCTTGACTTGGTTAACGACAATATGTCGAGCGAGCCATTATATGCCCCAATACACATTTCAGGCGAGGATATCGAGATTGTAATCACCCACGGCAATGGCTATGGCGAAGCGTACTACTCCTTCGTCAATGGTCAATATACACCTCAGGGCGGTACACATCAAGCGGCTTTCCGCGAGGCTGTAGCTAAGACTATCAAGGAGTTCTACCGCAAGGACTATGAGCCTGCCGATATTCGTACCTCGATTATTGCAGCTATATCTGTGCGTGTGGATGACCCAATCTTCGAGTCGCAGACCAAGACAAAGCTCGGCTCGAAGGATAAGGAGGAGGGTGTTACGATGCGTCAGTTTGTGGGCGACTTTCTCGCTACAAACCTCGATAACTACCTCCATAAGCATCCTGAGACGGCGCAGATACTCCAACGCAAGATTGTTGAGAATGAGAAGGAGCGCAAGGCTATCTCGGGTGTGCAGAAGAAGGCACGCGAAGTGGCTAAGAAGGTGTCGCTCAATAATAAGAAGTTGCGCGATTGTAAGATTCACTACACCGATAAGTCGGAGCTTGCGGAGCAGACAATGATATTTATTACGGAGGGTAACTCAGCTTCGGGTTCTATTACCTCAAGCCGTGACCCACGCACTCAGGCAGTATTCTCGTTGCGTGGTAAGCCACTAAACTGCTATGGTCTAACGAAGCGTGTGGTTTATGAAAATGAGGAGTTTAACCTCTTGCAGGCGGCGCTCAACATCGAGGAGGATATGGATAACCTACGCTACAACAAGGTTATCATCGCTACGGATGCCGATGTCGATGGTATGCATATTCGCTTGTTGCTCACCTCGTTCTTCTTGCAGTTCTTCCCAGATGTTATCCGTCTTGGTCACCTCTATATCTTGCAGACGCCTCTCTTCCGTGTGCGTAACAAGAAGGAGACGCACTACTGCTATACAGACGAGGAGCGTCAGGAGGCGATTAAGAAGTGTGGTGCGCAGGCGGAGATTACCCGCTTCAAGGGTCTTGGTGAGATCTCGGCTGCAGAGTTCAAGGAGTTTATCGGTGAGGGTATGCGACTTGATAAGGTGCGTCTCACGAAGGATGACCCTATCCACGATCTGCTTGACTTCTATATGGGTAAGAATACCCCTGACCGTAAGGATTTTATCGTGGGCAACCTTCGAGTGGAGGAGGATATTATCGAAAATTTGAAACAGATTAACTAATGGAGGATACAAAGGATATTTTGGAGGTTGAGGAGCCTCAAATGGTTGACACGGAGGAGGTGATGGATGATGCTCCCAAGGGTAAGTATGGAGCGTTGACCTCTGCTGAGGACTCTATGCGTCGTCTTACGGGTATGTACAAGAATTGGTTCTTGGACTACGCCTCGTATGTTATCCTTGAGCGTGCTGTGCCCCACTTGGAGGATGGTCTTAAGCCTGTGCAGCGTCGTATTCTCCATGCTATGAAGTGCGTTGAGGATGGTCGCTATAATAAGGTTGCCAATGTCGTAGGTCAGGCTATGCAGTACCACCCACACGGTGATGCCTCTATTAAGGATGCCCTCGTTCAGCTTGGTCAGAAGGGACTGCTCATCGATATGCAGGGTAACTGGGGTAACATCCTTACGGGTGATGAGGCTGCTGCTGCGCGTTATATTGAGGCTCGTCTGTCGAAGTTCGCACTGGATGTAGTCTATAATAAAAAGACGACGGAGTGGATGTTGGCGTATGATGGCAGAAAGGAGGAACCTGTGACGCTTCCTGTGAAGTTCCCATTGCTCTTGGCGCAGGGTGCTGATGGTATTGCCGTAGGTCTTGCATCGAAGATCTTGCCTCACAATTTTGTCGAGCTTATCAACGCCTCTATAGCGTATCTCCGTGGTGAGGAGTTTAGCCTTGTGCCAGACTTCCAGACGGGAGGTATCATGGATGCCAGCAACTATAACGATGGTCTGCGTGGTGGCTCTGTTCGTGTCCGTGCGCGTATCTCGAAGATTGATAAGCGCACCTTGGCCATTACCGAGATACCATACTCCACAACTTCGGAGTCTATCAAGGAGTCTATAATCAAGGCTAATGACAAGGGTAAGATAAAGATTAAGAAGGTCGATGACAACACTGCCGAGAAGGTGGAGATTGTCATTCAGGTGGCTGCCGATGAGTCTTCGGATAAGACTATAGATGCTTTGTATGCCTTTACCGATTGTGAGGTATCTATCTCGCCAAATGCTTGTGTTATTGTAGATAATAAGCCTGTGTTTATGGGCGTCAGCGATATTTTGCGCTACTCTACGAACCACACGAAGTCGCTTCTTGGTCGTGAGCTTGAGATTAAACTCATGGAGCTTAACGAGGCGTGGCATGCAGCATCTCTGGAGCGTATCTTCATTGAGAATAAGCTCTATCAACTTATCGAGGGTTGTCGTACCCGAGAGGCAGCATATGAGGCAGTAGATAAGGGTCTTGCACCATTCAAGAAGAAGTTGCGCAGAGAGGTAACCTTGGAGGATGTTCAGCGTCTTACAGAGTTGAAGTTCATCCGTATCTCGCGCTACGACTCGGATAAGGCAGATAACGAGATAAAGCAGATTGAGGCCGATATCAAGCAGACGCAGTATGATCTTGACCACCTTGTCGAGTTTACTATTGCCTACTTCGAGCGTATCAAGTCGAAGTATGGTGAGGGTAAGCAGCGCCGTACCGAGATTAGAGAGTTCGATACTATCGAGGCGTGGAAGGTTGCTTCATCCAACGCTAAGCTCTATGTCGATAGAGAGGAGGGCTTCTTCGGTATGGGTAAGTCTATGAAGGATGCTGAGTTTGTCTGCGACTGCTCGAACCTCGATGATGTGATTGTCATCCTCAAGGATGGACGCTACAAGATTACAAAGATTTCGGAGAAGGCCTTCTTCGATAAGGGTATCTATTACATAGGTATATATAAGCGTAACGACGAGCGTACAATTTACAATATGCTCTATCGTGATGGTCGTGGTGGCGCTATTATGATGAAGCGTTGCGCCATTAAGTCCGTTACGCGCGATAAGGAGTATGACCTAACGAAGGGTACACCTAAGAGTGAATTGCTCTACCTCTCGGTTAATCCTAATGGTGAGGCTGAGGTATTGAAGATATACCTACGACCACGAGCAAGGTTGAAGAAGTGTATCATCGACCTCGACCTCTCAACTCTGACTATCAAGGGTCGTCAGAGCGTTGGTAATCTAGTCACTCGCTACTCGATAAATAAGATTGTCCTCAAGGAGAAGGGTACATCGACACTCGGTGGTCAGAATATATGGTACGATGAGGATGTGCGCCGCCTGAATACCGATGGTCGTGGTACGCTGCTTGGTGAGTTCAAGGGCGATGATAAGATTGTTGTCTGGACAGCCAAAAATCAGTACTACATCACTGGCTTCGATATTCAGCAGCACTTCCCTGATGACACTATCCGCGTTGAGCGCTTCGTGCCTAACAGGGTCTATGCGTTGTGCTACTACGATGGCGAGCTGAAGTACTACTACATGAAGCGCTTCGAGTTGGAGCTTAGCGATAAGATACAATACTTCCTTGACGAGGGCTCTGCAATGCGCTTTGTTACAATAACCTACGCCAAGGGTGCAACTCTGGAGGTTACCTTCGGCGGTAACCACGCACAGCGCCCTCAGGAGATGGTGGATGTCGATGAGTTTATCGCGGTTAAGAGCCACAGAGCCAAGGGTAAGCGTATCTCGAACTACGATATTGACACACTACGCTTCATTGAGCCAGAGTATGTCGAAGAGGAGCAGGAGAATATGACCTTGGATGAGGAGTTCGATGGTGAGGATATGGTGGATGTTGGCGATATCGTAGGTGATGATATCAAGGCTAATCCCGATGTAGATTACACGCAGCGTGAGGAGAGTGATGATGCAGGTTTCTCTGCTTCACAGTTAGACCTATTTAGTTAGCCTATGATACTCTTCCTTGTGGGATATGCAGGCTCTGGTAAGAGCTCGTTGGCAAAGCGACTATCGCGAAGGCTGGCTATTAAGCAACTCGACACCGATAAGCTTGTTGAGGAGCGTGAGGGTGCCTCTGTCGCTGATATATTCTACTATCAGGGCGAGGAGTACTTCCGCCAGGCGGAGCGTAGCGTTGTTGAGGAACTTGTAACGGCGGGCTATATGGGTATTGTCGCTACTGGAGGCGGACTCCCCACATGGGGCGATAATATGGCGCGTATGAACGAGGTGGGATATACGATATATCTGAGGCGTAGCCCCGAGCAGATACTCTCTCGTCTTTCGGATTATGGTCGTGAGAAGCGTCCTATGTTTCGTGGTAAGAGCGATGAGGAGTTACTTAGCTTTATGCACGAACATATTGCACAACGAGAGCCATACTATGCTCAGGCGAAGATGGTCATTGATTGTGATACTATGAGCGATGATGATGTCGTTAGTTATATAGCAAATAGTTTGAAATAACATGGATAATCGTCCTATAGGTGTTTATGATTCGGGCTTTGGAGGTCTGTCGGTGTGGCGCGAGCTATGTCGAAGGCTTCCTAATGAGTCTATCATATACCTTGGTGACGGTAAAAACTGCCCCTATGGTGGTAGGTCGCGTGAGGAGATAACGAGTTTTGCTGTTGAGGCTACCGAACGACTTGTCATGGAGGGTGTTAAGATGGTCGTTGTGGGGTGTAATACCGCCACTACGGCAGCTATCGCAACACTGCGTAGCCGCTGGGATGAGATGCCTATCGTGGGTCTTGAGCCTGCGGTGAAGCCAGCTTGTATGACAACACAGACGGGGCGTATTGCGGTGCTTGCTACGGAGCATAGTCTTCGAAGCGATATGTTCCTAAGTACCACGGCACGATATGCTGATGGTGTTGAGGTTATAAAGTGCGTAGGTGAGGGTTTTGTGGATATTGTTGAGCGTGGCGAGGAGGGTAGCACCGAGGCGTATGAGGCTGTGCGTAGGGTTGTTGAGCCACTTCTCGGTACGGGTATTGATAAGATTGTCCTCGGTTGCACACACTATCCATTTCTTCGTCCTTATATTGAGCGTGTTGTGGCAAGGCATGGTATAGATGTTATAGATTCTGGCGAAGCTGTAGCACGCAGAGTCGAGTGGCTGCTTAATAGATATGATATTGCCGCAGGGGAGGATAATCTGGCAAAGTATAGCTTTATTAGCTTTGCTGATGAAGGTTACAGAGCGCGGCTTGAACAAAGAGCCAGAGGCATCCTCGAAAACTTCTCAAAGAGCACCAAGACTGACTACTAATTACTAATTTCTAATTGCTAATTATGAAAAATCGAGATAGGGTTGAGGAGTACGAACAACTCTCCACCGCTGATAATATTCGTCTTATTGCAGGTTTTGTACTGATACTTATCGGTGCATTTCTCTTTTCGTCTATTGTCTCATACCTCTTCTATTGGGCTGAGGATATGAGTGCTATTGCCGAGATAGGCGTGCCTATAGCTAACCCTGAGTTCAATAATATTTGTGGGCAGTGGGGAGCTCAGGTAGCTCATCGTCTTGTGGGTGGAGGTTTTGGACTCTTTGCAATAGTCATATCGTTTATCTTCCTAATCTTGGGTTGGAGATTGTTCCGTTATAAGCCGTTGAAGCTCTATCGCTTCTTGTTGATATTGTCGTTGGTGTTGGTGCTTGGTTCTCTTAGTATGGGTTATATCTTCGGCACGGCATGGGGTGTTTTTGGCTCAGGTCTTGGTGGCGATTATGGTATTGCATTGGACGAGTGGCTTTGTAGTATGATGGGAGGTGTAGGTACGCTACTTCTCATCATCTTGGGATGGATAATGACGGGACTACTTATCAACCGCAACTTCTTGCAGGTTGTAGATAGTGCTGGTGAGCAGGTGGCTGGAGGTATCACTTCGGCTACACGCAAGGCTTTTAACCATATCCAGAAGCGTAAACAATCGAGTGTTAAGGAGTCGGCAGAGGTGTATAAGGAAGGCGTTGAGGAGCGAGAGTATGAGGAGTATGTTATTGGCGATATGCCAGCTATGGATGAGGAAAAATCTGTTGAGGGGCCTGTTGTAGAGTCAGCAGTTGAGTCTATAGGTACACCTGAGGCTGAGTCTAAGGTTGATGATTTGTTTGTTGTTGAACCACTTACGGCTGAGGAGTTAACCAATGAGGAACTCTCGCCTATCGAGGTGGATGATATTCTTGGTATTGAAGAGCAGAGTAGGGAGCAGGATATAGAGACAGAGGCAGAGCCAACCGCAGAGGCGAAGGCAGATGATAACTCCGAGAATGATAATCTTGTTATAACGGTCAAGGAGTACAAACCAAAGGATGCCGAGGAGCAACCTATGGATATGGAACTATATGACCCTATGCTCGACCTCGCGCACTACGACCCACCTACAGCGCAGTTGCTTGTTGACCATAAGAGTGTGAGTGCTATAGATGAGGAGGAGATATTTAGAAACAAGGAGCGTATCCGCGAGACACTTCTCTACTTCCATATACCTATTATAAGTATGACCGCTACGGTAGGTCCTACAGTCACGCTCTATGAGATTGTTCAGGAGCCAGGCGTTAAGATATCGCGTATTCAGGGTTTGGAAGATGACCTCGCGCAGAATCTTAAGGCACAGAGTGTGCGTATCATCGCCCCCATTCCAGGTAAGGGTACTGTGGGTATAGAGGTGCCTAACCACACCAAACAGACGGTGTCGATGCGCTCGTCTATATGTTCTGAGGAGTTCCAGAACTCCAAGGCGGAGCTACCAGTGGTTATTGGTCGCACCATTCAGAACGAGAACTACACCTTCGACCTTGCAAAGTTGCCTCACTTGCTTGTTGCGGGTGCTACTGGTCAGGGTAAGTCTGTAGGTTTGAATGCAATCATCACATCGTTGCTCTATAAGAAGCACCCTGCCGAGTTGAAGTTTGTGTTGATTGACCCTAAGATGGTTGAGTTCTCGCTATACAATAAACTCGAAAAGCACTTCTTGGCGAAGATGGAGTCGGAGGATGAGTCTATTGTTACTGACCCTAAGAAGGCGGTATATACACTTAACGCTCTCTGTACAGAGATGGCTAACCGCTTGGAGTTGTGTAAAAAGGCGGGAGCAAAAAATATTGTTGAGTATAATGACAAATTCCTACACCGTAGGCTCAACCCTGAGAATGGTCATCGTTTCATGCCATATATCGTGGTTGTGATAGATGAGTTTGCTGACCTTATTATGACCGCTAAGGAGGTTGAGGCTCCTGTTATGCGCTTGGCACAGAAGGCGCGTGCTATAGGTATCCACCTTATAGTTGCTACGCAGCGACCAGATGTTAAGGTTATCACAGGTGGTATAAAGGCTAACTTCCCTGCGCGTATTGCCTTCCGTGTTATGCAGATGACCGACTCGCGTACGATTATCGATCAGCCGGGTGCTAATCAGCTCATTGGTCGTGGTGATATGTTGTTCCTCAGCGGTGGTGAGCCTATTCGTATTCAGTGTGCCTTTGTCGATACCCCTGAGGTGGAGCGTATTGTTGAGCATATAGGCGCGCAGCAGGGCTACACCTCGGCGTATAACCTCCCAGACTATACCCCTGAGTCGGGTGGCGATGCACCTGTAGGTCTCGGTAGCGAGGAGAGTGGTGCGCCACAGAAGTTCGACCCTAAGTTTGCGGAGATTGCTCGCGAGGCTGTGACTTCGGGTGTTATCTCCACATCGATGATTCAGCGAAACTTTGAGGTGGGCTTCAACCGCGCGGGACGCATCATGCTACAGCTTGAGCGTGCGGGTATCGTAGGCCCTCAGATTGGCTCTAAGCAGCGCGAGATACGCTACTACGATCTACCATCGTTGGAGGCGCGCCTGCAGGAACTTGGAATTTTTTAAGAAGGTATTTTGTTATGAGAAAGTTGATTATATTATCGTTCGCGATGCTATGTGCTGTTAGCGCATCGGCACAGATAACTGCTAGAGAGTGGGTAGAGGCACTAAACTACACACTTGGAGATAAGTATGCCCTCTTTATGAGGGTAAATGCCTATGGCGAGGAGATCAAGGGCTACTTTATGGTTGAGGAGGATAGCTACTATATACAGCTTGGTGCTATGGAGGTGTATAGTAATGGTAAGCTACGCTACGAGATAAACAATGAACGCAAGGAGGTGACTGAAGATAGGATAGACCTCAGCTCTGTGGATCTTCTCACTAACCCTACGCGCGCCTTTGAGTTTGTGGAGGATGAGTTTACGGCAACTATTGATGAGGATATACATAATGGCGTAATCCTAAAGCTCGTACCTAAGGAGGATATTGGCATTACGGCAATATATGTAAGTGTCGTATATGATGGTAAAGGTAACATCATACCTATGGCAATAAAGTATGACTATGAGGGTGATGAGGTGGCTATAGCGCTTATCATGGCAGATGCTGAAGGCTCGGTGCTGCCACGCTGGGATAAGAGCGCATATAGTAGCTACGATATAGTGTCGTTTTTGTAGTAAATATTTAATATCGAGATAATTATGAATAGAGTATTTTTATGTTTGTTGCTCGCACTTGGTGTTGTCGCGTGCGATAATGGTGGTGATGATAATGTGATTAAGCCAGAACCAATTGTGGAGAACTTCGACGGTACACTTGGTGAGTCAGGGTATCTATATGGCTATGAGAATGATGCTATAAAGTGTGAATACTTCTTCAATGAGGAGTATGGCTATTGGGGAGGCTTTGCACACTCTGCAATGTTTGAGACTGACGCCAAGAAGGGACTATACGAGAATCAGTATGCGGCGTATAATAGCCATGCAGCATCGGGAGATGGCTTCTTGTTGTACTACTACGACGATTATAACGAGCCTTGTGATATTGTTTTTAAGGATGAGAATAGCGTGGTTAGACTCTCAAGCGTAAAACTAAACCTCACAACCTATACCTACGCCTCTATCACCGATGAGGATATCAACGCCTTTGCTCGTGCTTTCGTTGAGGGCGACTACCTTAAGGTTGTCTTTTATGGTGTGGATGCCTTTGGTCGAACTGTTGGTGAGGGTGTAGAGTGCTATGTTGTGGACTACCGCGATGGAAAGCGCTTTGTTGCGGATAATTGGCAGGAGTTCTACCTCCCAGGCATCCTATCTAACCGCGTGCGCGTCACTATTGAGACTTCAGATGTAGGCGAGTGGGGAGCAAATACACCGCTCTATATCTGTATGGATGACCTAACCTACACAAGACTATAAAACTGAAAACTGAAAACTGAAAACTGAAAACTGAAAGGTAAGGTGTCTGCGACGCATATTAAATTTGTGCGAAGCACACCTTACCTTTCAGTTTTTACCTTTCACCTTTCACTTCTATTCTTTGCATCGTAGCATCGCCACATCTCTCCAGCCGAGGAGCAGGTCTTTGGTGGCGAGGCGTTTCTTACCTGCAAGCTGCACATCGTCAACATATAGCCAGCCATCGGCGCAGGCTATGGCGATATAGCTCTTTGAGTCGGTGCGTATAGTGCCTGGTGTGGCGCTGGTATTGCACACCTCGAAGTGGGTGGTAAATATCTTCATCGAGCCGCACTCCGCGTCATCCTTATAAAGTGGTGTCCATGCTGCAGGGTAGGGCGATAGACCACGCACAAGGTTGTGGATGCTCTCAACGCTCTTTGTCCAGTCGATACGGCAGTCATCCTTAAAGATCTTTGGTGCAGGGCGCAAGGTGTTCTCGTCGATATGCATCTGCTCGGTGGTGGTATAGTCACCCGAAGCGAGCTTATCAACGGTATTGCTTACAAGCTCCGCGCCTATATACATCAACTTGTCGTAGAGCGTGCCGATATTATCCTCTGGGAGGATATCAACGGCTCTCTGCTCGATAATAGCACCCTTATCTATCTCGTGGTTGAGCAGGAAGGTGGTGACACCTGTGCGGGTATCGCCATTGATGATTGCCCAGTTTATAGGTGCTGCGCCACGGTACTCAGGGAGCAAAGAGGCGTGGAGGTTGAAGGTGCCGAGCTTAGGCATCGCCCACACAATCTCTGGGAGCATACGGAAGGCGATTACAACGCCGAGGTCTGGCTCTAAGGCGCGGAGGCTTGCAAGGAACGCCTCATCGCGTAGCTTCTCAGGCTGAAGTATAGGTAGCCCAAGCTCCTCGGCCAAAACCTTAACATCGCTCTTATGAATCTTCTGACCGCGACCAGCAGGTTTATCGGGTGTGGTTACCACCGCAACGATATTATATCCCTCCTCCACGAGTTTGCGAAGCGATGTTGCAGCAAACTCTGGAGTACCCATAAATACAATTCTTAACTTCTTGCTATCCATTGTGTTTCTTGTTTTTCTTCTTCTTTAGCCATGATGGTAGTCGCTTAGATATAGACTTGCGCAGTTTGCGTAGCTTCACATCGTACCAATCCATATCCAATAACGAGGTATCGTTCGTAGCCTTTTTGAGGAGGTATATGGCTATAGGTGTGAGTAGCACCAGTGGGAACCACATGCCAACAACCGACTCCATCGTACCCTCTTTGGCCATCTTCTCGCCAGGAATACTGATGACATAATAGATAACAAAGAAGATTACAGAGATGACGATAGGCGTACCCAAGCCACCCTTCTTTATGATTGCACCGAGCGCCGCACCGATGATAAAGAAGACGATTACGAGTGCTGGCATGGTGAGCTTACGATGCCACTCCACCTCAGCGCGATAGAGTTGTGTGAGAGCCACCTTTGAGGAGTGTTCGTCGAAGCTATAAGAGCCTTGTGATGAGCGCGATGAGCTAAGCGCCATAGAAAAGACCTTGGCCTGCTGGCGCATGGTTAGTGAGCCAAGTGAATCGTAGAAGTTCATCGCCTTATATGCCGAACGATCGAAGCGTATCGAGTCGTTAGGTATTATGGTGGTGTCTCGCGAGAATATATCATTCTTGAGCATAGGTACATACGCCGCCATGGAACTTTTATCTATGGTTATCTGTAGCGAGTCCATAAGCTCCTCAAGCTCAATCATGTTGCGTGTCTGTGACTCGGTGTATGATGTATTTCTGCCTCCACCGGCTGTGACCTCGTTCATAGGGAATGTTCCATCTTGACGCTGAAACTGATGCTCGCGCATAGTGTTCTTATCGTACCACTGCGAGTTGCGCGTATGTTCGTATGTCTGACCGTTGAATAGGGTTACATAGAGGTATGCCTTGTCGTCCGACATGCTGATATATCCCGAATCTGCCAATGTTGTGGTCATATCGCCATTATCGGCGCGCGTGTCGTAGATAAGTACATCGTGCAGTAGCTGTGACTGATCGTCCTGGTGCTCCACACGGATACTCATATCTGGAAGACCGTTGAAGAACATACCATCTTGGAACTTAAGCTCTTGTCGTTGTTCTCGAACATCGTAGAGAATATCATACATGCGCTCGTTGGTGTATGGTACGAGGTTATTCGAGATAAAGAAACTGCCCACAGCAACGATGCCTACAACAAAGAGCATAGGACTGAGTATGCGCATAAGTGATAGACCTGCCGATTTCATGGCAAGAAGCTCGAAGTTCTCACCGATATTTCCTAAGGTCATAATTGCAGAGAGTAGCATTGCAAGAGGAAGACCAAGTGGAATCATATTGATTGAACCACAAATGAACAACTCTGCAATGGTGCTGACTGCCAAACCTTTACCCGTGAGTTCGTCGATATATCGCCATACGAAGTTCATCATCAGCACAAACTGAATGATGAAGAATACTGCTAGTAGTGGACCTACATAGGCCTTTAAAACAAGTTTATGTATCTTTTTCATGTATGCTTTACTCTACTTTTGCGCAAAGTTAATAGTTTTACTCCAATAAGCAGCAATATAAGGATAAATATTATGCAGCTCCCCGTAGGTATATCATACTCATAGCTGAGTATGAAGCCACAGATATTGCCCACAACAGCAATTACTGTCGAAATAAGTGTTATTTGTTTGTAGTCCTTGGTTATGGAGTTGGCAATAACCGTGGGTATGGTTATAAGCGATAGGAGTAGGATGATTCCCATCACCTTGATTGATAGAACTATAACAACGGCAATAACTACAGCCATTATGTAGGCGACCATTGATATATTTATACCTTGGCTTGCGGCGTACTCCTCATCAAAGGTGATGTACATAATCTTTCTTAGCCATATCAAGGTTGCGATGACAAGAAGCGATGCAACAATCCCTAACCACACTATATCTGTGCGAGTTACAAGAAGTATGTTGCCAAAGAGGTAGCTCGTAAGGTCAGTTGCATAGCCAGGGCGTAAGGACATGAAAAGTGCGCCAATAGCCATGCCAAACGACCATATTATGCCAACAACGGAGTCCTCACGCATACGACCTCGGCGCGATGCAAACTCGATGCCTATGGAGGATAGTGCAGCGAATGAAAGAGCACCCAAAATTGGGTTGATGCCAGCATATAGCGCAATGCCCAGACCTCCAAACGAGGCGTGGGTGATGCCACTACTCAGAAAGACTATGCGGCGTGTGACGATGTAGCTTCCTACAATGCCGCAAGTTATACCCGATAGTATAGAGGCTATAAATGCGTTTGTGAGGAAGTCATACGCAAATATGTTTGCAAAAATATCCATATAACCCGCAAATTTAATTTTTTTTACAATACTACGCAAACTTTTTTTACTTTCGTATAACTTTTTGTAACTTCGCACCGTAAATTTGATTGAATATACCTTATTGCTATGGAGCAGAAAAGAGTAAGTTTTCATACTTTAGGCTGTAAGCTCAACTTCTCGGAGTCGTCAACCTTGGCGCGTGAGTTCGAGCGTGGTGGATACCTCAGAGTGGAGCCATCGGAGCCAACAGATGTAGCAGTTATAAATAGCTGTTCGGTAACCGAGCATGCCGATAAGAAGTGTCGTAATATCATACGCAAAATACATCGTCGTAATCCAAATGCAATCATTGCTGTTACAGGTTGTTATGCGCAATTAAAACCAAACGATATCGCAGCAATTGAGGGTGTTGATTTGGTGTTAAGTAATAACGATAAGGGAGATCTATTTCGTCGTGTTGAGGAGCTGTCAACGAAGGGACATGCCGAGGTATATAGTTGCTCGGTGGAGAACCTTACACGCTTCTTCCCCGCCTACTCCTCAGCGGACCGTACACGCTCATTCCTAAAGGTGCAGGATGGATGTGACTACAAGTGTGCATATTGTACTATTCACTATGCTCGTGGTGCAAGCCGCAATATGCCTATCGCAGATCTTGTTGCAGAGGCTCAGGAGATTGCAGCACTCGGTCAGCGCGAGATTGTTATTACGGGTGTAAATACAGGTGATTTTGGTCGTACTACGGGTGAGAAATTTATCGATTTGCTCAAGGCTTTAGATAGGGTAGATGGTATTGATCGTTACCGCATTTCGAGTATCGAGCCAAATCTTATAACTGACGAGATTATAGAGTTTTGCGCGCAATCACCTAAATTTGTTCCTCATTTCCATATTCCGCTTCAGAGTGGCTCAACACGCATCCTTGGATTGATGCGTCGTCGCTATACGGCGGATAAGTATCGCGAGCGTATCGCAAAGATTAGAGAACTTATGCCTGATGCCTTTCTTGGCGTGGATGTAATTGTGGGTTTCCCTGGTGAGGGTGAGGATGAGTTTATGGAGACCTACAATCTCTTGGAGGAGGTGGGTGCATCGTTCCTCCACATCTTTCCATTCTCGGAGCGTGCCGGAACACCGGCTGTGTCGATGCCAAACAAGGTGCAGTCGCGTATTTCTACGGAGCGTGTAGAGCGTCTTGAGGAGCTTAGTGCGAGGTTGCATAGGTCGTTTAGTAATAGGTTTTTAGGTCAGGTGCGCGAGGTGCTGTTTGAGAATACCGATCGTAGTGGTATGATGTATGGCTATACGGATAACTATCTAAGGGTTTCAGCACCATACAACACGGAGCTAATCAATCAGATTTGCAAGGTGCGTCTTGTGGCTTTGGACGATGAGGGTAATATTACCTCTGAAATAGTTGGATAATTCCTACAAAAGTGTTACTTTTGTCAGATTATTATTCTGTACAAAGATATGATAGATAAGGTTAAGGATATATTCACTCTTAGTTCTATACGCAGTCGTGTGAGAGTGGCATTTGCAAGCATTATTCTATTGCTTGCCTTTTCAGGTGCTACTTCACTCTTTGAGCTTGAGCGCGTTAGCCACGACACGGAGGAGATTTTGCGTGCAAGTAAGACCACTACAGACCTTGCTCGTGAGATGGTCTATGCTCTTAATGAGCAGAACGATGCAATAATCGAGATGGCTGTTATTGGTGGTAATCTTGTGGATATAACCCCGCATTACAACCGTTGTGTGGAGTCTATTGAGAAGCTTAACAGTGCAACAACACGCGCCCAGCAGCGTATGATTGAGATTGGCAGTCCAACGCTTACGGATTCTCTGATCTTCTATACGGCAAAGATTAACGATTTGGCTAATAGCTACATCAATGGCGATGTGCATCGCTTTACGCTAAACGACGAGGAGTCTCTTGCTACCCCTCATGCTTGGTATGTGGAGTGTTATAAGCCTGAGTATGTGAATGTCTCAAGGCAGATAACCAAGTTTATGACAGGCTCGGAGAGTACGCTCGGTCCAGATGTTAACCGTCTTAGCAACACTGCGCGTCGTGCGGTAACGCCTGTGTTTATCTCGCTTGTGGTGATGGTTGTTGTGGTGTTGATGTTGCACTACTTTCTCGGCTACTACCTTATCAAACCGATTATTCGTATAAATAATGAGTTGGGTGACTATCTGCGCTATAGGTCTCCTTTTGACAAGGAGATACCTTGTCGCGATGAGATCAGGTCGCTGCGTGATCGTATAGTTCAGCTTATCGCTAAACTTAAATAGACAAGAGTAGTATGAGAGTCCCCGTAGTTATACGATACATCGGTATGGTGATGCAGTTTATTGCCGCATTTATGTTGGCATCGGCTGTTGTATCTATGCTTAATGGGTATGACTCGGCATACTATCCACTTCTATTGTCTTCGTTTATCACTGCATTGATTGGTGCTTTCCCACTCTTTTTTGTTGAGAGCGAGGGTGAGATAAAGACCAAAGAGGGATATGCTATTGTCGTTGGTTCGTGGCTTGTAGCTTGCATTGTAGGTATGTTTCCATATCTTATTTGGGGTGGTGAGTTTACGCTTATAAATGCTTGGTTTGAGAGCGTGTCGGGATTTACTACAACGGGTGCATCCATACTTAACGATATAGAGTTTCTGCCTCGTGGTCTGCTCTTTTGGCGTTCATCCTCGGCATGGATTGGAGGTATTGGCGTTGTGATGTTTGCCTTGGTTATTCTTCCATCTATGGGAAAGAGCCGCCATATGCTATCTAATGTGGAGATGAGTACCATCGCCAAGGATAATTTCCACTATCGTTCTAAGGTTATCTTTAGAATACTTATCACCATATATGTTGGCTTTACCATTATTACAACCATTGCACTGAAGTATAGCGGCATGACATGGTTCGATGCTGTGAACCACGCAATGACATCATGCGGTACATGTGGCTTTAGCACAAAGAATTGCTCTGTAGCGTTTTGGGATAGCCCTGTTATCGAGGGTATTATGATGGCAGCTATGACCTTGTCAGCGATACACTTCGGTGTGCTTTATGCGACATTTACGGGTAAGCGAAACAATATCTTCCGCTCGGAGGTAGTGCGAACCTTTATTATCATGATGGTGGTTATCTCCTTGGTTATAGCAGTGAGTCTCTTCTGGTCGAATACCTATACAAGTTTTGGTGAGGCGTTGCGTCATGCGTCGTTCCAGGTTGTGAGTCTCTCTACAACATCAGGATTTGCAACGGTGGATACAAACACCTGGACTCCTGTTGCGATTGTTTTGTTGATCTTCTGTTCGGTGATATGCGGATGTGCTGGCTCTACATCGGGAGGTATGAAGGTGGATCGTTTGCTTATAGCCTCAAAGGTTATTCGCAATCGTATGAAGATTCAGTTGCATCCGAATGCTATTATACGCACAAAGGTTGATGGCATGGTACAGGAGGAGAATACTCAAAACCTTGTCATGACCTATATAGTGTCATATATTATGTTGGCAATTCTTGGCACGGTCATCTACACTATGTTTGGTTGTGATATCATTACAGGCTTCACGGCATCGGTGTCGTGTCTAAGCAATGTGGGCCCAGGTTTTGGAGAGATAGGCTCGATGTCAAACTTTTCGGAGTTGCCTATTGTGCTAAAACTAAATTCCACGCTCTTGATGCTTATAGGTCGTTTGGAGATATTTGGCTTTATTCAGTTATTGTTTATTCGCTCTTGGAAATAGATATGACAAAGTATATAACAACACTACTTTTACTCTTTGTGTCTGTCGTAGCCTTTGCGCAGGTGGATTCAACTTTGGTTGATTCTGTTAAGATGGAGATAGAGTTCTACGATACGATTGACCAAGATCCTCGCTATATGGAGTTGTGCGACAAGCATAGTCTCCTTTTGGATAATGAGGATTCATTGCGCATACTCATTGCTGAGGCTCGCGATAACTATATCCATTATAAAGGTGAGGTAGATAGTGAGGCGGAGGTTGAAAAAATCGCATCTCAGATTGTAGATTACGAAAAGGAGATCTTAACCGTGAGGAAGAGTCGCCGTAGAGTCGATTATCAGATAGCTGCTATGGAGCAGAGATACATCATTCGTGATATGGCTCAGTCGGGTGGTGCTGATGATAAGGATGATTATTTGGGCGTTCGAAATGATAAGACAGAACATGAACAACTTATCCTTAATAGTGTCATAGCTCGCTCGCTGGGCTCTGGTAGCTACTCAGATCTTAAGATGGCACAACGCTATGATGAAACTATGCCACGACTTGTCGAGGAGTATATATCTATCTATACGCGTCTTGGTCGTAGTGCCCGAGCATATAAAATAGCCACCGAGGAGCGTGAAGGTGAGGAGATTTTTAGTAACTATCTAACACTCAGAGATAAGGCTGACTCGCTTGGTGCGGTGATTGATAAGTATTGGAACTTTATTCTCAATACTAAGTATTACGCCTATGGTTATATCCTTGAGCGTTATGGTCTATATGACCTCTTGGATAACTCCTCTATGGACTATAGTTCTATGCAGCAACGATGTGCAAATGAGGATGGTCGCTATGCTCTGGATGCTTTGGCACACTACGCCATAGGTCGCCATACGCTTGTAGCCTTTGAGCGCGATTTTGCCAGAGAGATGGGATTAAACAAGGCGGCAGATTCATTGCAGGGTGTTTATGAAAATATACAATCACCAGAGTATGCCATCCAACCAGTGACACTTGAGCGTAGGTCGTTTGTTGAGTATGAACCCCTCTCGTTCGGTAAGGTAGATTACTATAGTGATGCCAATCCGATACCGCATGTTAAGGTATATGAGCGTGGTACGATATATCGTGTTCTGTTGGGTGTATTTCGTAATAAGCAAGCTATGAGCGTTATGAAGGGCGCAAGGCCACTATATATCACTAAGGATGAGGCGGGCTACAGCTACTATGTCGGAGGCTTTGAGACAGAAGAGGAGGCTAATAAGGCTGTTGAGGTGCTTATTGATAGAGGTTTTAAGGAACCACAGGTATGTTGTTGGCGTGATGGTAAGATGGAGAACCTCAGCCAGCCAGAAGAGGAGGGTGGCGAGGAGAGCGTTGCTCAGCCATCGGGACATCGATATATTGTATTGTTGGAGTGTAGCGAGATTAGCGAGTCTTTGCGTAATACCATTGCTATGTCAGCCCCTGAGAAGCGTATTTCACGCCGAGGTGCAGGTTTCGCTATAGGAACATTTGCTGCTCGCAATGAGGCTGAGAGTCTAAGAAGCGCTATCTTGGAGAACCACCCTAAAATAAAAGTTTCAATTGTAGAGTTAAATATACAGTAGAGATAAAAAGTATGCAAAATATGAAAAGAGTTATCTGTTCAGTCTTTTTAGTTATAGGTTTTTGTATAGCACTTGGTGCTTGTAGTAAGGATGAGAGTAATATGTTGCAAGTGCCATCGGGTAGTATCATTGTCCCCGATGCAGGCTTGCAAGGTAGTACAACTTTCGATAGTCGCAACATCTCCTCTATTAGGGTTTTATCTACGCCTAAAGGATGGAGCGTTGATGCTATTGATATGTATGATGGTATAATCACCGTCACTGCTCCTGCTTCGTTCGAGGATGGTGAGGTGCGCAGTGGAACACTCTCGCTCAAGGGTTATACTCCTACGGGTAATGCTCGTACATTGAGCGTATTTCTCGCCATTGCTGAAACTATATCATTTACTAAGGCCGCAAACTGCTTTGTGGCTACAGCGCCTAAGCATAGATATGCTTTCGATCCATTGAAGGGTGGTGATGATAATACAACGCTTGCAACCGCGGAGGTAAAGCTTCTATGGCAGACTAAATCAAACCTTATTAAGTATCTCGATATGCGCGAGAATGCCGAAGGTAAGATGGAGGCATCGTTCTACTTAGAGGAGGATGTGGATAACGAGGGTAAGGTATATCCTGGTAACGCTCTTATTGGTGCTTATAATGCTGATGGTGAGATTATTTGGAGCTGGCATGTGTGGGTTACAAATAGTGATATTACAGCAGATGCTGTACAACTTAATGGTATGACTATGATGAACATTAACCTTGGTGCAGAACTTAATAGCAATGGCTCGACAGTTGGCACAGAGATATATAGCTCATACGGAATGTATTACCAGTGGGGGCGCAAAGATCCGTTTGTTGGTCCTCAGGCGTATAACTTCCCTGGAAATCACGATGATTTACTCTATAATGTCAAGGGCTACGAGACAAAGCTTAAGTATGTGGATTCCACAGCTGAGCAGGGAACAGTTGCGTGGTCTATTGCAAATCCTATGTCGCTCATCAAGGGTGTAAAAGAGAATGGTTACGATTGGCTGTATGAGGACGCACATAATGAACTTTGGGATGCAGAGACCAAGAGTGCTTACGATCCATGTCCTGCGGGCTGGCGTGTACCTGCAAATAATCTCTTTGAAAACCTTACCATCGCTGCCGCAGATGATGAGAAGATGTGGAACGAAGCGCAGAAACAGTATGGCTGGCACTTGGTGGATGAAGTAACACAGAGCGAGTACTTCTTTACGGCTCAGGGTCGTCGTAACTATCTCGATTGTCGTCTTGATATCTTTAATGACGATGAGACACTTCCAGTGCCATGGTCAGGATACTATTGGAGCGCTACAACCGCTGACGCGGATGCTAAGGCTCTCTATTTCGATCTAAATACAGCTACCCGCGCATGGAACGGCATAGATTTGTCGCGCCCTATGCACCGCGCAAACGCAATGCCTGTAAGATGCGTTAAAGAGTAGTGTGATTTAGATAAAAATATAAGTTTGTATAAGTGACTTATTTTTAGGGAGTTGATAGTGGATTTGAAAAAATATTGAAAAAATATATAAAATTTATTGCAAAAAAGTTTGCAGAATAAAAAAAAACTCCTTATCTTTGCACTCGCTAAAACAAAGTTAGCAAACATAAACGATGGTGCCATAGCTCAGTTGGTAGAGCAAAGGACTGAAAATCCTTGTGTCCCTGGTTCGAATCCCGGTGGCACCACGAAGAATCACAGCAAAAAGATGAAAACCTCTGAATTTCAACGAATTCAGAGGTTTTCTTTTTGTTTCAACTGTGCAAAACATGCAGATTTAGGAATTTCAATCGTGCCAAATTCGTGGCTTTTTGGCTTATTGGTCAAAATAGTACATAAAATCGGGGCGGTTTTTGTTTATTGGTCAAAAATAGTACATAAATGCGGGTATTTGCCCGCATTTATCACTTCCACTTGAGCCTGAAATACTCATCTATAAAGAGCTTGCGATACCTCTTTGACATTCCATTATGCACCCTCAATTTAGTTTTTAGATCGGTATTGATTGCCTCGAGAATATTATTAGTATTGGGGATGGGAGTGTCGGGATTATCATACCAAGTCCATAGCCATCTCATATGTCTCTTTATCGAGAAATAAGCACTTCTTACTCGCTGATGAGTATATGACTTTTTACCCGTCTTTCTATCCAGAGTTCTGTGCTTAAGCCACTCACCCCATTCCTCATACCACATATCTAACATTCCGATAAAAGATTCCTTATCCGTGTGACAAAGGAGGTGTGCTATCTTCTGTAACTCTTTACCAGCATCGGTTTGAGGATTCTTTGTAAGATATTCATCTACGGTCTTAACTTGGTGAAACTGACAGTATTGAACTTTGTATCGCGAGAGAGCTTGTGGCAAACCCCACAGTCCGTCACATACAATACCCAGGATCTTGAACTTATGTTCACACAGCCACTCAATCCCCTCTAAATAGTCTGCAATAGTCTCCTTCTTATCGAGGAACTTGCGCCATAGTAATCGTTTGCGATAGGCATCAACAATTAGCAGAACACCAAAGCTCTTACCCCAATAGGTAGCATCCATAAGTATTACCACCTCTTTGTATTTTGACACAATGCGAGTGGTGTGAACTTGGCGCATTCTTCGCTGCACAGTACTTACTGAAAGACCGTGTCGCTCGGCTATTTCGGATAGAGTTTGCTTGCTTTACGTACTCCTCGTAAAGACTCTTGGGCGAGGTACTACGGCGAGCTATTGGCAACACAGAATGGCGATGGCAGTTAGCACAAAAATATCGCTGTTTACCCCCGTTGTAGCCGTGTCTGACGAGGGTGCGATGCCCGCATTTTGAGCAAACTTTTTATCCATTTCTAACACAAATAGTGCAAATATAAGAAAATCAATCGTTTGCCCCGATTTTATGTACTAATTTTGACCAATAAGCCCAGCCTCTTTTGTTGTTTATTCTCTTAAGGCTAATCTATCGCAGGCATCGTAACCTTGAAATAAGGGCTTTCGGTATGTTGGAGTGGGCGATTTTTACCATTTGTCTAACTATATCGGGGTGTTGGGATGCGATGTCGTTATCTTCGTGCAGATCCTCGGCAAGGTTGTATAGGTGGGAGGCTTAAGTTCATAGCAAAAAAAATAACCCTTGCAACATTGCTGAAGATAAAACAGCCAAGTTGCAAGGGTGAAATCTATTCTAATATCTTTGATATCTATTAGCGGTAGAAAATCGAAGAGATAGATTTGTAATTATGAACGCGCTCGATTACATCAGCAAAGATTGGAGCAACGCTCAATACTGTGAACTTAGACAAATCCTCGCCCTCCTTGAGTGGAATGGTATCAGTAGTGATAACCTCCTGGATAGCACTCTCGTTGATGCGGTCGTATGCCTTACCTGAAAGCACAGGGTGGGTAACAGCTGCACGAACACTCTTAGCGCCCTTATCCATAAGCATGTTAGCTGCCATACAGATAGTACCTGCTGTGTCAATCATATCATCCACGATGATAACATTGCGACCCTCAACCTCACCGATAGCTGTCATCGAACCAACGACATTTGCCTTAGCACGCTCCTTATGAGAGATGATGATAGGTGCCTGGAAGTGCTTAGCATAAGATGAAGCACGCTTAGCACCACCCATATCTGGAGATGCGATAGAGAGGTCAGGAATCTGCAACTTCTGGATGTAAGGCACGAAGATACCACTTGCGTAGAGAGCATCCATTGGAAGGTCGAAGAAACCCTGAATCTGGTCTGCGTGGAGGTCCATAGTCATCACGCGCTGAACACCTGCTGCGATAAGCATATTTGCAACAAGACGAGCTGTGATAGGTACACGAGGACGATCCTTGCGATCCTGACGCGCCCAACCGAAGTAAGGGATAACGGCGATAACCTGGTGAGCCGAAGCACGGCGTGCAGCATCAGCCATCATCAAAAGCTCCATGAGGTTGTCTGATGGTGGGAATGTTGACTGAATGATAAAGACTGTGCAGCCACGGATAGACTCGTGGAAGCATGGCTGGAACTCGCCGTCGCTAAACTGAAGGACATCCGAGTCGCCGAGCTTAATGCCATACTCGGCAGCAATCTTCTCTGCGAGGTATCGAGAACCACGACCAGCGAAGAACTTAATCTTATGGATAGCCATTTTTTATTATAAAGTTAAGTTAGAGTACCACAAAGATAGGATAAATATGCTAAATAAGCAACCTTTTTGCCACATATTTTTCCAAAGCGCACTGCACAGCGTTAGCTACACTACCTTGCACCACATCAATTACCTGCAAGGATCTGCTCAATAAAGCCAAGTATATCCTCGCGTCCTAAGCCCTTTTCACTCGAAGATACGAACATCGGAGGTAGCTCCTCCCACTGTTCGCTAAGCACCTCTTTATAGCTCTTTATATTGCGGTTACGCTGTGCTTGGGAGAGTTTATCTGCCTTGGTGAAGATAATACCAAAAGGAATACCATTCTCACCAAGAAGCTCAATGAAACGCAAATCTATCTTCTGTGGTTCGAGGCGTGAGTCAACAAGCACAAAGAGGAAGTGCATCTTCTCACACTTAAGCACATAGTCTAAGATGAGTTTCGAAAACTCACCGCGTGCAGTCTTTGATACTCGTGCATAGCCATAGCCAGGCAGGTCAACCAAGTACCAGCTGTCGTTTATAAGGAAATGGTTTATGAGTTTTGTCTTACCAGGCGTGCCTGACACTTTTGCCAAACCATTGTTATTTGTGAGCATATTGACCAACGACGACTTACCCACATTACTGCGCCCAATAAAAGCTATATCCTTGAAATCATCCTTAGGCACCTGCGAAATCTTCTCGGAGCTACACTTAAATTTTGCCTTTATAGAAATTGCCATTTTCAACCATTTATTTTGTGCAAATGTACAAAAAAAAGAAAATATTTTATACCTTTGCTATAAATAACATAGAATATTTATGAAGAAAGAGTGGAATGATGTTCGAGAGTTTCATGAGAAATTCGGACATCCAGTGGCTACAGAGCCAAAGATGATTGATAAGAAGCGTGCCTTATCGCGCGCTAAGTGGATGAATGAGGAGGTGGCAGAGTTCCTTGTTGCCGACAATATCTACGAGCAGGCTGATGCTATGATCGACTTGATGTACTTTGCACTTGGTACTATGGTCGAGATGGGCTTGGAGGCTGATGAACTATTTGAGATTGTGCAGCAGGCAAACATGGCTAAGCTATGGCCTGATGGCAAGCCTCACTACAACCCTAAGGATGGCAAGGTTATAAAGCCTGATACATGGGAGGATCCTGCCCCTAAGATCAAGGCATATATTGATGCTGTTATAGCAGCAAAAAAGTAGATTGTCTATAAATACGAGCATAAAAATATTATTTAACTTAACTAAAAACAAAAAACAACCATGAAAAAATTATTCTATCTTTTGTTGTGCTTGCCTTTGGCATTCGCAGCATGTCAGCCTGAGCCTGAGGAGCCAGGCGTTGAGAATAAGGTTTACAACCTTAGCTTGACATCGGAGAGCGTTCTTAATTTTGAGGCCGAGGGTGGTCAGGGCGTTATTACATACAACCTCGCTGAGGTTACTCGTACAAGCCCTGTGCCAGAGCCTCAGGTTGAGGCTAATTGTGCTGCAGCGTGGGTTACAGAGCTTACCGTTGCCGAGAATATCACCTTCAATGTCGCTGCAAACGAGGGCGATGCTCGTGAGACAAAGGTTGTTATCACCTATGGTGAGCAGAAGTTTGAGGTTGCAGTAAAGCAGGCTGCAAAGCTACAGGATGGCGTAGTATTCGAGGCTAAGGTGCTCACAGGTGAGTATTATGGCGAGTACTATACACCTAACGCTGGTAACTACTATATCTTCTTCTCGGATAATGGCTTTAGCGAGGAGGGTAATATGCTTCCAAACTCTATCTACTATCAGCTCGACCTCTATGGTCCATTGTTCGAGGGTGAGGCAGAGAATGGTTATGTTACACTCCCTGCAGGTACATACTACTTCGATGTAAACGACACTATGGCTTGCAATACAATCGGTTATAGCTATTCAAGTTATATGGTTACCGATGACGAGGATGTCGATGAGTACTACTTCGATGATGCAGAGCTTGTTGTTAACGCGGATGGCTCATGCGTATTGACTGCAATGGTTGGAGGTGTTAAGCACACTGTAACATTCTCAGGTGAGTCTACAATTGCAGATAAGCGCGAGGTTAACCAGGGCGCTGAGAATGTAGAGATGGCTGCAAACTTTGCATATGCCTACTACTATGGTGACCAGTACACTCCAGGTACTGCAGATAACTTCTATCTCTTCCTTTCGGATGTTGGTGTAGATGCCGACGGTTGGGAGCTTCCTAACGGTACATACTATCGTTTCGATCTATACAGTGAGTTGGTAAATAAGGAGGAGGGTCTTGCTATCCCTTATGGTACATATACCCTCGACAGTGATACAATGGATCCATACACTATCAGCATGGGTTACTCTGCATACTATGTTATGGATGATGCAGGGTGGGACTATGCTGCATCGGGTACTCCAATAGCAGGTACTGTTGTTATTGACGAGACAGGTGTTACAGCACATATTATGGTCAACGGCGGTTGGCATACTGTAACATACGAGGGTGGTATTACTATCGTTGATGCTGCAAGCGGCGGCGAAGGCGGCGGCGAAGGCGATGGTCCATACTCAACATTGTGGGAGGATACACAGTGCAACTTCGATGACCATACTCTATACTATGAGTATTATGGCGACTACTATGAGGTAGGTAACATGAACTGGACATTTGCACTTATCCCTAATGACTTTGTTGGCGATACCGTACAGTTCGATGTTGTTGCTGGCCCTGCAAGTACTTCTGACTTCTTTGGCGAGTACACAATTGCTGAGGGTTATGGTGCATATACTTCATACCCAGGTTATATCGATTGGGATGGCTATATGGTAGGTGCATGGTACTATACAGACGATGGTTATACAATGGCACCATTTGTTGATGGTACAATGTCTGTTGTAGATAATGGCGATGGCACTGTTTCAGTTGAGTTTGATGTTTATGACGATTGTGATAATAACATCACAGGTAGCTGGACTGGTAAGATGTTGTCTGCCGACGAGTTGTCAACACGCTCAGAGAGTGTCAAGAAGGCTGAGGTAAAGCAGTTAAATATCCCAGCAAAGAGCGCAATCAAGGTTCAGAAGAGCGATATTGCTAAGTTCTAAACAATGACTAATTAGGGAGTGCCTGATAACCTTGGGCATTCCCTATTTTTATTCTATTATGGAGATGAAAAGATTGTTTTTATGCGCGGTAATGGCTATTGCTGCGCTTGTAGGCCTGTCATCGTGTGAGCGTGGTGGCGAGGAGGTCAAGGATAGCGGTATCGTGCTCTACAACAAGGAGATTGAGGTGGGCGTCGAGGCCGAGACCATACGCTTCAACTACGATATCAAGAGTCGCATCGAGGGTGAAACACTTAGAATAGAGTGTTCGGAGTCGTGGCTTACGATTGATAAAATCGCCAATAGCGTAGTAGAGCTTAGCGTCGCAGAGAACGATGGCGAGGAGCGCGTGGCAACGCTTAACCTCAGCTATGGCAAGGAGCGAAACACCTTGAAAGTTCGCCAAAAGGGCTATCAAGCACCTCTGAGCCTTACCATTGAGGAGACCAATGCCACCTCGGTAACATTCTCCGTAGCAACACTCGACCCAAATACCACATGGATAGGTCAGATTGTGGGAAAAGATTGGTTCGAGAATTTCACTACCGAGGAGCTTCTCTATGAGGATATGCGCTACTATATTGGCATGGCGACAGAGGCGGGCATCACCCTTGAGGAGTATCTATCAAGCATACTCAGCCAAGGCTCGCATAGTAATTTACGCATGGCTGGTCTCGACCCCGAAACTGAATATGTAGTTTACATCTATGGTCTCACAACCACAGGTGAGGTAACAACACGCCTCATACATAAGGAGTTCACCACAGAGCCTCCATACGAGGGTAACGACGTGAGTTACGACATCAAAGTGGAGGTAAATCGCGCTATAGCTACCGTATCAATAACTCCTTCACATGAGGGCGTGGCCTACTATAACAACCTTATCACTCGCGAGGACTTCGAGGCCTACGGTAGCGACATAAACAAGGCTGCAGATGCTGTTATTGCAAAGATTATTGATGACTACGCAGCATGGGACTATACCCTTGCCGAGACCTTCGAGTATAACACCGACTATCTTGCTACGCAGTATGAGTTCGAGGCGATGGCAAACACCGAATATGTAGCCTTCGCCTTTAAGTGGAACGAGAAGTGTGAGCGCATGAGCGAGGTATCTTATACATGGTTCGAGGTTGGCGATATACCCGACTCGGAGAATGTAATCGAGGTAACAATTAGCGATGTTACACAATCCACATTCTTCGTTGAGACCTCAACGACAAATCTCGACCCCTATGTAATATTCCCTATCGAGGCACAGGAGATTGCCAAGATGCGCACGGATGATGCTATATTTAGGTATATACTAAATACCTACGGCACTTCGCTCTTGGTTAACTATATCTGCGAGGGCGATATCAAGGGAACATTCAGTGGTCTGAGTGCCGATACGGAGTACGCCGTCCTTGCCTTTGGCTACGAGGCGGGCAAGCGCACAACACCTATCATTCGCAACAACATTACCACTGCCAAGGCTGGCGATATAGATGCTTGTATCTACAACATCGAAATTACGGAGATTGATGACCGAGAGGCGCATGTGAGCATCACCCCATCGGACTATAGTGTAACATACTACTGGAATGTATTCGAGGCGTCGATGAGCGAGGAGGAGATAAAAGCCTATATTGAAGATAGCTACAACTCGCTCTACTACGGCGACTATTGGGAGTTCAGCTATTATGAGTTGGCACAGGGCGTTGTCAATAGTGGCATATCACACCTTAAGCCCGACACCGACTACAAGATTGCCATCATACCGATGAATCCCGATAGGTTTGAATATACGGGTACTATGCGCACAGGTGGCGAGTTTAAGACCGATATGGCCATCATCGCCGACATCAAGATTACTGCAGGCTTCGATGCGTACTACGATGGCGATGAGGTCTTTGCGATTGAGCCTGAGTATTGTAGCTCATGGCAGGGATGGGTTGTTGTGCCTATGAGCGTTAACATTGAGGGGGAAGCTTCGAGTTTCCTATACACGATGTTTAGTTATGTTGAGGGGCTGGAGAATCCTGAAATATATTCGGACGACCTCATCATAGATAACCTCTACAATGTGGGCGCATATTGGTCCCCAGCCTACTTCCGTGGTGAGTGGGATAAGACCATCATGATTGCTGCTGTGGCATTCGATTCGGATGGCAACCCAAGCCCAGTATATCGTAGCGTTCACACCTTCACACGCGATGGTGCTGGCGATGCTCAGGAGTTTGTAGATTACTATATGGGCAGTATCACCACATACGCCACCCACAACACAAGACCAACCCTCGACACACAATCTTTTGTTGTTGCCGATGCTAATGCAATAACTAAGGTTAAATAACTCTGGGGCTTCCCCCCCCCCAGATTAAATAAATACTCTCGTAGGTATAAAACCTACGAGAGTATTTTTATTACGATGTACGCAATATAACGCGCCTACCCTACCATATTAAAATATATCTTTGCGGATAATTGTCTGCTCACGGTCTGGACCAACAGAAACCACTGCAACCTCAGTACGCGTAAGCTCCTCAACCTTGGCGATATAAGCCTTGGCATTTTCTGGAAGCTCATCGTAGTTCTTGATAGAGGTAATGTCCTCCATCCAGCCGTCGAGTTCGATATACTCAGCCTCAACACGCTCAAGCTGTACGATGGTCGATGGTACATAGTCTATATGCTTGCCATCGAGCTTATAACCTGTACAAATTCTAATCTTCTCCAATCCAGAAAGAACATCAAAGAGCATTAGTGACAGGTAGTTAAGACCGCTTATGCGGCGTACATGGTTCAAGACCACAGCATCCAACCAACCCACACGGCGTGGACGGCCTGTGACAGTACCATACTCATGACCACGCTCACGGATATACTCAGCACGCTCATCGAAAAGCTCTGTTGGGAATGGACCCTCACCAACGCGTGTAGTATATGCCTTAGCCACACCCATAACATTGTCAACATATCGTGGTGCAAGACCAGTGTTTACAGGTACGCTTGCAGCCGTAGGACTTGATGATGTTACAAATGGATATGTACCATGGTCGATGCAGAGCATAACACCCTGTGCGCCCTCGAACAACACCTTCTTACCATCCTCAACAAGGCGGTTAAGCAAGACAGAGGTGTCGCATATCATTGGACGAAGCTGCTCACCAAGGGCAAGATACTGGTTGTAGATAGTATCAAAGTCGCAAGGTTCCATGCCGAGTGCCTGAAGCTCAATATTCTTCTGCGCAAGAGCATCCTTCAAACGCTCTGCAAAGTACTCCTTATCCAAGAGGTCTCCCATACGGATACCCACACGGCTATACTTGTCGGTATATGCAGGACCGATACCCTTCTTTGTTGTGCCAATCTGGCGACCACCCTTTAGCGCCTCGTACGCGCCATCAAGCATAGCATGATATGGCATTACGCATGCTGCGCGGTCCGAGATATAGAGTTTATAGTCGGTGATGCCCGCCTTGTGCAAGCGGTCAAGCTCCTCAAGCAACGATACTGGGTTGATAACCATACCGTTTGCCATGACATTTATAATGTGTGGATTGAAGACACCCGATGGTATAGACTGCAAGGCAAACTTCTTGCCATCGAAAACGATGGTGTGACCGGCATTGTTACCACCCTGATGACGCACCACGACATCAGCACCACCTGCATAGAAGTCCGTAATTTTACCTTTACCCTCGTCGCCCCACTGTGCGCCTACAACAACCAATGTGTTACTCATAATCTTATATTTTTGACCACATTATATAGTGGCATAATTTTACGGCTACAAAATTAGTGATTTTTATGATATAGCAAACATTTAAGCCCTCTATTTTTATCAACACTTTATAAACTTATATCACAGCGGGCTATAATCACGCGATTACAGTCTCATATTACGGTTTACAACATGCTCCATCAACATAACCGTCACCACACCCATAGCGAAGCCATTACCCACCAAAGGCTCAATAACGGTTGGCACAACACCGCGCGGCATAAGCTGAAAAAGCATGGCCACCATAAGTGGAAGGCTTATGGTCAGCGCCTCGGAGAAGTTTTGCACCGCACCTGTAGAGTGTAACATCTCGAAGCCTGCCGAGAGCTGTGTACCCATCAAGAACAAAAGTATAACGCCAATAACAGGATCTGGAATATTCGTTAGCGCCCACACAACATCTGGGAATAGAGCGCAAAGTATAAGAGCTATGGTTGCAGGTATCATCACACGGCGCGAGGCACAGCCTGTAGAGGCAATAACACCTGGACTCATCGAGTAGTTCACAGGACCAAGAACACCCATGCCACCTGCCACAACATTCATCACACCCGTGATGCACACACCACGCTTTAGGCGTGCATCCATACCATCGACCTTGAGCATCGCGCCCAATGACTCAATGGAGCCTATATCGTTGATAAGCAGTGCAATATAACATATGACAAAAGCTATAATTAGACCCCAGTCGAGCGAGAACTCGTTGATTAACAACCCATCAAGGCTTGCCGAGGCCACAACACGCTCCTGCATAGGAAAGAGTGCGTAGTAAGCCACACTACCCACAACCAAGGCTATAGGTATCACCAAGCTCTTTGCCACGCCCTTTAGTGTGCGGTTCATAAATACCATACCAAGACAGCCAACGATAGTAAATATCAATCCAAAGAGGTGTTCACCCTCATGCACCTGAGTAGGAAACACCAAACCCTTGATTACAGGGGTTAGAGTAAAGGCTATAAGCATAAGGATTACTACCACGATGCGTGGTGTGAAGAGCCTCTGTATTTTACGCATAGCGCCTCCGGTACTGAGCAGTGTCACCAAAGCACCACCTATTGCTATGGATGAGTATATGGCATCTGTCGATGCTCCTGCACCCAACGAGGATAATACGCCCACAAGAAGCACCGCCGCAGGACCCACAACAAGGGGCATTCGATGTCCCCACAACACTTGTATAAGTCCTGTGACGCCCATCACAGCAAAGAGTTTCTGCGAGTAGAAGAGTTTTTCGGCTGGCGAGCCTTGTGCCACAAATACACTTGTCACCACAACTGCCACAGCAAGGATAAACCACTGTAAAGCGAAGATAATCATCTGCCCCATAGGGAGCCTATCTTCAATGTTATATTTCAGTTTCATAAGTTTGATTTAGTGTTTTATATATCTTCTAATACTCGACCTTATCGAGCTTATCCTCCCACTTGCGAAAGGCCTTAAGCGCCTCATCGCGCATGAAGTGCTCGCAGTGTATCGAGCGGCGATCGTAGTCAAGGCGTAGCTGGTCATAGATGAACGAGTCGTCAAATGATATGGCCGCAGCATCGCGCTTGGTGTTGGCATAACATATACGCTCTATACCCGCCCAGTAGAGCGCGCTCAGACACATCGGGCATGGCTCGCATGAGGTATATACCGTGCATCCCGAGAGGTCAAAGGTCTGCAACTCGCGACAGGCGTTGCGTATAGCCACCACCTCGGCATGCGCCGTAGGGTCGTTGTTTGGCACTACCCGGTTTGCGCCCTTGGCTATAAGTTTGCCATCGCGCACTATGACCGCACCAAAAGGGCCACCACCCATATCTATATTCTCCACCGATAGCTCTATTGCCATCTGCATAAACTCCCTATCCTCCTTCGAATAGTCCTGACGCTCAGGGAGTCCGTTCTGCTTGTCAATTGTCATCATAACCCACAATTATACAATTCTTCCCACAAATATACAAATTCTATTTTGTTTGCTCCGCTTCGGATGCTATATTTTTTTTATAACTCTTTCTACAAATCAATAGCCACCCTGCAATAATAGTTCCATATAAACACCACGAGGTGACTAACAATCAGCCACCTCGTAGTATCACTATATGCCTTATTATTCAAATACACTGTACTCCTCGTTGTAAAAGTCGCTACGCATATCGAGGAAGTCCATAACGCTATGGAAAACATGGTAGTGACCAACCTCGTCTAAGTTCTTGAGTTCGCGACTATCATCTGTCCATACGATAAATGGAATATCTATCTGCTCCTTAGGAGCCATAGAAGCGGAGACCATACCGTGCATATATACGCCACCCTCGCCGAGGCTCTCGCCATGGTCCGAGATATAGAGCATCGAACAGCGACGACCATCAACACCGCGCAATATATTTATTACCGAGTGCAGAAGATAGTCGGTATAGAGTATCGTGTTGTCGTAGGCGTTTATAAGCTCAGCCTTATCCGCCTTAGCCATCTCCACGGTGTTGCACACAGGGATAAACTGCTCGAACTCTGCAGGGTACTTCTTATTATATGTAGGGCCGTGGCTTGTGCTTGTATGCAAAACTATCAACAGCTTGTTATTTGTCGATGCCTCGATCTCCTCGCTAAGACCCTCAAGCAGGATGCCGTCATATCTGCCGTCAGTTTCGGGGTATAGCTCCTTAAGGCGTGCCACATTGCGGTATTTATCGATATGTAGTGGTGGCTCGCCCCAATTTGCTGTGCGCCACACTACATCCACGCCATTGCGATACATATAGTTTGGCAATATCTCATAGAGCTCCTTGACACGCTTATGGTCGAGGATAGCCTTCACGGCCTGTGTTGTCGAGGTGGCCGAGGCGTGTGCCGTATATGTTGTTACGCTATCGCGCTTGAGCAGTGGGTTGGTCTCGCGCTCATAGCCATAGAGCGAGAAATTAGCACTACGCGCCGACTCGCCAATGACCAAGACCATCAACTCTGGCTCCTCCGTGATAAACTCCGCATTTGGGAGGCGTATCTCCTCGCGGTTAAGCATCTTCTGCTTATGAAAGTGGCGCGCCGTATTGGCAATATAGGACCACGGCATGATGAGCGCACCAATCTTTGTGGCGTTGCGATCAATCCATAACACATTGTTGATATTCACAACGGCAAGTAGTATAATACCGAGCAACGATGCACCAACACTCTTAGCCAAGCCGCGCCAAGAGCCATACTCCACCCTACGGCAGAGTACATACAACGCTGGCACAATACCCAAGAAGATGATATATAGGAACATATCCGCCGACACGAAGCCAGAGGCCTCAGATACGCGGGTATTGAATAGATTTCCCATAACATCGCGCGTAAGAAGCACCTCGTAGGTATTCACAAAGTATAACGCTGCGCCATTTGCCACAAGCGACAGAGCAATAATAGCACGACCCACCATACGCAACAGGCGGACAAGGAGCATGGCGAACATAAAGTCGAAAACGATGATAAGTAGCGCGAAACTTAGGATGATAACCGTGCCACTACCCTCAACATTATCAGCCACATAGTCAAATAAGGGCTTATGATATGCGACAAGCGTAAATAGGCTTATTACGACACTAAACCATACAACACTTAGTGGTCGCTTGAACCATGCCTTAATAGAATTTATCTTCTCCATCTTCTCAATATTTTTACATAACAATATACTACTACACCCAAGAGCACCACGATGATGCTATTATACAGCACTGTCGCCCAGGTATTTGGCATGTATAACGCTCTATCAGCTGGCGACGCCATAGTCCTACTATCGTAGCGTGCAAAGGGGTTAGTCATAATAATCAGACTATCGGGATAGGAGGCCACAAAGCGTGCGTAGGCATCATTGCATTGCATAATATAGGCTATCGAGTCGCTATGGGCAACACGGCTAAGCAGCGTATGATCTTGACCTATAACCCTAATATGCTCGGCAGGCTCGGAGAGGCGCATAAAGATTGTATCGCCCCTAAGACCGATATTCCTAACCTCAGGCAAAGATTTATTAGCCTCACGCTTAACGCTCCAGTCACCAGCACCATAATCTGGCACACGAACCGAGTAGAAACATCCACTCCTTAGTGTTGAAATAATCGCCTCTTTGGTGCAGCTATTAGCTCCAAGCATGCTACATCTAACAGCAAAACGACCCGACCTATCGAGATAGTGCAAATCGTCGTTTAGAAGCGCAAACGAATAGCGTCCAGCACTCAATGCCCAATCCCAATGTCTATTCTCCAAGAAATTATAAAAACCCGAAAGCTCCATTATGTCATACCCTCCAATACGGCAAAGCATAGCACTATCAAGGAGCGCCGAACGCGACGGATGGTTAAGTTGCAACAGTTCACTCTCCATGCCCAACATATCGAGCTGCCACTGCGCCTGCGATGGGAATAGAGGATACAGCGCATCGAAGCGATTAACTCGTTCGGTGCCAATAACTAACTTGTGAAAATTACGCAAATTGTAACCATGCTCATAGATACGAATATCCTGCTCCTGTGCTGGGTGTTGCGTTATCTCATTATGGTTTGATATTCCAACTATATCGTAGCCGAAATCCCTATACTTAGTCCACGCCTCCTCGACACTATGATCACACTCGTTAAGTAGGCCCTCAACACGCGTATGGGTATGCAACGAAGTGCGTTTCCACCCTACATTAGCATCAAAATTGGCATATGGATTAAAAATATCATCACCTGAAAATGGCTCAGCTGGAACAAAGTCATAGCAACGCGAGAAACTCGTAACCAACACCGCCACCACAACTAACCACACGAGCGACACCATAACTCGCCATAGCCACCTAAATACAAGAACAAACCTACTCACTGTTCAAAAGATATATGAAATACTACTCGCAAATATACGCAAAAGTAATCAATAGTAACCCACTGAAGACTAAATATTGGCTATTATTTGCACCAACTGCGCTATGTCATCTATAATCCAATCAGCATTAGCATCTTTGAGCTCCTCGCGCGTGGCGTTGCCATAAGATACACCTACAGCCCTTACACCAGCATTGTGTGCCATGGCGACATCTACGGGCATATCTCCCACTACCAAAGCTTCAGAGGACTTAAAACCAAGCATTTTGAGTGTCTGTAGCACAGGTTCAGGGTCGGGCTTATGTTTTGTTGTACTATCCGAGCCGAGAACATATGTGAAATAGTCGCGTATGCCCATATTTTTTAGAAACAGTAGCAACGATGGCGAGGAGCGCGACGAGGCTATAGAGAGCTTTATATCCATAGCAGCTATGCGTGCAAGAGTATCTCTAACACCTGGGAATGACTCGGGTGCAAGTTCCTCGATACTGCGATAGAATATATCTCTATAGAGCGCGACACACTCCTGCGCCTCGGCACTACTCATCTGAGGGTACATCCTACGAAAACTATCCTCCAAGGTAAGCCCTATTGTTGCAGCACACTCCCTCTCGTCACGAAGTTCCAAACCACGCATCTGCATGGTACGCTGTAGTGTTACGATGATATTGTGGCGCGTATCACCCAGCGTGCCATCAAAATCCATTATGATCAACTTCGGTCTCATGGTAAAATATACGACTTAACATGATTTACACCATACTCATCAATACACAAACATAAAGGACTGTCTATAAACAATTTACAGCAGTCCCTCACACACATTATTAGATATCCCTGCTACTACTTCTTTAGGAAGCAGGTCTTTAGCACAATACTACTACCATCAATCTTACAATCCACCTCCTCGGGATTATCCGTTAGGCGGATGCTCTTAACCTTTGTACCTCGCTTAATGACCATCGACGAGCCCTTAACCTTGAGATCCTTGATAACAGTCACTGCATCGCCATCCAACAACTCCACACCATTGCTATCCTTAGCCACATCTGCACCACTTACAGCTGAGTTTGCAGCCTCCTCAAACTCATGCGCACAATCAGGGCACACATATAGCGAACCATCAAAATATACATTCTCACCACCACACTTTGGGCAAATAGAGATTTCATTCATACAATTTCAATTTTAATTTAACACCATTTCGGAGACAAAAATATATATAATTTTCGAGATTTATGGCTATTGTTTTGCATTTTAAGAAAATATATCTACCTTTGCATAAGACAAAGGGGTGCCTTAAGTGGCTGAGATTATACCCTCGAACCTGATGCAGTTAGTACTGCCGTAGGAATTGTGGATAATATCATAACGCATACCCCGTATTAGAAGGTATGCGTTTTCGTTTTTTAGGGTCCCCCGTTATAGAACTTTTAACTTGGTTATTATGAAACTAAAAGTCAACAACAACCATGGGGAGGCTACCCTTCATCACATCGCTTTAACCACGCATAAAAGGCGATACCCTGTTGCACTCACCATCGCAGGTTCAGACTCCTCTGGTGGCGCAGGCATACAGGCTGACCTTAAGACATTCTCCGCCCTCGGTGTATATGGAGCAACGGCAATAACTGCCATCACAGCACAAAATACCATGGGGGTGAGGTCCGTACACGCCATCCCAGCACAAATGGTGCACGAACAGATTGTTGCCACCATAGAGGATATTAAGCCTAAGGTAATAAAGATTGGTATGCTTGCAAACGAGGAGATTGCTTGCATCGTAGCCAAAACACTTCAGCAATACCCCATACCCATCATTCTCGACCCTGTTATGGTATCGAGCAGCGGACACAGCCTACTCTCGACCGCCGCACAAGCGACAATAAAGGAGCAACTCATCCCCATGGCACACTTAATAACCCCCAATATTCCAGAGATGGAGGCACTTGCATCAACTCCACTTAACACGCCAAATGAGAAGTTAGAGGCTGCACGCTATCTCATTTCGCTTGGTGCGCGAGCAATTCTTCTTAAAGGGGGACATGAGGAGGGTGATACAAAGAGCGATATACTCTATCAGCACAACAACGGTGAAATAGTTGTCACACACTTCTCAACCCCCACCGTCACAACGCGCAACATACACGGTACAGGGTGTACGCTCTCCTCTGCTATAGCCGCACACATTGCTCGTGGTTACAATCTCAGAGAGGCGATTAGCAAGGCTAAGTCATATATATTTAGTGCCATAACATCAGGTGCTGATGTAGCCATAGGCGAAGGTTATGGACCAGTAAACCATCTATTTAACCCTCAAAAGATGACTATATATGAAGAGTAATAACCATCGCTTGCAGTTCATTACACATCACAACGACTGCTACTCATACATAGACTCCGCACGCCTCGCCTTGGAGGGGGGATGTCGTTGGATACAACTAAGGATGAAGGATGCTACGGAGAGCGAAATGGAGGATACCGCTCTCATCATACAGAGGATGTGTCGAGAGTATAGGGCAACATTTATCATTGATGACAATGTCTGGCTCACCAAGCGTATAGGTGCAGACGGCGTACATCTTGGTAAGGAGGATATGCCCATACATAAGGCTCGCGAAATTCTTGGTAAGGGGTATATTATTGGAGCTACGGTCAACTCCTTTGAGGATATCTTAACACATATAGATAGCACTTTACCAGACTACTTCGGGTGCGGGCCATTTCGCTACACTTCCACCAAAAAGCGCCTCGCACCTATCCTTGGCTATGAGGGTTACCATGATATAATCTCCAAGATGCGTGAGTGCAATATTGAGATACCTCTTATTGCCATTGGCGGCATTAGAGAGGATGACATTCCCCAGTTATTGAAGTGTGGCGTAGGAGGTATTGCCCTTAGTGGTAGTATTATCAATGCAGAAGAGCCTGTGCAACAGATGCGCAAGGTAGCGAATATTCTCCTCAAATAACGATACCGAACCTATAAACAAATAATCTAAAGTTATGAAAACAGATTTAAGAATCTCCTATCCAGAATCGGAAAAGGTCTATATGGAGGGAGCCATTCACCCCGACATCCGCGTGGCGATGCGCCGAGTAAGGCAGATGCCTACGGTGACAATCAGGGATGGAGAGCGTGTAGAGGAGCCAAATCCAGCAATCTATATCTACGACACTTCAGGTGCGTATGGCGACCCGAACATCGACATCGACTTGGAGCGAGGATTACCTCATCTGCGCGAGACATGGATTAAGGATCGTCAGAAGAGGGATGCCGCAAACATCAGCCAGATGTATTATGCAAAGCAGGGCATAATAACCCCCGAAATGGAGTATATTGCCATACGCGAGAATATGAACTGCAAGGAGTTGGGCATCGAGACACACATAACCCCAGAGTTCGTGCGCAGGGAGGTAGCCGAGGGTCGTGCTGTTATCCCTGCAAACATCAACCATCCAGAGGCTGAGCCTATGATTATTGGCAGAAACTTCCTCACCAAGATTAATGCTAACATTGGTAATTCGGCAACTACATCGAGTATCGAGGAGGAGGTTGAAAAGGCAATATGGAGTTGCAAGTGGGGAGCAGATACCATTATGGATCTTTCGACAGGCCCCAATATCCATGAAACACGCGAGTGGATTTTGCGCAACAGCCCTGTACCTATTGGCACAGTACCTATCTATCAAGCTATGGAACGCGTAAGTGGCAAGGCCGAGGAGCTTACTTGGGAGATATATCGCGATGTACTTATTGAACAGTGTGAGCAGGGTGTTGACTACTTCACCATTCATTGTGGCATTCGCCTTAAGAATGTAATGCTCGCCGCTAACCGCCTTACGGGCATCGTTAGCCGCGGCGGTAGCATCATCTCGAAGTGGTGTCAATTCCACCAAAAGGAGAGCTTTCTCTATGAGCACTTCGATGATATATGTGATATTGCTGCACGCTACGATGTAGCTCTATCACTTGGTGATGGACTACGCCCTGGAAGCATCTATGACGCCAATGACCGTGCGCAGTTTGCCGAGTTAGACACCATGGGAGAGCTTGTGGAGCGTGCTTGGGCAAAGAATGTACAGGTATTTATCGAGGGACCGGGACATGTACCTATGCACAAGATTAAGGAGAATATGGAGCGTCAGATCGAGAAGTGCCACAACGCACCGTTCTATACTCTCGGTCCACTCGTTACGGATATCGCCCCAGGTTATGACCATATCACTTCGGCAATTGGAGCAGCACAGATTGGCTGGTACGGCACGGCAATGCTCTGCTATGTAACACCTAAGGAGCACCTTGCTCTACCAAACAAGGAGGATGTACGCGAGGGTGTTGTAGCCTTCAAACTTGCAGCCCATGCTGCCGATCTTGCCAAACAGCATCCAGGGGCTATAGTTAGAGATAATGCACTAAGCAAGGCGCGATATGAGTTCCGCTGGAAAGATCAATTCAACCTCTCGCTCGACCCTGAGAGAGCCCTCGAATACTACAAAACATCGAATAATGTAGGTGGCAAGTATTGCACAATGTGCGGACCTAATTTCTGCGCTATGAGAATTAGCCATACGCTATGCGAAGAGTAATAACAACCCTTAAATAAATATTTAAAGTTATGATTGAAAGAAATGTATCACACGGTATTATTAGTACCTATTTCAACAAGTTGGAGAAGAATTTGGATTTGGATGTAGCCATCGTAGGTGGCGGACCTTCGGGTATTGTTGCAGCCTACTACCTCGCCAAGGCGGGATTGAAAGTTGCTCAGTTCGACAGAAAGCTATCACCCGGTGGTGGCATGTGGGGCGGTGCTATGATGTTCAACCAGATTGTCGTTCAAGAGGAGGCACTACATATTATCAAGGAGTTCGACATTAACTTTGAGCAGTATGACGACAACCTCTATGTTATGGACTCCGTTGAGAGCACCGCAGCACTACTCTATAAGGCTGTACACGCTGGCGCAACAATCTTTAACTGCTACTCTGTTGAAGATGTAATCTTCAAAAACGATGTAGTTAGTGGTGTTGTAGTTAACTGGACGCCAGTACTTCGCGAGGGTATGCATGTTGACCCACTCAACATCATGGCAAAGTGTGTTATTGACGGCACAGGACACGATAGCGAGATGTGTTGCACCGTAGCGCGCAAGAATGGCATTCGCCTTGCCACCGACACTGGTGCTGTCATTGGCGAGCGCTCGTTAGATGTTGTAGCAGGCGAAGAAGAGGTTGTAAACGGCACAAAGGAGATATATCCAGGTTTGTATGTATGTGGCATGGCAGCATCAGCCGTAAGTGGAACACCACGCATGGGTCCTATCTTTGGAGGTATGCTACTATCGGGCAAGAAGGTTGCAGAGCTTATCATCGCCAAACTTATAGGCTAACGGCAATGCTTAAGATTGTAATCACGCTACCCAATGCTATTGACGGGGAGGCGACGATAATTCGTCGTCTCCTTGCCAATGGCATCGATATTGTGCATCTTCGCAAGCCTGAGGCTGGTATTGACTATTGCAGAGAGCTTCTTATGATGCTTACAGAGACAGAACGCTCACGCATCGTCATTCACGACTATGCCACCCTATATGAGGAGTTCTCATTGCGAGGTATTCACCAAAATAGAAACATCACACATCTTCCCGATGGCTACAACGGCTCTTACACACGCTCATGCCACTCACTCTCGGAGGTTATACGATATAAGGCTGAGTGCGACTATATCTTTCTCAGCCCTATATTTGACAGCATATCTAAAGAGGGGTATCGCTCAGGCTTTAGCCACGAAGAGCTTCAAGAGGCCGCCAACAGAGGTATTATTGATAGCCGCGTTGTTGCACTTGGGGGTGTTACGCCCGACAAGATACCCTACCTTAAATCACTTAACTTTGGTGGCATAGCGATGTCGGGATGGGCATATAGCGAGGCTAACTCTATATCACCCCGCGAACCCTATCATCAAATGCCGTAAGCGCAGCCTTAGCACCTTCGCCCATAGCAATGATAATCTGCTTGTATGGCACCGAAGATACATCTCCCGCAGCATAGACACCTGGAATGTTTGTGCGGCAGTGCGCGTCAATGATAATCTCACCTATGCGTGTCTTATCCAACTCATCAAAAGGTTGGCTATTAGCACTCAGACCAATCTGCACAAATACGCCATCCAACTCCAACAGATGCTCTACATCTGTCTGGCGATTCTTGAGTTTCAAGGCTGTAACCTTGCTTCCATTGCCCTCAACCTTAATGGTTTGCGTAGAGAGAAGCACATCGACATTGGGTAAGCTGCGAAGTTTATCCTGTAGCACCTGATCCGCCTTAAGAGCATCCATAAACTCTACGACTGTAACTCTCTGACATATACCAGCAAGGTCTATAGCCGCCTCGATACCTGAGTTGCCACCACCTACAACGGCAACCCTCTTACCCGCATAGAATGGTCCATCACAATGGGGACAGAACGCCACACCTCGACCTATGTACTCCGACTCGCCCTCAACATTTAGACGACGCCAGCCAGCACCCGTCGCGATAATGACAGCTGGAGCACTAAAAAGCTCACCACCCTTAACACGAATAAGTTTTTCTGCACCCTTAAGCTCCGTATGCTCTATACGGCGATTCTCAAATAGCTCAATAGGATAGTGTGTTAGGTGTGTACGGAGATTATCCGCAAGCTCACTACCCGTGGTATAAGGCACAGATATAAGGTTCTCAATACCCACCGTCTCCTTAACCTGACCACCTATACGCTCGGCAAGGATAGCCACCTTAAGACCCTTGCGTGCCGAGTATATTGCAGCCGAAGCGCCTGCAGGTCCACCACCCAAGACGATAACATCGAACTCATGCTTGGCATCGCCTACATGCTCATCAGAGCTGAGACTCGATGAGCCGTAACGCGACTCCAGTTTATCAAGCAACTCTCCCAGTGAACTACGACCAACATGGAGAAGCTCGCCATCTGCAAATACACTCGGTACAGCCTGCACACCCTTAGCCTCCACCTCTCTTTGGAAGAGTGCTCCATCGACCATTTCATGTTTAATATTCGGATTTAGCAATGCAAAGATGTTTAGCGCCTGCACCACATCTGGACAGTTGGTGCATGTGAGCGATATGTAGGTCTGAAGGCATATTTTGCCCTGCAGGGCACGCACACGGCGCGCTATACCCTCATCAGGGAGGTTCTTACCCTTGCCATCAGCATTTAATATCGCTAAGAGCAACGATGTAAACTCATGACCGTTGGGAATACCTCGAAAGGCAATACCCGTAGGCATCTTGTTTTTGAGAAGCTCAAATGAGAGTGCGTCACCTTCATCCTCCACAATTTCAACTGTAATCTTAGGCGATGTTGTTGCAAAGTCTTGCAGGAACTCTACCATCTGAGTACCCTCCTCTCGCAACGGAGATATTCGAGCTAATAGAGTGTATTGAGCATCCAAGTTCAGAAATATACTTGTTACTTGCTGTATGATTGATGCGTCTAACATAGTGAGTCATTTTTAAGAAGAGTGGCTAAGATGAACTATGTCCCCTTAGCCACTCTCGCATTTTAGATACTAAATCTTACCTACAAGATCAATACTTGGCTTAAGCGTCTGAGCACCCTGCTGCCACTTGGCTGGACAAACCTCACCTGGATGATTAGCTACGAAGAGAGCCGCCTCAACCTTGCGTACCAACTCATCGGCATTACGACCAATACTGTTATCCTGAATCTCTGCAATCTTAATCTTTCCCTCAGGATTTACAAGGAATGTACCACGATATGCCATTCCATCCTCCTCGGACATAACACCAAAACCACGACTAAGCACACCTGTAGGGTCTGCCAACATAGGGTAACCAATCTTACGGATACTCTCCGAAGCATCGTGCCATGCCTTATGTACAAAGTGTGAGTCGGTACTTACAGAATAGACCTCCACACCCATACTCTTTAGCTTGTCATACTTCTCTGCGAGATCCACCAACTCTGTAGGACACACAAAGGTGAAATCCGCTGGGTAGAAGAAGAATAGCGCCCACTTACCTTTTAAATCCTCACTTGATACCGTTGTGAATGCGCCGTTGTGATATGCCTGAACCTTAAACTCTGGAAGCTGTGCATTGATAATTGATGTCATAATTATAATCTATTATTTATGTTATTATTACTTTTACTATAAATAAGCCATATCATATCTGTCATTTTTATAGTTATTGCTTATTCGACTGCAAAAGTAATGCAAATAAATTAACCACAAACATTTTTACCCACTTTCTTTAATCATATATTCTTATGCAGCTATAAGCATAACACATATTAGTATGCTTAAGCATTGCTAATCAAATAATTTCGGAAAGATATTGCGTTGTATTTAGCACATATACAAGCATCTATATAACAATATCGGCAGCCACTCGTAAGGTGACTGCCGATGTTGTTTACTGATTCTCGGTCTATACTATTTTTGTATTGATAGCATACCAACGGTTATTATTATATTATATTATATTATATTATTTTACTTCCCACTGACCCGGATTGGCAATGACTTTAGCTTTCTCAACCTTGAGTGTTATCTCACCCGTTTCGGGATCTTTGACCTCAAATGCGAACTCCAAGTCTATCTCATAATCATCGGCAAAGCCCTCGTCGTTATCTTGTGTAAGTTCAAGTCGAGTGAACTTCATCCAACCGAGAGTCGAGTTCTGTAGTTCCATGCTACCCCACATTGAGATGTGACCAGACGCAACCACGCCATCGCTTGTATCAACACCCTCAACATCGCCGAAATAATATTTTGTGTCTTTCTGAAGAGGAATATCTTGTAAGCTAAGGCCAAAACCTATATAAACATAATGTACTTCATCCTCATTGTTACAGGGAATCGGAACATTATGTCTTATAAGCGTAAAATTAGTTTGCTCCTCTTTTCCATCATAGTTCTCTTTCACCTTAAACTCAAGAGTATCTCCATTAACTACATTCCAATACCACTCATTGTAGGTTGAAATAAAAGTGTTGTCAAGCCCCCAATCATCATAGGTCATGTTCATCTCAATGAAATACTTTGTTGGCTCAGGCAAAACACCGATTTCTCGCAACTTCTCACACGAGGTCACCACACTCACTGCAATCATTACCATTAGGCTAAACATAAGTTTTTTCATAGGTGTTTATTTTTAAGTTGTATGTTTATTATTTTAAGAGGTTTTAAGACCATCTAAGTTTCCGCTTACAAATTTACCCCCCCCTTTGAATTTTCCAAATTTTCGGATAGTAAAATGTATTTGAGTTGTTTTACCATGTAAACTAAAAGTTTTACACCCTCTACTTTTCGAGCATATCACGAAGGAAAATCGAGAGGTTGGTATCACTTTCCGTAAGACCAAGCTTGTGTCGGATGTCGGCACTCTGGTTGTAGTGTCTTGACTGATTTGTGTAGGCCTTGATATCCTTACCCTTCAAGCCTATTGCATACAGACAGCAGATGTTTATCTCCTCGCCTGTCAAGCGTCGCTCTTTGAGAGCGGTGATAAACTCGGGATTGTTACCCTCAATGGTGAGGCGTGTTGACTCGATAAAGGTCTCCTTATCGGCCAGTAGCAGCACCAACTCCTCATAGGCCTTTTTGTTGGCAGATGTAGTGCCCGTAATCTGCGAAATGATAACCTTATTCAGCACATCGAGTCGCGCCTTAATGACTGCCTTTGCCTCATCCCTAACGCTTGAGTCCTCGACCATTTTAGTTAGTGCATCGCGCTCGGCAACAGCATCTGCATATAGCTGCTCGTATTTCTGCTTCTCAACTTCCAACTCTCTATTCTTTTTATGGCTAATTCGCAATCGTCGGCGAATAACCATAATCACTAAGAGTAAACCAATCAACGCAACGACACAGGCCAAGACCGCAATAGTACGCCTATTCTTTGCTTCAGTCTCCTTTGCCTTTGCCATCTCCAATGCGTGGCGCTCCTCAACAAACTTGGTATCTTTTTGCATTTGAACCAAGATGTCATCAATCAGTAAATCTACATACTCTTCAAATGTTTCAAGAGTGTTTTTGTAGTCACCTAAACCGCTATAAACTTCATATAAAATTACAAGATGCTTTTTCTTTTTATATTCATTACCTTCTGCATCATATTGTGATAAAATAGATAGCGCTTCACTATACTGACGCATTTTATGATATGCTTTTGCTATTGTGAGCCAGTCTACATTAGAAGATGGGACAGAGTTAGTGTATTGATGTATGATTTCATCAATCTCTTGCTCTGTGCCATAATTTATTAGGTAGGTGATGTATGATGAATAAAAATCTGTTAATGTGGGAATGCTTAGACCATCCAACATCTGTTTACACTCATCAATATAAGGCAAAGCCTTTTTAGGCTCATCTTTTAAGGTGTATCCATTGATAATTCTATTTAAGCAGTCTGCATAACTATTATATTTTTCTGCTTGCTTGAAGTATGATGCAGCACTTTTATTAGTCTCTACAAAGTTGTCGAAGTCATACAAATTGTAATATATATTGCCTTGCGCAAAGTGTACTCGTGCTTTTGTCAGTATGTCATTAGATTGAGCGCCTTTCGAAAATGCTTTTACAAAACCTTCCATCGCCAAAGCATCATTGCCTGCGTTCTGATAGATGCGACCTTGATAGTAGTATGTGCGTAGTTTATCTGTCGCAGAGCCATTATCCTCGTAGTAGTCAATAGCTGGTTGTAGAACCTCAAAATCGGTCTTATCTATGACATTCTTATCCAAGGCCATAGAGAGCAACATTGCGTGTTTTGCTCGCTCCTCGTCGTCAGATAGCTCATCAACATTAATAGTCTGCAACACATTAAGTACACTATCAGGGCGCTCCTCGATAATGCGTTCCATATCGGTAATAGTCACCCAGTGATCCGAATGGCGGTTGCACGACGCCAAACAAAGGACAAGAAAAAGTATAGTAAGTAGTCGTTTCATAAAAGCTTTTGTATTTTCCACAAAGATAAGATAATTTGGGTGATAATTTGAAGTGACCCAAAAGTTTATGTAAAGAACCTCTGGGTCACATCAGGCTAATCCTTTTTCAATAAGGATATTCTATGATAATTTACTTCTTGATTTTGCTGTAGCAAGTCTCAATGCCACCATTCTCGTCGCTCAAGTAGAGCTTACCATCCTCAAAGCGATAGTACTTCTTTGTTGATGTTGCAGAGTCGATGTTTGTCATAATGAGCATATCACCCTCAGTCGAATACTTGAACCATACCATCTCTGTTGAACCCTCGACTGGTGCAGAATTTGGATTGTCATATACATTATAATATGTAAATCCATCCTTAGGAGTCACAAATTTGATGTGGTCATCATAGTATTTGTCACCGCCATTGCGCATTGTGCTCCAATCGCCAACAAAACGCATATCACCATCCTCTATCTTAGTAAATTCAAAGATGTTGCCGTACTCATCCATATCAGAGCGCATAATTAGCGTGTTGTCTTTGAATCTATACTCCCACTCGATAGGCGATGAGTTGCCATATTGAACATACAATTTCTCGCTCTTTACCCAATATGTCAACGAATTTCTCGTAGTTGAGTTTATAAGGTTTGACTTATCATACGCATCAATAGTTAGATAACCATTGCCATCTTCCCAGAAATAGAACACATAATCTGTATGGCTATAGAACTGATCGTCCTTATCAGCCACAGATACATATTCCCAGCATCCAAGGAGTTCTTTCATTGCAGTGGCATCAGTACCCTCTACAGCATTTGTTGAGGTGTTAGCCTCATTTTGATTTGTACTATTAATAACATCTTTCTCGCACGACGCTGCCATACCCGCTACCGCAAGCATCAACAACATTAATAAACTCTTTTTCATAGTTCTAAGTTTTATAGGTTATACAATAGGTTATTACTCTTTCACGATTTATTCTATCACAAAGTTACTCGGAAAGAGTTTTGCAAAACAAAAAACGACCTACGAATCTTAGTCCGTAAGTCGTTGAAAATCAATATGTGTTAAAAATATTTGTTTTGCAGCGTAACCCAAAAGTTTTGCAACGCTACTTTTCGAGCATATCACGAAGGAAAATCGAGAGGTTGGTTGCGGTTTCGGGCGAAGTATATAACTACGACGAGCAAGGGTACGATAGCGACTACTACACCAGCTAAGCAAGTTGTGGCGACCGCTCAATATCGAGTAGTCGCCACATATCCTTCGTTATATATGCTCATTAATGTATATCATGCACCTTCCACTTACCTGGGTTATTGAGAACTTTGCCATTTTCAACCTTGAGTGTTATCTCGCCCGTTTCGGGATCTTTGACCTCAAATTCAAACTCCATGTCTATTTCGTAGTCATCGGCATAGCCCTCGTCATTATCGTGTGTAAGCTCAAGTCGAGTGAACTTCATCCAACCAGAAGTGGACATATCATAACCTGAAACACCTGACATATTCAATGCCATATATGACACATTTGTCCCAAATGAGTCAATGTAATTAGATGCAGGTATACCATCGCTTATATCGATACCATCTGTGTCGCCCACATAATACTTAATATTCTCCTCTAGCGGAATATCTTGCAAGTATATAGTTATGTTAAACGATGTGGGTCTTGATTCACCATCCTTGTATGGAATCATAATATTAAGCCTTTCCATTCCAAAGCAAATTAATCCCTCTTTACGATTGAAGTTCTCTGTAATCCTAAACTCAAGAGTATCACCATTTACGGGATTCCAATACCATTCTGAATCGCAAGAGATAAAAGTTTTGTCAAGTCCCCACTTAGAACTAGTAACATACATTTCAATAGGATACTTTGTTGGCTCAGGCAAAACACCGATTTCTCGCAACTTCTCACACGAGGTCACCACACTCACTGCAACTAATGCCATAAGGCTATATGCTATTTTTTTCATGGTTGTTAATTTTTACAAAATTATACAATATTTATAATATTCCAAAATATGGATTGTATATAATTCTGAATGGCATACGTTGTAGTGCTTCTAAAGCACTATTTTTAATTACCAAATCATATTCTGATATAACTTGACGAGTCGTTCCCTCATAATTTATTGCACTTTCAATATCCTCAATAAAGGTAGAGTGATCAAATAGATTAAAACTCCATTTGAGAGATGTTGAGACTTTTGAACCAACCAATGATATGCCAAAGCCTGAATTAGCATTGAAACAGTCCATATAACAACTATTCCCTTTAAGATATTTACTTATAAGAGTCAAGAGATTATCATTATCATTCATAATCTCACTTCTAAATGTTATCGTCAAATCATCAGTTGGCAAGCCTATATCGTATGTATTATCCTCTTTGATAAAATAGACTCCACCATATGTGTTAACGACAACATAAGTGTAATTTGAATTAAAAGGTGTCTTCAAATTAAATGATACACTTCTCATATCACTTTTATTTCCCATACTATCAACTAATCTAAATGTAATAGTTACAGCCTCATCATTTTCGGGTAGATATTCAAATGAGCTTGATGGGATAGTTTCTGTTATTACATTTCCATCACTATCTATGAGTGACCACTCACACTGAAGGTTGCAGCTGGATATAATATCACTAAGAGTTGAGTTATAATCATCTACAATTGTTGCTGAGAATTTGTATCCATAGCCAGCAGCATATCTTTTAGTAATAGCAATATCAGGAAACTCCACTAATACACTCTTAGTCTTTCTATACAATTTGCCATTTCGATTCCAGTAATAAGCGATTACATCTACGACACCATTTTTAAGTATCGTAAGTTTACCTGAATCATCAATAGAAGCTACAGTATCGTCAGAAACACTCCAAGAAATAGAAGCTTCTGAATCATTTAATCCTGATACCGTATATTGTGCTGAAGCTAGAGCTACATCAGGACCATCAATATTCATATTTATTTGATTAGCAATCCACTTATATGCGTTGGGGCTAAACTTGATGTGTTCTCGTGTGTCAATATTTCTATTTGGATCATCATAAACATCAATATAGTATGAATGAAACGGAGTATTGGTTATTGGTTTACGAGTAGTTGCATAATCATTTTTATAATTTGCCTCAGTTAGTGGATTCCCATTATTTGTAATATTGAGAGCACTAGCTGTCGGAACAAACATTATGTAATCTGAAAAGCCTCCATGGAAACTATATCCTCCCAAAACACCTGACTCGCTCCAATTAAATAGGTATTGTGCATTATTATGTTTTACGCCATTCATATCTTCAAGCCTAAAGCAGTATTTTGAACCTGGGAAGTCCTCATAATAAAGGCTATTTGCTGGCATAGATACATCAGAGTTAAAGATCGTAAATGTCTTAGGGAATAACCACAAGAATTTTTTCGTATATGTTAATTTAAACTTTGACAATGTATTACCTATATTTACAGAACTAAATGGATTGACTTCTATATCAATGTCTATTCTGTTCGAACCAAGTATTGTGCCAAAATTTAATATTTCTTCAAGGCTATCACCAGTATCTATTAGCCCATCAAATAGTTTTACAAGTAACATAGACCATAATGACGCTTTAACATATCCATTTGCTAGAAGCAAATGTTTCGATTCAATTAAAGGATTTACATCATCTGATGAATCATTATTTGCCATAGCTAATAAAATCATACCTTTTCCAAAATCACCTTGAGGGAATCCCATATCTGTAAGTTCTTGTTGCCATGCATTGTAACAATCATCAGATATATATGTTCCATTAACATATCTATACATCATTTGCTTGGCGGCATCTGATGTTATAATGTCTTTTATGATCTTTTCTGATTCATTAATTTGACCATCCAAGAATAAATCAGCTATATACAAAGTTTTATCATATCCATGGATAAAGCTTAGCAACTGATTAAGTAGAATTTGATAACCAATGGGGACATTCACACCCAAATGAGGTGTATCGCCGGAGATGTATGCAGCGACCTCATGGGTCTCATTTTTTATCTCCATGTCTCGCAAAGCATATCGCGCGATAAGTCCACCCATGCTCAAACCAAGAATCACATTCTGTTCTGTACTACCAGTAGATGCTTTCATTAAGTTTATATCTTTAATAATCTTTTGTAGGAGAATAGCATTTTTCTTAATATCTGCAGTGCAATTATCCCAATCAACATAGATTACATCATATCCATATTCATCATGTAAAATATTATTGAAGACATATTGATAATCTTCATAATCATTATATCCAGTGTGAATATTGCTTTGTGGGTATGGATTATACCCATTATTAGTATTACTTTGATAGATATCCTGTAACATCCAAGGATCAAATCCTTCAACAACAATGAATGGTTTCAGAATTTGAGAGCTTATACTTGAATCATATACTATTCTTGCTGAAAGCGTGACTCCATCTATAGTTTCTTTATAATCTTTAGTTGTATAAATTGAGCCACCTTGTATAGATGCATCCGGTAATTTAATCTGTATGTAAGTATGGGATTCCAAATATTGTCCCTGTAGCGTTCGTATTCTAAATTTTAGCGTTTTAATGCCTTCTGTTGTATAGTTTACTGAAATAGTAGTATTTTTCCAGCATGGTCTATATCCCAATCCATCTCCTGCATCAAACTCCATGTTCACAAATGCACTATTGGTAAAGAAATAGTCACTAGGCAGTGTATATTGTACAGAAAAACTTTCGCATTTTTGCGCACCTGCCACAAATGCAAATAAGATTTTTGTATCATACGGATTAATCCATCCATTTTCGTTAAATGCATCACTAACTTTATTATTAGATGCATCGTATACTATTAAGTTATCCTCGATAGCATTTGGCTTAATAACATTATACCGAAAAAATGCTGCAGATAATGTTATCGGACCATCAACAGAGACATTATCTAATGCATCTATTTTAGCCTTTACGCTATTATATGAGCTATAGTAGTTAGTCTTGACATCCGATGAAATTATAGTTTTCAATATATCCCTATATATATCAACATTGACATATGTACTATCAGCAAGTATAGTGCCGTCATAATCTTCTAGATCGACAAGATCTATGCCATAATCTAATAATAAGCCTGTTGGTACTCGATTCTTATTGAGCTGCTGGAACATTGAATTCAAATATGACCTCACTTCTGAATAATTATCATACAATGTTTGTGCATATGTATTGGTGATACTAAATATGATAGCAAGTATTAGTGTATAAAGTTTATATTTCTTCATAATATGTTAGTATTTATAGTTTGTTGGTATATTATTGCATTGCTAAAGCATTTAGTCGCTCTACATACGCCACATATTCATCGTACATTTCATTGCTAACTCCAAAGAAGTTTGCATCTTCTCGCTTAAGGCACAATTCATATCTATCATTCTTATAAATGATACGTCCCATCATAAAATTGTCAGGGTCTGCTTGTTGTTGACTCATAATTGTCGAGCGTTCTGCTTCGTTATAGGTTGCAGATCTAGTAATCAAGGACTCTAATGTTCGAGATGAACTCTCTTCATTAATCCTCGCATTTTCATCAACATTGTCTCTTATACAACCAAAGCTGAGAGATAGTACAAGTGCAGTTGCACAACCTCGTAATAAGTTTTTTAGGTACATAAATTTTGTAATTAAAAGTGATTAGTTTTTTCTTAATTTATTAGCAAAATCATATCTAGCAATACTAGTGATGGACATATGTTTTTATATCAAAAATACGAGTTCGTTATTTAATCACAAAAAAAATAGTTTCATATTTATATTTATAACACGCAGATTTACAGGTGATAATATTTTCATTTTAGGACAATAGTTATTTTTGTTTAATATTTACAAGTTTGGGACCGCTGTAGTTTTATTTTTGTTAACGAATCATAATGATGTGAACTTTGGATATTTCATATTACATACAATATTATAATGCTACAGAGTGCAGAAGCTCAAGACATATAGCTTCAAAGATACTATATGAAATGCAATACCTCACACCTTTGAGAATGGTGATACGCGCCGACAGCTCCTTGCTCGTAGTCGCCATATCGTGATGAAGCATCATTCCAAATGGACTGACTCGCAAAAGCGTAGAGCTGCAATATTGTTTAGAGAATATCCTGCAATA
>JAZRRF010000080.1:0-5011 GCA_045650465.1 Alistipes sp.
AGAGGTTTGCCTTCGCGGTGAACGAGGAGGGCATACCTGAGTTGTGCGATATACCTCATAGTGAGAGCTTCTCTGTCAACGACCGCATAGTGGATATACTAAATACGGAGTATGGCGGTGTTGTTGAGCGCGCCACGCTGATAAACAAACTATGCGAGGTGCTATCACTCAACCACCACAGTGCGCGTATGCGTATTAAGCGACTTATTGATAAGGGTATTCTTGAGGTTGATGACAACTTTGTCCGTACAAATGCCAATATTCACACTATTAGTGCTAAGAACACACCGTCCCCAACGCAGCCGAACGAACAAGTGAACAAAAGAACATGTGAACAGGGTGTTCCCCATGTTCACGATGTTCACGATGTTCACTTTGTTCATGGTGTTCGCGATGTTCATGGTGTTCAACCTCAGCAATCGACCCTCGACCTCGACTGCCCACCACAGCCAAGCTACTATGGGCACTATGACGAGGATGAATGTCCGTTTTAGCGGGGAGGGGCGTTGCACGGCAGTGCGCTCTGCACTGCCGTGCAGATAAATGTTGTCCGAGACTTCGCTTTCGTCTCTTTCGTCCCTGAGGTCTCTTTCGTCTCTTGTTATTTTGGGACGAGAGGGACAAGAGAGACGATAGGGACAAGAGCGAGGACGGGTATCAGAGTGCGTTGTCACTGCCGAGCGCTCTGCACCGCCGTGCAGATAAATGATGTCCGAGACTTCGCTTTCGTCTCTTTCGTCTTTTTCGTCTCTTAGGTCTCTTGTCATTTTGAGACGAGAGGGACAAGAGAGACGATAGGGACAGGAGCGAGGTCGGGTATCAGAGTGCGTTGTCACTGCCGAGCGCTCCGAACCGCCCGCGCAAACAAAAAAGAGCTGCTCCCGATGAGCAGCTCTCTATATTTTAGAAGTTGTATGATATACCACCTAACAACACAAACGAGTTTTTATGTACTCCCTGAGGTAGGCGACTGAGCATCTTCACTTGTCCCGATGCGCGCCAGCGGTAGCTTATATCGTATGAGACACCCATACCGAAGTTAACACCTGGAGTCCAACCGTCGAGCATCGTGAGTCCCGACTCGGCAATCAGAGGGTTCATCTGGTCGAGAGGTCGCGTAGGCGTGTCGATATCGTGGAGACTTATACCCACAAGAGGGTAGATATGCAAGAATGGCATAATCTCGAGCAACACCTGGAAGTCGCAATATACATCCAAGAAGCTATAAGTCTTCATCAAGTAGTTCACGCCGACCTCCATATTCAACCAATCATCCACTCCGTATGTTCCATATATACCACCAGTTAGAGCATTAGCTCCAATGTAGGCACCAGCATGCACACCAAAGCGGAAATCATCAGCAACCTGCGCCGATGCACGATTTAGTGATGGTATGATTACCAACGAGGCAAATATGATTAGTAGAAACTTCTTCATAGTTATACTTAATGCTATGACAAAGTTACAAAATAAAACTCAATTATGCAACCCTTTTTCCAAATAGTTTTGCAATAAAATCACTCACGGCGCAAAATTTCTCTTTTACACCTATCTATAATTAGCCTAAACACCTCAAACAAGAGCTACGCCAACAAGGCAGATACCTATATATAATAATAGTGAGCCCACCCCAAGGAGTGGACTCACAAATAGATTGGCTATTATATTAGCGAATCTGACGAATGATCTCGCCACCGTGCTTGATAGCCTCCTCGTTCTGTGGGAGCATCTTCCAAGCGCGCTCTGGCAAAGTCTTCTTCAAACCAGCCATAACATTCTCCATCTTCACTACAGGGCGAACCTTGAGGTATGCACCCAAAATCATAGTGTTGAAGAGCTTAGCCTGACCCAAGCGTGCGCACTCTGCAGTAGCGTCAATCTGATAGATGCTAATGTCAGTACGAGTTGGGTGGTTAGTGATACCGTTTGTGTCGTAGATAAGTACGCCACCTGGCTTCACCTGTGCCTCGAACTTGTCCATTGACTGCTGGTTGAGAACTACAACGCAATCGAACTCGTGAGCGATAGGTGATGAAATAGCCTTATCCGAAAGGATAACGGTTACATTAGCGGTACCACCACGCATCTCAGGACCGTATGAAGGCATCCATGTAACCTCCATATCCTGCATAATACCAGAGTAAGCCAAAATCTTACCCATAGTGAGGACACCCTGTCCTCCAAAACCTGCAATGATTATTGTCTCTTTCATAATGCCTTACTCTTTTGTAGTGTCCTTCAAATCTCCTGGCTCGTAGAATGGCAACATGTTCTTCTCAAGCCACTCGTTTGATGCAACTGGTGAAAGTTTCCAACCTGAGTTACATGTAGCAACGATCTCAACAAGGCTGAAGCCCTTACCTGCCATAGCATTCTCGAATGCGTGACGGAGAGCCTTCTTTGCCTTACGCACATTAGCTGGAGTGTGAACAGTCTGACGAGTAACATAGCATACGCCATCAAGGTGTGCCAACATCTGAGCAATCTTATAAGGATAGCCATTGAGCTTTGGATCACGACCATAAGGAGTAGTAGCGGTCTTCATACCCAAAAGGGTAGTAGGAGCCATCTGTCCACCTGTCATACCGTAGATAGCATTATTGATATAGATAGCAACGATGTTCTCGCCACGAGCAGCTGCGTGAATAGTCTCACCAGTACCGATAGCCGACATATCACCATCACCCTGGTATGTGAATACCATCTTCTCAGGGTTAACACGCTTGATAGCTGTTGCTACAGCGCAAGCACGACGGTGAGCAGCCTGTGCCCAGTCGATGTCAATATAGTTGTATGCGAATACTGAGCAACCTACAGGTGATACACCGATAGTATCATGCTCCAAACCCATCTCCTCGATAACCTCGGCAACAAGCTTGTGAACTGTACCGTGGCTACAACCTGGGCAGTAGTGCATTACATTAGGCAAGATAAGCTTAGACTTGCCAAATACCAAATTCTCTTTTTTGATTTCAACCTCTGCCATAGTCTTATCGATTTATAAGTTTCTCTTTAACTGCTTTAAGTACCTCATCTGGTGAGAACAACATACCACCCATGCGACCGAAGTGCTCAACTGGAGCCTTACCGTTCACCGCAAGGCGTACATCCTCAACCATCTGACCTGCGTTAAGCTCAGCTGAAAGGAAGCCCTTCACGCCACGCTCTGCAAGCTCTGCGATAGCCTTAGTTGGGAATGGGTAGAGAGTGATAGGACGCAACAAACCAAGCTTGATGCCCTCAGCACGCGCCATCTCAACAGTAGCAGAGCAGATACGAGATGATGAACCAAATGCAACGATTACATACTCTGCATCCTCGCACTGGATAGCCTCATAGCGTACCTCGTTCTCCTTGATAGCGTCGTACTTAGCCTGCAAACGCTGGTTGTTAACCTCCATAACCTCAGACTTAAGCTCCAATGATGTGATAACATTGCGCTCGCGGTCGTCAGTCTTACCAATCAATGCCCAGCTCTTGCACTCTGCAGCGATCTCCTCCTTAGTCTTACGAGGACGCTGTGGAGCAAGAACAACCTTCTCCATCATCTGACCGATACAACCGTCAGCAAGGATCATAGCAGGGTTGCGATACTTGAACGCAAGGTCGAAAGCATCTGCTACGAAGTCGTGCATCTCCTGAACTGAGTTAGGAGCAAGAACGATAAGGTGGAAGTCACCGTGCGCACCACCCTTACATGCCTGGAAATAGTCAGACTGTGATGGCTGGATAGTACCAAGACCTGGACCACCACGCTGGCAGTTAACAATAACACATGGAAGCTCAGCACCTGCAAGGTAGCTCAAACCCTCAGACATAAGGCTGACACCTGGAGATGAAGATGAAGTCATTACACGCTTACCTGTAGATGCACCACCGTAAACCATGTTGATTGAAGATACCTCAGACTCTGCCTGAAGAACCACCATACCTGTAGTCTCCCAAGGCTTCTCCTCCATGAGTGTCTCCATAACCTCCGACTGTGGAGTGATAGGGTAGCCAAAATAGCCGTCGCAACCGTAGCGAATTGCTGCATGAGCAATCACCTCGTTGCCTTTCATAAGTTTTACCTCTTTCTCTGCCATAGTTTACTCGAATTTTTGGCGATACACCGTTAGACAACTATCCGGACAGATGATAGCGCATGATGCGCAACCAGTACATGAATCCGGCTCAACCATCATAGCAAAGGGATAACCCTTGCCATTAACCTCGTTCGATAGACCGAGCGTCTTTGTAGGACATGATGCTACACATACACCACAACCCTTGCAATGCTCTGTATCGACGACAACTGTTCCTTTGATTTTTGCCATACGACAGTAGTTTTATAGATTGTTAAATGTTTGGTTTACTCAAATTGCGGAATTAACCAAACAAATGTACACATAATTTTACAAACTACCTACACTTTTTCAAAATATTTTTTCACGATTATCTCTTCCGACTTGCTAAGTTGCTGTGTTGTGGATATATATGCAGATAAATGATGCTCGCGACTTCGCTGTCGTCTCTTTCGTCTCTCGGGTCTCTTGTGATTTTGGGACGAGAGGGACAAGAGAGACGATAGGGACGGGAGCGAGGTCGGGTATCGGCGTTGTTGCTGCCGGGTGCTTTGCACCGCCGTACAGTTAAATGATGCTCGCGCCTTCGCTTTCGTCTCTTTCGTCTCTTTCGTCTCTCAGGTCTCTTGTTATTTTGGGACGAGAGAGACAAGAGAGACCAGAGGGACGGGAGCGAGGACGGGCATCAGAGGTCGTGCGTTGTCCGCGTTGCCACTGCCGTGCGCTCCGCACTGCCGTGCAGTTAAATGTTGTCCGCGACTTCGCTTTCGTCTCTTTCGTCCCTTTCGTCTCTCGGGTCTCTTGTTATTTTGAGACGAGAGAGACAAGAGAGACCAGAGGGACAAGAGCGAGGTCGGGTATCAGCGTTGTCGCTGCCGAGCGCTTTGCACCGCCAGCGCAAAAAAAAAGCCTGCAACAACCGTTGCAGACCTAAGTGGAGGTGGCGG
>JAZRRF010000081.1:0-4479 GCA_045650465.1 Alistipes sp.
CAAAGCGTTGGTTGAAACGGCTTATGCAGAGCCATTGAAAAGCGGCAAGTTGGTATTTCGCTCGGTGGATATTACCAAGGAGGAGGCTCTTGCCGAGCGTTATGAGGTTAGTTGGTCATCGCTTATTTTCGTTGATTACGACAAAAGCGGAAACGAGAGTGCAGCAAATCTAACAGAATTTGCTTTCGGCAATGCCCGCACCGCTCCCGATAAGTTCAAAGAGGGTTTGTCGGAGCGGATAACAGAAATGCTTAACAACTAATGCCATGGAGTGGTTACAATCAATGTTGGATAGTTCCTCAACGCCCTCAGTAACGGCATTTCTGCTCGGACTGCTCACGGCACTTTCGCCCTGCCCGTTGGCTACCAATATCGCAGCCATCGGCTACATTGGCAAGCATATCGAGAGCCGAAAAGGGGTGTTTGTGCAAGGCTTGCTCTACACTTTGGGGCGTACGATTGCCTACACGCTGCTTGGTGTGGTGTTGATTGCAATTTTAAGAAGCGGTGCGAGCGTATTTGGCATTCAAAAGTTTATTGCCACCTATGGCGAGTTGATTTTGCCCCCTGCCTTGTTGCTTATCGGTCTGTTTATGCTATTTGGCAACCGACTAAATCTGCCGTCATTCGGCTTTGGAGGTAAGGACGAGGGACTTGCTCAACGAGGCGGATTCGGTGCGTTGATATTGGGTGTACTCTTTGCATTGGCATTCTGCCCTACAAGCGGGGTGCTCTATTTTGGTATGCTGATTCCGATGTCGGCGAGCGCAACTATGGGCTACCTGTTACCAACACTATTTGCCATTGCTACCGCCTTGCCCGTGCTTGTTGTTGCGTGGATATTGGCGTTCAGCGCAGGGCAGATTGGGGCGGTCTATGGCAAGATGCAGGTCATTCAGAAGTGGCTCAATATAGTGGTAGGCATACTATTTATTTCAATCGGGATTTATTATTGTTTAACAATTTACATTTAAGAATTATGGAAATCAAGATTTTAGGGACGGGTTGCGGCAAGTGCAAGACAACCTACGCAGTTATAGAAAAAGTCATTAAGGAGAACAACATCACAGCCACACTCACAAAGGTCGAGGATATTATGGAGATAATGAACTACAACATCCTTGCAACCCCAGCCGTAGTGGTTGATGACGAAGTGAAAATCAAGGGCTATGTACCAAGTGAAACCGAGATTAAAGAGTTATTGGGCGTATGATACAGTGGTTTGCAGATTGGTTGGTTTATGGCATCTTTGGGTTAGATGCCACCACACCATTGGGCACGGCTGTCAATTTCTTCTTTTACGACAGCATTAAGATTATAATACTGCTTTTCAGCATCAGTTTTGTAATGGGCATAATCAATGCTTACTTCCCCATTGAGCGACTACGCCAATACCTTGCCACGCATAAACTCTATGGCTTGGACTACTTCTTGGCGGCCCTCTTCGGTGGTATTACCCCGTTCTGCTCCTGCTCCTCGGTGCCACTCTTTATCGGCTTTGTCAAGGGTGGAATACCGCTGGGCGTAACGCTGACATTCCTTATAGCCTCGCCTTTGGTTAGTGAGGTGGCTGTGGCAATGTTCCTCGGCTCGTTTGGAGTTAAGGCAACTCTAATTTATGTTGTGAGCGGTACGCTGCTGTCAATGATTGCGGGCTTTATATTGAGCCGTATGCACCTTGAACCCTATTTGAGCGATTGGGTAAAGGCTGCACAAGCACACTCTTCGGAGCAGAGCCAACTTTGGGAGGCAGAGAAAACACCATTCATCAAGCGACTACCTGCTATCACTCGTGAGTCGTGGGGCATTGTGCGAGGCGTTTTGCTCTATATCCTGATTGGTATTGGCATTGGTGCTACGATGCACGGTTATGTACCCGAAGACTTTTTTGAGCAATACCTCTCGGCAGAAAATTGGTGGGGCGTACCACTTGCTGTGGTGTTAGCAGTGCCGATGTATGCCAATGCTGCGGGCATTGTGCCAATCATTGAGGTATTTGTGGCGAAAGGCATTCCGCTTGGAACGGCTATTGCCTTTATGATGGCTATCATAGGACTCTCAATTCCAGAGGCTACAATGCTTAAGAAGGTGATGACATGGCAACTGATAGGAATATTTTTTAGTGTGGTAACGCTTTTGATTATTATCTCTGGTTATCTGTTCAATTGGTTGTTATAAGGGTGTGTAATTAGGTTTATACATTGATTTCGTTGACTTCTTAAGATATCGTTATGAAATTTTTTATAACTTTGACCAATAAAACAAAAATAATATGGCAAGCGATTGGAAAGATAGATTGGGTGTGGTGTTCTCCACAAACCCTGATTTTGAGTATGACACCGACGCTAAGGAGGGTGAAACTACTCTGCCACCAGGTAAGCAGAATTTGAAGATATGGCTCGACAGACTTAAGGGGGGTCGTGTGGCTACTGTGGTGCGCGGTTTTGTAGGCTCTGCCGACGACCTCGCGGAATTGGGTAAGGAGCTTAAGAAGAGTTGTGGTGTTGGTGGAACAGCTAAAGATGGTGAGATTATCATTCAGGGAGATCATCGCGATAGAGTCCTTGAACTACTTACTAAGGCAGGATACAGATGTAAAAAGGCGGGAGGATAATCCCGCCTCATCTATCTGTTATTATCTATTGAAAAGCCTTATATATCCGAATTCCATTCTCCCTCGGCAGCAGGGTAGATGATAGCACGACTATCTCCCAAAGACTTCAACGCCTCGTATGCTTTATACATATTGTAGCCATTGCCCGAATTGGTATTGCTGAGGCTGAAAGCGATGATACAGGCGTGGTTGCGTGTGCGGTAGTACATTGCCTTGGCGCGAGATACATACTCCTCCACAAGCCATGGGGCGTTGGCAGGTGTACCACCCACATTGCGATCATCGTGTGCCGTAGGTGAGGATATAGCCATGCAGTCGATGACATAGATACCTATACGGTCACACGCATCATAGAACCAGCGAGGCTGCGGATAGTCGGGGCATAGGCAGTTTACACCCTTAGCCTTGAGAGCTTTAATCTCGCGTTCGGTGGTCGCCTTGTCGCTCGCTGCGTTGTATGTAGCTTTGTTAAGTTTTAGTGGTGTGCCAAAAGCTGTAATCTCGCCCTGCTCGGTGTAGCCATACTCGGTGAAGCCTATCTTCATAGGGATATACTCCCTAAGTATGCCATTGACCTTAAGGTATAGCGTAAGGTCGTAGAGTTTAGGATTGGATGGGCTCCAGCGATTGGGGTTTGAGTTATAGATATAGGGCTTGAAGCTTAGCGTATCTCGTGAGTATCCCTCCATGGCTAAGTCGTTGACACTGTATTCCTTGAGCTTGCCATCAGGATCATAGATATCGTAGCCTATATATACCACCTCATCGGTTGAGAATGAGTTTTTGGCGATGACATCGAGTCTTAGTTCGGCAAACCTACCAAGTGAGTCTGGTGCAAGGTGTACATCATAATCATAGATAGCAAGGCGGCGCTGTGCAAAGAGGTAGCAATTATCGAACTGCTTGCGCTCGGCTTGCTTAAGGTTTTCGTCCAAAGCCCTCATGGATGGCTCCTCGACAACAACAATAGCGAGGGTATTCTCGCCCTGCATTAAGTAGGGCGATAGATAGAACTCCGAAGGGGTAAATCTATCTATGGGTGCTGTAACCTGCTTACCATTGACAAAAAGTGAGTAGTCGCCATCGATATTTTCGAGGTGTAGGTATGTGTTGTAGTCGTTCCATGTGGCAGGGATGGTAATCTTCTGTTCATAAACCCTGCGCACAGCACCTTCTGAGGTCTCAAATTGTAGCTCAGGGGCTATGATGATGTAGTTCTCGATGTTGGTGCGAATATCCTGCTTTGCATCCTCGCGCTTATCGTAATATACAAACTCCGAGCGATAGATGCGTGCCTGAGCCGAGGCTACATCACATATAAGTGTGAGAGCTGTGACAAGCAAAAAGATTGTGTATAAGGACTTTTTCATACTCAAAACATATAAATAAGTATCACAAATATAATAAAAAGTGACAAGAGCGCAATCGTTTGTCAAAAATTTAGTAATTTTGTAGGCTATTATGGCGTTATATATAGAAACGAAACAAACGAAATAAATTATATACACTTATGAAACTTACTCGTATTGCAGAAATCCTCAAGATGGAGGGTGATGGCAGAGATATCACAGTTAAGGGCTGGGTGAGAACAAAGCGCGGTAACAAGAATGTCGCTTTCATCGCTCTTAACGATGGCTCTTGTGTGGCAAATATTCAGGTTGTTGTTGATCTTGCAAAGATTGATGAGGCAGAGCTTAAGGGCGTAACCACAGGTGCTTGCCTTAGAGTTGATGGTAAGCTCGTTGCATCGCTTGGTGCAGGTCAGGGCGTTGAGGTTCAGGCCGAGAAAATAGAGATCTACGGCACTGCTGATCCTGAGACATACCCACTCCAGAAGAAGGGTCACTCTTTGGAGTTCTTGCGTG
>JAZRRF010000082.1:0-11632 GCA_045650465.1 Alistipes sp.
AGGGTACTGCAAATGTAACTTTGGAGGATGTAATACTATACAACTATCGTGGTAATGGTCTAAATGTAAAGGCTTTGTCTGGTACTACTGTTACTATTACTGATGCTGAGGTTTACTCACAGTATGGTGGTGGTATTGAGTCTGCTGGTGGTACCATCGAGTTGACCAATGTTAAGGTTGAGCAGAAGGGTATGTACACTGCTCCTTATAACTCTATGGCTATCTCTGTAAATGGTGGCGGTACAGTGACTGTTAATAGCGGTACTTACTCAACTGAGTGCATCACAGCAGAGGAGGCTAACAATCAGGGTACATCACACGGTCCTTGGTGTGCCGGTGTTCTAAACTCTGGTGGTACACTTATCATCAAGGGTGGTACATTCTCAAATGACAACTTCGGTGAGAATACTCTTGCTACTCATGCTCGTGGTTTGCTTCTTGCTGATACAGGTGCTAACATTCAGATTAAGGGTGGTGCATTTAATGCATTGAAGGCGATTATTGATATGACAAACAACTTGGGCGATGCTTCAAGAAACCCATCTGCGACAATCTCAGGCGGTGATTTCTCTGCAGATCCACAGGTATCAGGTCTCTATGCGAGTCATCTTATCAAGATTGCAGCTGGCTACGAGGCTGTAGAGGAGAATGATCGTTGGATTGTTCGTAAGCCACAGGCTCTTGCAGCCTTTGAGGCTGCTATCGCTAAGGGTGGCAATGTTACATTGGCTGCTGATATCACACTTGTGGAGTCTGTTGTTATCGAGGGTAAGAAGGTTGTTCTTGACCTTAATGGTAAGACTGTTACAGCTCCACTATTCAGTGCATTTGAGGTTAAGACTGGCGCAGAGCTTACTATCAAGAATGGTAAGGTTGTAGCTTATGAGTCAACAGTGTGTGCTGTAGGCGGTAAGGCTACAATTGAGAGCGGTGAGTACACATCTACAGGTACGGCTCTTGATAGCCCTGCAACATATCGTTATAGCCTTGATTGCCGTGAGGGTGGTGAGTTGATTATCAATGGCGGTACATTCAAGTCAAACAACGGTATGATCAATGTAGGCTCAACAGTAACTATCAATGGTGGTAAGTTTGAGAATATTGTTGAGAAGTCTATGACACGCCACTTTGCTTATGTTTCAGCACCTCTTACTATCAACGATGGTGAGTTCTACGGCAAGGCAAACTCTTCTGCTGGTGGTTGCTTCTTCTGCGGTGCTGCTGCAGGTGGCAATATCCAGGTTAAGGGCGGTAAGTTCACAAGCCTTTGGACTTCAGGCTCTGTTAACAGAATTTTTGAGGTTTACTTCGGTGGTACTATCAATGTAACAGGTGGTATGTTCAATACAAATGGTGGTATTGCAACATTTGTTACAGAGAATACTGACGAGGCAACTAAGGCTGCTTATCCTTATGTGGCTAAGTAATTGAAAATAAAATAAATTTCAAGTTAAAAAATGTAAAAATGTAACTTGAGGCATCTGTTGGTGGTGCTAAGACTTTTCGAGTGGTTGTAAGAGGGGTCTCGTGGGCAAGTAATTGCTTGGTCTATTAGCGGGTGTTTGGGGGCGTATCCTTTCGGGATGCGCCCCTATTTTATAAACTGAAAAGTTCAGTTTTCACTTTATAAACACGCGTCGCAGACACCACACTTTTCAGTTTTCAGTTTTCACTTTTCAGTTTATATAAGTCCGTCACCCTGAGGAGGGGCATCAGAGGCAGTGAGGGTTGCACTGTAGGGTCTATGCCCCGACGTGAGGGTCTGCCGCTGTATAACTTCGGTGTTGGTTGTAATGTTGCGAGTTGTGGATATCAGCAAAGGCGTAAAACAAAGGTAGATCGCCACAGAATTGCATACTTACTGATTGCGTATCAGTAAGGTTGTCGGATGCAATTCTTCGCAATGACGATATATATATGCGTCGCAGACACCACACTTTTCAGTTTTCAGTTTTCACTTTTCAGTTTGTAATGTTCATCCTGAGCCTTAGCGAAGGATCTCGAGGTCTATACGGGCGTTGAAAGTATGTGCTAACCGCGAGATTCTTCACTATGTTCAGAATGACATTTTTAATCTCACGCGAGCATCACACCCTTAATATCCCCTAATAACCCTTAATTACCCTTAAATGCCATACCTTTCAGTTTTCAGTTTATAACCTCGCGCGAAGCGCACCACCCACTTAATCTCCCCTAATAACCTTTAATAACCCTTAAACGCCATTAAATACTCTTTAAAAAACTTTTCACCTTTTAGTTTCAACTTTTTTTTGTACCTTTGGTGTCATAATGACACCTCTATAACAATAACCTTTTTGCAATAAAGTAAGCATTCAAGTGTTGGATATTCAATACTTTTTCGTACCTTTGCGCACTATTATCTGAGATAATTCAAAATAAAGATACAAAATATGGCAGTTGAACTTAAAGATTTGACCAAGAGCGACGAGAACTACTCGCAGTGGTATAACGACTTGGTCCTTAAAGCAGGTCTTGCTGAGAACTCAGCAGTGCGCGGCTGTATGGTTATTAAGCCTTATGGCTATGCTATCTGGGAGAAGATGCGTGATGTGTTGGACAGAATGTTCAAGGAGACAGGTCATGAGAATGCATACTTTCCACTATTCATCCCTAAGTCATTCTTCTCGCGCGAGGCAAGCCATGTAGAGGGCTTCGCTAAGGAGTGTGCTGTGGTTACACACTACCGTCTTAAGAACGATGAGGAGGGCAAGGGTATCGTAGTAGATCCTGCTGCTCGCCTCGAGGAGGAGCTTATCGTGCGACCTACATCCGAGACTATCATCTGGAATACATACAAGAACTGGATTACCTCATACCGCGATCTTCCTATCCTCTGCAATCAGTGGGCTAATGTTGTGCGCTGGGAGATGCGTACCCGCCTATTCCTCCGTACCGCGGAGTTCCTATGGCAGGAGGGTCACACCGCTCACGCTACAGGCGAGGAGGCTATAGAGGAGACAGAGCGCATGATCAATGTATATAAGACCTTCGCCGAGGAGTGGATGGGTGTACCTGTAATCGTGGGTCATAAGTCACCAAATGAGCGTTTCGCAGGTGCCATCGACACCCTTACAATCGAGGCGTTGATGCAGGATGGTAAGGCACTACAGAGCGGTACTTCGCACTTCCTTGGTCAGAACTTCGCTAAGGCTTTCGATGTGCAGTACACATCTAAGGAGGGTAAGCAGGAGTATGTATGGGCAACATCATGGGGTGTCTCAACACGCCTTATGGGTGCGCTTATCATGGCTCACTCTGATAACAACGGTCTTGTGCTTCCTCCAAAGCTCGCACCTATACAGGTAGTTATGGTGCCTATCTACAAGGGCGAGGAGCAGCGTCTTGCTGCCGTAGCACGCTTCGAGGAGATAGCTCAGCAGCTTCGAGCTAAGGGTGTATCTGTGAAGGTCGATGCACGCGATAATGTACGCTCAGGCTTTAAGTTTGCAGAGTATGAGCTTAAGGGTGTGCCAGTGCGCCTTGCTCTCGGTCCTCGCGATATGGAGAATGGCACTATCGAACTTGCACGCCGCGATACACTAACCAAGGAGGTTGTATCTCAGGAGGGTATCGTTGACCGCATCGTAGCACTCCTCGATGAGATTCAGAACAACATCTTCCAGAAGGCTCTCAACTACCGTAACTCGATGATTACTAAGGTTGATACATGGGAGGAGTTCAAGGAGGTACTCGAGAACAAGGGCGGCTTTATCTCAGCACACTGGGACGGTACTCCTGAGACCGAGCAGGCTATCAAGGAGGCAACAAAGGCAACCATCCGCTGCATCCCTATGGATGTGGTCGAGGAGGAGGGTACTTGTATCTTCTCAGGCAAGCCTTCTAAGTTCCCTGGTCTATTTGCAAAATCATACTAATTTGTTGTGATAAGGCAGACATCTACTGCCGCTAACAAAAATAAATGCGAATGGGCAGTACGTCAAAGTACAGCCCATCCGCATTTTTTTTGCCGAGCGTTGTATCTGCAGCCTTCTAACAACAAATTCGGTCGTGGGGCTAATTAAAGTTATCTTTTTGAGACGGTGGAGACCAGAGAGACCAGAGAGACGAAAGCGACAAAGTGACAAAAGCGACAATTTACCATTATACCTCGGACAGTCGTTGTGTATGAGCTTCGGTGGCGGTACAATAAAACACTATGGGTGGCACTCCATTGAAGTGCCACCCATAGTGTTTTAGGATATTCTCGCTATCTATTCTGATGACGGCGCATCTCGCGATTGATCGTCATCTGATCCTGCTGCTGACGAAGTGCCTCCTCGTAGCGCTCCTGGAACTTAGACTTTTTCTTAGGCTTCTTAGCCATAAGTTTTGCGCGTACCTGCTCATCATTAACCGAGCGACGGATAACGAACATGATAATTATGGTGAGGATCTGCGATAGGAAGTAGTAGTAGCACAAACCTGATGAGAACCCATTCATCGCGCAGAGCATCATGAGTGGCATGAAGTAAACCATCATAAACTTCATCATACCCGCACCTGGCTGACCTGCTGTTGTTGCCTCCTGCTGCTTGTAGCTATAGAACGAGTAGCCGAACAACGCAAGGGTCATAAGCAAGGCAAATAGGCTGACATGGTCTCCATAGAATGGAATGTTGAATGGTAGCTCGATAACGCTATCGTATGTCGATAGATCCTCTGCCCATAGGAAACTCTCGCCACGAAGCTCGATACTTGCAGGGATGAAGCGGAACATAGCCCAAAGAATAGGCATCTGAATAAGAAGTGGCAAACAACCACCCATAGGACTGATGCCCACCTTCTGATATAGCTCCATGGTAGCCTGCTGCTTCTTCATGGCATCCTCCTGCTTAGGGTACTTCTGGTTTATAGCCTCCAACTCAGGGCGTATTGCGCGCATCTTAGCTGTGGACATATAGCTCTTATAGGTAAGAGGTAGGATAACCGCCTTAACAAGAAGGGTCAACAATAGGATGATAAGACCGAAGCCAAGACCATGACCACGCAACCAGTGGAACACTGGAATGGTTACAACCTTATTCCACCAACCAATGAGCGTACCACCCATAGGGATAATCTTCTCAAGATCGCAGCCATGACCCATGAACTCGACATTCTTCATCACCTTATAGTCGTTAGGACCATAGTAGAACGCCATGTTGTAGAGCTCGTGGCCACTTGTGTGTGGAATGGAAACCTTGGCATCAAACTCCTTCATATATCCCGCCTTCTCGTTCTTTGCATTCTTGAAGCTCATAGTAGCCTTGAATGGATGCTCCGAGATAAGGGCTGATGAGAAGTACTGCTGCTTGAAGGCAACCCACTCTACGCCCTCCTCGTTCTCGCTCTCGCCATCGGCATCCAACTCCTCAACATCGCCATCAACGAAGTATTCAATGGTGGTAGCCAAAGACTCGTTCTTGAAGCTACGCTCGTTCTTGTTTGACTTGTTATGCCATGTAAGCACAATCTCATCGCCATTTGTCAACATCGGGTCGATGTTGTGCTGCTTGAGAGTGAAATCGACAAGGTAGTCGCGGCTCGCATCGCCAGTATTATATATAGTATATATGTACTCCACCCATGCATCGCGCTCGATGTTGAGAGTCATAGTCACGATGGTGCGATCCTCGAACTTCTCAACCTTAGGCGTAAAGAAGTAGTTATTGGTGTTTAACACCTCGTTTGCACCCTCACGATGAAGATTGATACCCATCTTCATCGACTCTGGAGTCATCATCTTCACAAGTTCAGTGCGCTCGCCCTCTGCATAGCGATAGTGGTTGTTGAGTGTTACATCCACAATCTTACCACCACGATTGTCAAAGGTTACGCTTATGAAGTCGTTGGCTACAACCTCCTGCTTAACAACACCGCGGCGGGCAGCATATAGTGTAGCACCATGGCGTGCAATCTGTGCATTTGCCTCAGCAAGAGAGTCGCGTGTGAAACGCTCCTCAGCACTTATCTGCTCCTCAACCAATCTTGCTGCCTCTGCTTCGGCTGCACGCTGTGCGCGCTCTGTCTGCTCCGTTTTAGCCTTCTCTCGTGCAATCTTCTGCTGCTCCTCAATCTCGTGACTCTGGTAGAATGAGAAACCAACGAAGAGAGCAACCATCAGCACAATGCCAATAATACTTTTCTTATCCACTACTTATATTCTGTTTAAGTTTATTAGTTCTGCAAATGTAATAATTTCTTACTTAGCTGCTTGCTCATCGCGATATTTTAGCGCCTCCTGAACAAAACGCACGAATAATGGATGAGGATTTGCTGCTGTAGAGTGGTACTCAGGATGATACTGTGTACCTACGAACCAGCGGTGTGATGGTATCTCAACAACCTCCACCAAGCCTGTATCAGGGTTCAAACCCACAGCCTTCATGCCTGCAGCCTCAAAGTCGGCAAGATAGGTGCTATTGAACTCGTAGCGGTGACGGTGACGCTCCACGATATCCTGTGCACCATATGCCTCCTCGACGCGTGAGCCCTTCTCCAAACGGCATGGGTAGCCGCCAAGACGCATTGTGCCACCTTTTGCAGTAACCTTCTTCTGCTCCTCCATAAGGTCGATGACGGCGTGTTTTGTCTGAGCCATCTCGCTTGAGTTAGCGTCGCTCCAGCCGATGACATTGCGCGCAAACTCAATAACGGCGCACTGCATACCGAGGCAGATACCAAAGAATGGTACATTATTCTCGCGTGCGTAGCGTACGGCAACCAACTTACCCTCGATACCACGATTACCGAAGCCTGGGGCTACCATGATGGCTGACATGCCACCGAGCTGGTCGTTAACATTGTCGATTGTAAGACGCTCCGAGTTAACATAGTGCAACTTAACCTTAACCTCGTTAACAGCACCTGCATGTATGAATGACTCGCTGATAGATTTGTATGCATCTGGAAGCTCAGTGTACTTACCTACAAGGGCAATATCAACAACACTCTTAGGGTTCTTCACACGCTCAACGAAAGCCTCCCAGTTTGTCATATCTGGCTCTTGCTCTGCCTCCAATCCAAGCTTCTCAAGAAGTACGCCATCGAGGTTCTGGGCATGCATGCGTAGAGGAACCTCGTAGATTGTTGGTACATCGATAGACTCAACAACAGCCTCAGGTGCAACATTGCAGAAGAGAGCGACCTTGCGGCGTACATCATCGCCGAGGTTATGCTCCGAGCGAAGCACCAATACATCTGGCTGAAGACCGTATGACAGAAGCTCCTTTACCGAGTGCTGCGTAGGCTTTGTCTTAAGCTCACCAGATGCTGCCATATATGGGATAAGGGTTAGGTGTACAAGCACGGTGTTCTGGTAGCCAAGTTGATAGCGTAGCTGGCGCACAGACTCAATAAATGGCAATGACTCGATATCACCCACAGTACCACCAATCTCGGTGATGATAACATCGTACTTCTTTGTTGCACCAAGCAACTGTACGCGACGCTTAATCTCATCGGTGATATGAGGGATTACCTGTACGGTCTTACCAAGGAATTCGCCACTGCGCTCCTTCTCGATAACACACTGGTATATCTTGCCTGTAGTGACATTGTTGTTCTTGGTTGTCTGTATAGAGGTGAAACGCTCGTAGTGACCGAGGTCAAGGTCGGTCTCTGTACCATCCTCTGTAACATAGCACTCGCCATGCTCATATGGGTTCAATGTACCTGGATCGACATTGATATATGGGTCGAGCTTCTGAATGGTTACAGAGTAACCGCGTGCCTGAAGAAGGCGAGCTATAGAGGCTGAGATGATACCCTTACCGAGTGATGATGCCACACCACCTGTAACGAATATGTACTTTGGTTTAGATAGTTTCATAATGTATCTTGTTTTGTATATTTATCTAAAGTATTAAAATCACCAAATTACTCAACACAATTACTAATTTGTTATTTGGTCTCATGTTCGTCAATAAGACGAATCTTCTCAATGGTGTCTGCCATATCACGCTTTGTGCGCTCTATCTTCTCACGAACATCAGCAATCAAAGCCTCGGCATTCTTCGACTTTGAGAAGAATCCGATGTTGTTTTCCAAGAGGGCAATATCCTGCTCCATTTGGCGTACTTTATTGTATAGCTTCTCGCGCTCTGAGCGTAGCTGGTTGCCACCCTTCATATTCGATACGCGCTCCTTGAAACGGCTCATCGAGCGGTCACGCTCCGATGAGCGTAGGGTAGCGAACATAGCATCAACAATTGATTTGTACTCCTTCTGAATGGCATCCTTTTGCTTGATAGGCACGAAACCTATCTGGCTCCAGCGACGCTGGAACTCCTTGATAGCCTCAAAGCCACCAACCTTGATGTCTGTGCTACGCATCTCCTCCAATAGTGCATGCTTAAGCTTAAGGTTTTCCTCATGTGTTGAGTCAACGGTTGAGAAGTGGGCTGCCTTGCGCTCGAAGAACTTATCGCATGCAGCGCGGAAACGCTTCCATATAGCATCGCTATGGCGGCGAGACACAGGACCAGTATGTTTCCATCGCTCCTGGAGAGCAATCAACTCCTCTGTTGCGTGTTTCCAATCTTCAGATAGTGATAGAGTCTCAGCCTCGGCACATAGCTCCAACTTCACAGCAAGACTATGCTCCATCTCGCTCTTCATGCCCGCGTAGAACTCACGCTTACACTCGAAGAACTTGTCGCATGCAGTGCGGAAACGCTCATAAATACGATTATTCTCCTTCTTAGGTGCAAAACCTATGGTCTTCCATACCTTCTGTATCTCAAGAAGCTCCTCGCTTGCCTTGTTCCAATCCTTACGCGAAAGCATTGGGCGCGTAGCAAGAGCCTCGGTCTTCTCGCAAAGCTCTGTCTTGAGAGCAAGGTTCTTTGTCTGCTCTGCCTTGATGGTCTCGAAATGCTCCTGGTGGCGCTTGTTGATGCGGCTTGATGCCTCCTTGAAACGCTCCCAGAGAGCCTCCTTGAACTCCAATGCCACAGGACCTGTCTCGCGCCACTCATCATGAAGCTTCTGAAGCTTGCGGAATGCATCCACAATCTGTGGCTCAAGAGTTAGCTCTTCGGCCTGCTCACATAGGGCAAGCTTAGCTTCGTAGTTCTTCTTTAGGTCAAGGTCGCGTAGCTCCTTGTTTATCTTGATGAAGTTATAGAAATTCTCTACATGTAGGTTGTAGGTTTCCCACAAATCCTTAACGCTCTGCTGAGGTACAAGACCTGTCTCCTTCCACTTTGTCTGTAGTTCGCGGAAACGGTTGAATGTGTTGTTCATGGTCTCCTCCGAGTTGATGAGCTCCTTAAGCTCCTCGATTATAGCGAGCTTAATTTTGAGATTCTCCTCCTTGCTTGCCTCAAGCTCTGCTATGTAGCGGTCGCGCTCGGTACGATATGCTGCAAATAGCTCTTTGAAGCGCGCCTCTTGCTCGCTTGGCTGAGGTGTAAACTCCTCCTCTGCGCCGCCAGCCTCCACAAATGCCTTGCGCTCTGCCTCGATATTTGAGCGATGCTGCTTGTAGAATGCAATCTTGATAGCCTCGACTACCGAGCGGAGTCTTTGTACTGGCTCCGATTCTATCTTTCGAGCAAAGAGCTCCACAAGCTCTGCCTCGTTAAGTCCTACGAGCGAATCCTCGGAACTCTTCTCCAAGGCCTCCTCCTCGGTCTCATCGCTAAGCTCAAGTCCTGCCTCCTGTGCTGCCAATGCCGCCTCCTCGTCGGCAAAGTTCTCGCTCATTGCAACGGTTGTTGCCTGGCTCTCTATGGCTTGCTCGTTGTTTCCCTCCTTGTTTGTAGTCTTCTGCGCATCTTCGGCAACATTGCCGACAGGCTCCGATAGAGCCGCAAGATTGATCTTTTCAGTAGTCATCTTAGTATAGTTTTAGTTCAATCGTTCGCGCCCGTGTAGGCGCGTTATTCGTGCAAATATAAGAATTATTCCCCAAAAGACAAAATAATCCTCTTGATATTATATTTCCTATCTCCAAATATAACTTTGCGTATGGCGATATATAGTACAAAATTGGAGTTATTATCTATTGTTGTAAAGGCTATTTAATAAATGGTTGTGACTATAAATGATTGGCTATTTTGTAGGGTGTTGGAGTGTGGTAAAAAAAAAGTTGTGAATTGGTTGGAAAGTCAACCGAAAATTATTATCTTTGTGTGATTTTAGGTGGTGACCTAATCCCTTTTTTGAAACATTTGAATTAACTAAATAATAATCGCAATGGTAATTTTGGTTCTCAACTGCGGTAGCTCATCTATCAAGTATCAGGTGCTTGATGTTCAGGAGCAGTCGCAGACTCTACTTGCCAAGGGTTTGGTAGAGCGTATTGGTTTGGCTGAGGGTGATCTAACACATAAGCCACAGGGTAAGGATAAGTTTGAGTTGCACTGCCCAATTCCTGACCACACAACAGGTATTCGTCTTGTTCTTGATGCTTTGACTAACGCAGAACATGGTGTTATCAAGTCTCTCGATGAGCTTAAGGCTGCTGGTCACCGCGTAGCGCATGGTGGTGAGTTCTTCACAGATAGCTGCCTTGTTGATGATGAGGTTAAGGCTAAGATCGAGTCTTTGTACTCTATTGCTCCTCTTCACAACCCTGCAAACCTTGAGGGTATTCTCTCTATGGAGAAGGTTTTGCCAGGTATCAAGCAGGTGGCTGTGTTCGACACATCTTTCCACCACACTATTCCTGCTATCAACCACTTGTACGCTATTCCATACGAGTACTACGAGAAGTATCGTGTTCGTAAGTATGGTTTCCATGGTACAAGCCATAAATTTGTTGCACGCGTAGGTGCTGAGATGTTTGGTCTTGACTTCGAGAACTCAAAGATTGTTACTTGCCACATCGGTAACGGTGCATCTGTAACAGCTATCAAGAATGGTAAGTCGTTCGATACATCTATGGGCTTCTCTCCACTCGATGGTCTTGTGATGGGTACACGCGCTGGTTCTATGGATGTTAGCGCTGCAACATATATCGCAAACAAGGAGGGTATGACATACGCAGAGCTTGATAATATGCTCAATAAGAAGTCTGGTGTTCAGGGTCTTACAGGTATTTCAAGCGATATGCGCGATATTGACGCGGCTTACGACGAGGGTAACGAGCGCGCTATCATTGCTCGTGATATGTACAGCAACCGTATCAAGAAGTTTATCGGTGAGTATGCTGCTGAGATGGGTGGCGTTGACCTTGTAGTCTTCACAGGTGGTGTTGGTGAGAACTCTCCAGAGGTTCGTGAGTACGCACTTCAGGGCTTGGAGTTCATGGGTCTTGAGTTTGACGCAGTACGCAACCGCGGTAAGCGTGGTACAGACTATGAGATCTCTAAGGAGGGCTCACGCGTTAAGGCTGCTGTCATCTGCACAGATGAGGAGTTGGTAATCGCTAAGGATACTTATCGTTTGGTGAAATAAGTGATAAATTTATAAACAACATAAAACTTGCAAAATTATGATTAAGCATTTGGATGAGCTTGTAGCTGCTGCGGTGGCTCGTGGTAAGAAGAAGATGATTGTGGCTTATGGTCAGGATACTCACTCTATCGGTGCTACCGATATGGCTATCAAGGCAGGCCTTGCAGAGGTTACTCTTGTTGGTGACCCTGAGGAAGTCGGAGGCCAAGCGGTCTTAGGAAGACAAGAC
>JAZRRF010000083.1:0-20210 GCA_045650465.1 Alistipes sp.
AAAGTTACATACAGACAAGAGAGTGAATAAAAAGTGTATTTTGTCGTTACACTTGCCCTCAAAATGCTCATTTACGCAAAGTAAACTCCGCTTTTTCGGGCTTCGCAAGCCTAAAACTACATCTTTTTATTCACTCTCTTATGGGGGCTGGCTAAGTTACTTTTTAGTCAGCCCCCTTCGTTCCCAGAGCCGGGGTCGAAGTGCAAAGCACTAGCGCGAACACCGCGCAGCGCAGACTAAAAGTCGAGCAATCAACAAAAATCTTGTTCGCGCAACCGCAAATTAAGGTGAGCACCGCGGCTGTGGATGAATTGATATAGTGGCGAGAATAAAGCGTAGCTTTGAGTAATAATGTTTGTGTTGTGACGAGTTTACTTGTTAATATACACAAACATTATTACTTATGCACATAAGTGCAACTCGCCACTATATGCTCTCGCCATACTCAACAAAAAAAAGAGAGAAACTCTCGTTTCTCTCTTCGTACCCAGAGCCGGGGTCGAACCGGCACAGGGGTGAACCTACTGGTGTTTGAGACCAGCGCGTCTACCGATTCCGCCATCTGGGCATCAGGTTTTACTGATTTCGAGCGCAAAGATAGAGATTATTTTCAATTCTGCAAAATTTTTACAAACTTTTTTTTTCGGAAAGTCGCATTATTCGCTCCCCGATATATAAGGTTGGCGAGTCGGCGAATAACCATGATGTTATAAGATATTGCATATCAGCGAGCTATCTTTTCATGGACGATTTATTCCCTATGGCTATATAATTTCTTGCTCGGTGCTACCTTATATAAATATTATTTGTATCTTTGTTGTTGCAATGCCTTATGCTTATGCAAGACAATAGATGATGAACAGATTGACAACACTCATAACCTCCTTGTTGCTCGCGCTTATGGCGTGTGGCTGTATCTACGATGACGACTATCGCGATGCCGACATCGTCAAGGTTGGAGAGCCGTTGCCCGACTTCGCGGTGGCAATGAACGATGGTTCGGTGATTACGGGCGAGATGCTGCGTAGGGGAGTTGCTGTTGTGGTATTCTTCGACACCTCATGCTCGGATTGTAGGTACCTGCTCCCGCAGTTGCAACCTCTCTACGATGAGTACTCCACAGAGGCGCACTTTGTGCTTATAAGCCGCGAGGAGGAGGAGACGACAATATCATCGTTCTGGGCGTTGCACAACATGACGATGCCCTACTCGGCACAGAGCGATAGGGAAGTATATAACCTCTTTGCTATGTCGCTTGTTCCGAGGGTCTATATCAGCGATGCGGAGGGTGTTGTCCGCCATATCTTCGCCGACAACCCCGTGCCCTCCGCAGAGGTAGTCGGGGATGCCCTGCTCGGGGTGTTGCGATAAGCATCTGCTGATGTTGTTTATTTAAGAATAAATTCGTATCTTTGTTCATCTCACAGGTCTATATCAAACAATAATAACCTTTATAACTATGAAAAAGTATTTAGTATCTACGCTACTTCTTGCTATTTCGTTTTTCTCATGTAGCAAGATTGAGGAGCTGCCGTTCTTCGATAAACCAGAGAAGACGGTGTTGGATATCACATTTGACCTCTCGGCCATAGAGGGTGTTATCCCTAATAGCGAGGTCCATGTGCCTTATGTTGTTGAGAGTTCGGCGGCGAGTGTTGCTATTGAGGTTGTGGCATATTCGGGATTAACTGCCGAGGTTGTTGCTGCTGATGCAACTAATAAGATTGGCTCTATCCTTATCCGTGTAGGCGATAGTTGCGATGCCGCGAGTAAGGTTGTTGTCTTTGTTTCGGCTGACAACGATGTCGTTATGAAGAGTATCTATTTGCAGGCTGGTGCATCTCCTGAGTTGCCACAGTTGTATCTCTATAATGGTGCAACGAAGGATGTATCTGCCTCTGGTGGTAGTGTTACGCTCTCGTTCCTTACGAATGTAGAGTGCCAGGCTGTCATCCCTGCCGAGGCGAGCGACTGGATTAGCCTCGATGCTACCCGTGCTGTTGAGTATGACTCTATCGCTCTTAGTGTTGCTATGAATATGGGTGACCGCCGTAGTGCTATCGTTAAGGTCGAGTCTCTCGATGGTGCGTTGTCTGTTGAATACACTATTGTGCAGGCTGGCGCAGCCTCATCAAGCACCCCTGATGTCGATGACGAGGGCAATATCCTCGGCACTCCACAGAGCAACGAGATATTCTATACATCAACCGATGGCAATATTGTCAATCCATATGATGGCAATGTCTTTGGCGGTATTATTATCTCCAATACATATAATAATGGTGTTGGTGTTATAGTCTTTGACCGTCCTATTACTACGATTGGTGAGAGGGCATTCCATTATTGCAACCTTACAAATGTAACTATTCCTGATAATGTAACTACGATTGGAAGTAATGCATTCCGTTATTGCAACAGCCTTACAAGTGTAACTATTCCTGATAGCGTAACTGCGATTGGATTTGCCGCATTCAATGATTGCGACAGCCTTACAAGTGTAACTATTCCAAATAGCGTAACTACGATTGAAGGTTATGTATTCGCATATTGCAGCAGCCTTACAAGTGTAACTATTCCTGATCGCGTAACTTCGATTGGAAGTGAAGTATTCTGTGGTTGCGAGAGTCTTACAAGTGTAACTATTGGTGCGGGATTAAACTATCTTAGTAGTGATTTATTCGCAGGATGTACATCGCTAACAAGTGTTGTTATCCCTGATAATATCACTAAAATTTATGGTAGTGCTTTCGAGGGTTGTTCAGCACTTGAGAGGGTAGATATAGGGGCAGGAATAAAGGAGATTTCTGATTATGCGTTCCGCTATTGCTATATATTGAATGATATTAGTGTTAAGGCTGTAACACCGCCAGCAATAACCTCGTTATCATTCGGTGATATAGGCACAAAGCCTACTTTCAGAGTGCCTAATGCATCGGTGGAGGCATACAAAACGGCAGGGTATTGGAGTAACTATGCCGATATGATTATAGGGTGTGCCTTCTAAGCTAACAAGGCTTCTTTGGCGTTGCACTCGCTCTCAAAATGCTCATTTACGCTCAGTAAACTCCGCTTTATCGAGCTTCGTGCGCCTAAAATAAGCTCTTGTTATACAACTTCTACATGAATGGGGTTGTTCAACAATATGTTGAGCAACCCCTTATTATATTACCAGAAGTGTGTAGGCAGCAACGACTAATGATTTCCGCAGTCGTGGTGGTCGCAGCCCTCGCCAGAGTCCATGATGAAGCCGAGGAGGTAGCCCTTAACCACAGCCTCGATATCGCCCTTGCAGCCACGGATAACCTTGATGTTGTGGCCCTCGAGTTTGTTCTTCGCGCCCTCGCCCATGTTGCCAGCGAGCATAACCTCTATGCCCATCTCCTCCATCACAGAGGCGATGTTCGACTTACAGCCGCAACCCTCGGGTGAGTCGAGGCGTGAGGTGGCTACAATCTTCTTATCTTCAATCTCGAAGATGGTGTAGTATGCGCAATGGCCGAAGTGGTCATCTATATGTCCATCTCGTGTTGGTACAGCAATCTTCATAATCAATTAGTAATTAGTAATAGATAGGGAGTTTAGAGATGTGTCGCTCTAAACTCCCCAATACTTTATCCGTTCAAATTATACGGATATTTACATTGCGTAGATATTACAAGTTTGGGTTAATCTTTGACCACTCCTCGATAGCAGGAACGATACCCAAAGTTACCAACTCGTCACGCATCTTGCAGAGGTGTGCGTATGAAGCGTCAAGCTTAGCAATCTCCTCCTCAGTACCTACAGGCATCTTATATGAGCAGCCGTTCTGATCAAGAACAGTATCCATAGCCATCATGATGTGGTTGTAGCGCTCGTTAGATACATAAGTACCAGCAGGGAAACGGAAAGGCTCGCCACCCATAACTGAGCGAATCATCTCAACTGAGAGGTATGATGGGCTCTGGAATGATGAACGACCACGAAGCTTGATGATAGCAGCACCACCCTGTGTTACATCCTTCTTCATCTGCTCCCACTCCTCAGCTGGGAACTCCTCAGTGCCGATGATGTCTGTAAGCTTGCGACCAGCAACCTTCACTGCGCTGCCGAATACAGCCATCTGCTCGCCGTGACCACCGTATGTTGCGCAACCCTCAATCTCAGACTGCATAACACCGAACTTCTTAGCAAGAGCGCTCTTAAGACGGGTAGTGTCAAGACCTGCAAGTGTAGTAACCTGACCTGGCTTCAAACCTGAGTAGAGCAAAGTTACAAGACCAGTAAGGTCAGCAGGGTTGAAGATGATAACTACATGCTTAACATCTGGGCAGTAAGTCTTGATGTTCTTACCAAGCTGCTCAGCGATCTCGCAGTTACCCTTCAACAAATCCTCACGGGTCATACCCTCCTTACGAGGAGCACCACCAGATGAGATGATATACTTAGCATCCTTGAATGCCTCAGCTACATCGGTTGTAGCAGTGATGTTCACATTGTCGAAACCGCTCTGACGCATCTCCTCAGCAACGCCCTCTGGAGAGAATACATCGAAAAGGCAGATGTTGTTAGTAAGACCCATCATAAGGGCAGACTGTACCATGTTTGAGCCGATCATACCAGCAGCACCCACGATAACGAGCTTGTCATTTGTAAGAAAAGCCATAGTTTTACTCTATTTTTAAGTTGTTTGTATAATATTGTTGTATTGTTTATTTGTCCTATGCAAATATCCATGCAAAATTAGAAAACATTTCAACTATATGCAAGCAAAAAGCAAATTAAATTTTCGCTATGCTAAATTAGTAACGATTAGATGTAGTGTCGCGTGACGATATTGTGGTTCAGAACTCCATTTTTCATATCCACTATTGTGTTTATAGAGGAAAAATATTATCTTTGCCTAACCAAGAGAATAATCACACTTATGAAACTATTAACCAAAACACTACTTTCGCTATATCTATTGTTGTCATGCTCTGTGCTTCATGCTCAGGACGACTCATTAGCAACTACTCAGCAACCCATTGACAGTGTCATGGTTGTAGAGATTCCCAATAACCAAATATGGTACAAGGCAACCAGGGAGATTGTACCAAGGTCCAAAGGTGCGTTTGGCGCAAAGTACATCTCAAGCGAGTGGGATGCTACAACAGGTAAGGGCATTATAACCTTTGAAAGCGATGTGCGCAGTGTGGGTGCTATGGCGTTTCAAAATATGCGTAACATATCGAGTATAGAGCTACCCCACACCGTGAAGACGATTGGACAGGGAGCCTTCGCCTATAGTAGTAGCCTAAGAACCATAATAATGTATGAGGGTGTAGAGACTATTGACACTGACGCCTTCTATGGTTGCGAATGTTTGGAGAGGATAGATATTCCATCTACTATAAAGGTTGTTGGCAACTCTGCATTTCGCGATTGCAGCCATGTCAAGGCCCTGCATCTTCCCGATGGTGTTGTGATGATTGGTGAGGATGTATTCAGCGGTTGCACCAGTCTTGAGGAGGTTACCCTACCAAGCAGCATGACCGAAATTCCCGCAAACACCTTTTCTAAGTGTAACTCACTACAAAGCATCAATATTCCAAATAATGTCATAGAGATACACTACGACGCCTTTGAGTATTGCTCATCGCTTGAACATGTAACCATACCTAACAATGTTGTGGCAATAGGCGACTATGCATTTCAGCACTGCACAAATCTCGAAAGCGTGTTACTAAGTAATAGTCTGGAGATTATAGGTAGAGACTGTTTCTTTGACTGCTCATCGCTTCGCATGGTAGCAATCCCTGAGAGTGTTACTATGCTTGATTACAACGCCTTTGGCGGCTGCACCGCACTGATGCGTTTCTATGGCAAGTATGCCTCGGAGTGTGGTCGCTACCTTGTGCGCGACAACGAGATTATTGCCTACGCAGGCGGCTCGGGCAACGAGTTTGTTGTGCCTGAGAGCATCACTGCCATTGGTGATAACGCCTTCAATGGGTGTAAGAACCTGTCATCGCTACAGCTTCACGACCAAATAACATACTTTGGCGATTGTGCTCTGATGAACTGCACAGGTATCACCACAATCACCCTCCCGGACGGAATCACATATCTTGGTTACTCAGCATTTGAGGGTTGCACCGAGCTTAACCATGTAAACATACCCCAGAGCATCACACTTATCGAAAAAGATACATTTCACAATTGCACGAGTTTAACCTCAATAGCTATTCCAGATGGCGTCACTAAAATTGACTCTGAGGCATTCCGTGGTTGTGTGAACCTCAGTAACATCGTCATATCTAAAAGTGTTAAAAATATATGCTCATCGGCATTTCGTGGATGTACATCGCTGGAGAGTATCACACTCCCCGAAACACTACAAACCATCGAAGAGTATGCCTTTGCAAATTGCGCCTCACTTGCCACACTCTACTTCATGGGTAGCGTACCTCCCGCATGTGCTAATCATCTGCTTGACCATGCAGCGAACGAGATTGTTGTCTATGTCCCTGTGTCGGACGACAATAGCGTGGTGGATGCCTATAGAGCTGTGACAGAGTTAAGCGGCGCGGTAGATGCTATAATAACACACGAGTTGTAGCATGGAGCGATTTTTGAGAATAACAAAGCAATGAGTAGGATGAGTGACATAGTAAAAATTAGTGATAACTCCACGCTTTACATAGGCAGAGTTGCTGATTTGTTGGATAGTGTACTACCCAAGGGTCGAGTTATAGTCATCACGGATGTCAACATAGACCGACTCTATCCTGACCTTGTGCATCGTTACGAACATATTGTCATAGGCTCAGGCGAGGCTATTAAGAGTTTGCACACTGTGGAGATGATATACGACCGTCTTAGGGCTATGGGTGCCGACCGCTCAACCTTTTTGTTAGGTATTGGTGGTGGCATAGTTACCGATATCACAGGATTTGTGGCAGCTACCTATATGCGTGGCGTTGAGTTTGGTTTTATATCAACCTCGCTACTTGGTCAGGTAGATGCCTCGATAGGTGGTAAGAATGGTGTGAATGTTGCCGATTACAAGAATATGGTTGGTACATTCCTTCAGCCACGCTTTGTTATCTCAGATGTGGAGATGCTCCGCACCTTGCCACGCCGTGAGTTCCGTGCGGGCATGGCCGAGGCAGTAAAGAGCGCTATCGTGGGCGATGCTGAGCTATTTGCTCATATCGAGGAGCATGCTGGCGATGCTCTTTATTCCGATGTTGAGTTGCTTAAAAGGGTTGTTTATGGCTCTGTGGCTGTGAAGAGTGTCATCGTTGCTGAGGATGAGCGTGAGGCGGGTAGGCGCAGAGTGCTAAACTTGGGACACACCATAGCTCATGCCATCGAGAAGTCAACGCATGAGCTTAACCATGGCGAGGCTGTGGCGGTGGGTATATCTATGATTTCGCACGCAAGTGTTCGTATGGGCATCATGGTCGAGGAGTGCGCCGGGCGTATAGATGCCGTGCTTCAACGCCTTGGTTTTGAGCTTAGACTACCTATTGCGCTATCTGCGGTGTTGCGTGAGGTTAGATACGATAAGAAGAAGAGGGATAATATCTTGCGTGTTGTGATACCAGAATCTATTGGCAGGTGTCGTATCGTTGATATGCCCTTTGATGAGTTTGAAAAATTGTTTGTGTAGCTATGAGAAAGGCGTATATATTGTTGGCCGATGGCTTCGAGTGTGTTGAGGCCTTGGCACCTATTGATGTTATGCACCGCGCGGGTGTTGATTTGAAGCGTGTTGCTGTTGGTCATAGGTTAGATGTTATCTCGTCACATGGTCTTATGACGCTACGATGCGATATGTTGCTTGGCGATGCTCTCCTCGAGGATGGCGATGTGTTGATACTCCCAGGTGGTAATCCTGGATATATAAATCTGCGTGAGAGTGAGGATGTTCTGCGCGTTGTGCGCAACTACTTTGATAGAGGTGCTTTGGTCGCTGCAATATGTGGCGCACCTACCGTCTTGGCTGCTGCGGGTGTGGCTCGTGGTCGTAGGGTTACTTGTCATACAAGTGTCATAAGCGATATGGGCGACTACCTCTATGAGGGTGGCCGTGTTGTCGAAGATAGCAACCTTATCACCGCCGCAGGTGCAGGTATCTCAATCGACTTTGCCCTTGCTATCGCCTCCCGCATAGTCAGTGCCGAGACCCTATCCCGCGTGAGACAAGGCATGGAGGTGTAAAGTGAAAACTGAAAACTGAAAACTGAAAAGTAAGGTGCGCTTCGCGCAGAGTTTATGCGCAGTCATCATTTATCTGCACGGCCGTGCAAAGCGTACACTAACGACAACGCGGACAAACGCACGACCTATTACCCATCCTACCCATAACTACACAATCTACCAACAAGACGCATAATCTATTTGCGCATCCGCGCCCATCCTGAGTCTCGGCGAAGGATCTCAAGGTTAGCACGGCGCTGCAATGATATCACATACTGAGAGATTCTTCACTGCGTGCAGAATGGCGCGCTCGGAGGGAGTAACAGCGGTAATTTCCAGCGGTGAAATAGATATGGGATTGCCCACGAAGAACAACCCCAATCTCTTTAGTAACTACGATTTCGTATCTCAAAGGTTATATCCATATACGGTCTGCGACCCTCGATGTAATCCTCATAGACTATCTCGGCATCGCGGCCTCTAAGGATATTGCACTTGCCGCATAGTTCGCAGTTGCACAAGCATCGCCACCTATCCTGCACATACTCCAACCGCTCCTCGCGCGTGCTATCTTCAATCTTTGGTGCAAACATCACTTTTATATCTGTTAGTTAGTCATTTTGTATATTATTTTCGATACAAAAGTAATACTATAATTTATAAATAAAAATCGGAAATTTTGATTAAGGTATAAGCGAAAGCTATATGTGTAGTAATAGAAGATAGGCTACCCAACCTATTATCGGGTAGCCTATCTATCATATAAAGCGAAAGTGATTACTTGCGAACCTCTACACCGGCTATGTCAGGATGTTTGCCATCACTCTTATATACCCCTAAGCCTCTGGATGTTTAGTCACAACAACCGAAGTCTTACACATCGCCTCACCATCGTCATCCATAAGAATAACGGTGAAGGTGTTGTACTGCTCATCGAGATACTGCCACTCTGGAGCAAACATAAGCTGGAACTGAATCTTATCACCCGCAACTGTTAGGGAGTGCTTATCTACAAGGATAAAGTTGTTATGCATAATGCGAATAGCACATACACCACTATAACCGCTAACAGCTCCCTCACATAAGTAGGTATGCTTAGTGAATGGCTCGCTGCCACCTGTATTGTTGATTATCTCCTCCTCAGCAATACACTCAATTGTAATATCCGTAAGCGCAGCACTGTACTTATCTCCAACGCCAATACTAAGCTCGCACGCCGTGAACACCAACGCCACAAGAGCGAATAATAACTTTTTCATACTCTGATATTTTTGAAGTTTAACAATCCAGAATTATCTCAGCACGAACCTTTGAGTACCTCTCCTGCGCGCTTCAAATCCTTGTAGCACACCTGTACCTGAAATAGCGCATCACTACCCTTGATATATATAGGACTCTCGCGCTCCACAATCATCGCCTTTATACCCTCGTTTTCGAGCTTATCGCACACACTCTGAGCCTCCTCCATAGTGGCACAACCCGCAGCAACGACAAGTCTATTATCCTCACGCTCAATCTTCTTCTGCTCTCTACGCTCATAGAGATAGTTTCCTATACCAATAGATAGAGCCAATGGCAACCACTTGCGTGTCTCGAAGACAAACTCCTCACCTGGGGTGTGCATAAGAAGCCATTCAAAGAAGACAAGACCACCAAACATAAGTGTTGTTGTCACAAGAATACGCCTGCAGCCGCCAATAATCTCCGCACTACGGTCCGAGCCATTACGGCGATTGTTGATAGCATCTATGAGGATTATTCCCGCAGAGCCTACAACAAAGCCCAAAAACGTACTCCTCCAACTAACATCTTCCGCAAAATTTAATATATCAAAGAGATAGTCTATGGCAAGATAAAACAAAAGTAATACAACAATCTCAAGCACATAGGCAAAAATCTTTCTTAAAGTAGCCATAGCAATAATAATAAACTGTTAATTATAGAATACCTATCAATTGCAAAGTTACACAATATATCATAAAGTTACAACTCCTTGCCTTGAACTTTTATCGTTAATTTGTTCACAAATTTACCCCCCCCATAAATTTTCCAAGGATTTTTACAAATATTTTCACTTTCCGCCATTAAATAGTTGCATATCGCATAAATACCCATATTACAGGGCAATATAAAGTGGTTGAGTGGCACAATTTTGGGAAGACAAAGATAGATAAATACAACTTTCAGCTATGAAACAGAACGATAAAAAACATCTAACAGCCGAGAATGGCAGACCTATTGCCGATAATCAGAACACGCAGACCGCAGGCATTCGTGGTCCTGTAACCCTGCAAGACCCTTGGCTTACCGAGAAACTCGCCCACTTTGACCGCGAGGTAATCCCCGAGCGTCGTATGCACGCCAAGGGCTCGGGAGCGTATGGCACATTCACCGTAACGCACGATATCACAGCCTACACTCGTGCCTCGATATTTGCGGAGGTGGGCAAAAAGACCGACTGCTTTGTCCGCTTCTCGACAGTTGCGGGCGAGCGTGGTGCTGCCGATGCCGAACGCGATATTCGCGGCTTTGCGATGAAGTTCTACACCGACACGGGCAACTGGGATTTGGTGGGCAACAATACCCCCGTATTTTTTCTACGCGACCCGCTGAAATTCCCCGACCTCAACCACGCCATCAAGCGCGACCCTCGTACGGGTATGCGCTCTGCAAACAGCAACTGGGACTTCTGGACACTGCTCCCTGAGGCGCTGCATCAGGTGACTATCACGATGTCGCCACGCGGTATCCCCTACTCGTTCCGCCATATGCACGGCTTTGGTAGCCACACATATAGTTTTATCAATGCCGACAACCGCCGCACCTGGGTTAAGTTCCACCTGCGCACCTTGCAGGGCATAAAAAACATGACCGATGCCGAGGCGGAGGCTGTGATTGCAAAGGATAGAGAATCACACCAGCGCGATTTGTTCGAGGCTATTGAGCGTGGCGACTACCCTCGTTGGCTGATGCATGTGCAGCTGATGACCGAGGAGCAGGCTCACAAATATCACATCAACCCTTTCGACCTTACGAAGGTGTGGTATCACGGTGACTTCCCGCTGCACGATGTCGGCATCTTGGAGCTTAACCGCAACCCCGAGAACTTCTTTGCCGAGACCGAGCAGGCGGCCTTTAACCCAATGAACATTATAGACGGCATTGGGTTTTCGCCCGATAAGATGTTGCAGGGCAGATTGTTCTCCTATGGCGATGCGCAACGCTACCGCTTGGGCGTAAATCACCACCTGATACCCGTAAACAAGCCTCGTTGCCCATACCATTCCTACCATCGTGACGGACAGATGCGCACCGACGACAACGCTGGTCGTACGATAGGCTACGAGCCGAATAGCTATGGCGAATGGAAAGACCAACCGCACCTCAAAGAGCCACCACTGTCTGTTACGGGCGAGGTATATAATTATGACGAGCGCGAACTCGATAGCGACTACTTTACACAACCGGGCAAGCTGTGGCGACTGATGAGCGACGAGGATAAGATTGCCACTTGCGAGAACACCGCCCACGCAATGGGCGATGCAGAGGTCTTCATAAAGCAACGCCATATCCGCAACTGCCACCGCGCCGACCCCGCGTATGGAGCAGGCGTAGCCAAGGCATTGGGTTTGTCGCTCTCGGAAGCCTTAATCGCCGAAGACCCCGCCCACCCCTCGTGGGACTGGAGATAATACAAACGCAATGGCGACTACTCAAATGAGTAGTCGCCATTGGCTTGTATATTTTTCACTGACTACAAGAGGCTTCGCCTTAATATTGTGCGAAGATTATCGCCATTTGTAGTTGTCTCGTCGAGTACGATATAGTTGTCGTTGCATCCACTTACACGCCACTTGTGATTATACTCTCCGCTCAATGTTAATTGGTTGCTCTCGGCATCGTAACTCCAATTAAAGTAATAGGTCATTGTTTCCATATCTGGTTCTGTGGGATTGACAGAATGCCATCCTGTGCCGTCTGCATTAAAATTATACTTCTCGTAAGCAAGACCATCGACGTAGTCGTAGCCTATAACTCGGTATGGCTCAATAATTTTAGACCAATCATCGTTGTATTTTAGATATGAGTATCGCTCATATTCGCCTTCAAGGGTCTCAGCGAAAGTCTCTGCATCGACATCTTTGCAACTTGCAAGAAGTTCATTGATAGCCTCATTCTCATAATACCACGATCCCTCATTGGTGATGGTTACCTCATGGAAATAGGTTGAAGCACCCTTATCGAAGCTGAATGCGTGATATGTTATACACAGCAAAGCCTGACCCTCGTATCCCCCTGTTTCAATATTAAATTTTAGGGTGCCCTCTCCTGGTGTTATGGATGCGGTCTCCGTGTGTAATACAGTTGAGCTATTCTTGACCATTATTTCAAAATCAACATCGGTCGCAAATTGACACTGATAATTGTACGTTACATCATCTCCATTGAAGATTTTGCGAGTAAGATCTTCATATGAGAGTTTAATGATATTAGCTTCACGTTCTCTGTTTTTGTCGCATCCTACGAATGAAAGAATGCAACACATTGCCACAAGGCTGTAAATAAGTCTTTTCATAGTTGTAAAGATTATTTATTTTTATCAAAAAATCTATCATAGATATAGACCGCTATGGCAAAAAATATTGCTTCAGCGACATAAACATAAAATGCTTTGTCGTCATCCAAGAGATACTTGTCACCAAGCCACATAAAGATTGCAAACAAGCCGCCTTCGAGCAGGGCTCCAATAATTTTGTATAATTTCATAAAGTATAATTCTATGGTATATCTGTTTACAAACTCATTAAATCTTAAATCCTAATCTAAACTGTAAGTGTGGTTCGAAGTAGAAGCGGCCATAATTACCCGAGTAGTAGCCGACACCGCCACCTACCGTAAACTCGCAGAACCAGTGCTTGCTAAAATCACGCTTGATACCATACACAGGCACTAACGAGGCCTTAAAAGGGGTGTTAGGTATTAAGAGTGCTCCATTGGTTTTAATCGAAAAGAAATCCTGCTCATTAAGATAGTATCTTGGCTCTATCGTAATATTAAAGCCATTTGTCATTTCGTATCTGTATGCCTGAGATGCTTTATATCCATAAATCTCAGATCCAGCGCCAACACGGCCAATCAATGCCATTCCGCTATTCCATTTATACTCATAGCCATACTCGATACCATACACTGTTCTTAGTGATAATGAATGTGTGGAATGTTCCTGTGCATTTACTCTAATAGCAAACGCCATAATTGCAAAAGATAGAATTAGAAATTTCTTCATTGTTGTATAAACTAATAATTAATAACATCCCTAAAATCAACCATTAGATCGATATTGTAGAGTTGATTCCACTTATCAACTAATATTACGAAGTTCCAGGGCTCTACCACATCTGTGAGGTCACGATATATCTCAATATTTAGAGCAAGCTCATTATCTGATATTTGCCTAAAGCTATTGATACGCTTCTCAACTATGCCATTTGGAGAGTAGCCATGTGCGATAATCATCGTGTACTTCGTGAAGTCAACCGTAGGATAGCTATCTCCAGTCTCAGAAGCAATATATCTTGCAAGCTCCTCATCGCTATTTACTATGATGATGTTGTTATTCTCATTTGGCAGCTGCCACTCACACTGAGTTCCCCAAAGCGAATACTCCATATATGGCACATTGGTGTACTCTTCAGTTTGTGGCACAGGGTGCTTAGTCACAAATACAGTTGTTGAAGCAAGGATTTTGTTACCACCACCAATAAACTCAACCGTTAGACAAAGATTAGGCTTATCAAGTTGATGTTTTTTAGGGTCGAATGTAAATATAAATGGCAACCTATTTCCTGACATTGTCATATGTGGACTTGTATATGCCACCTGATCGGTGTTATATAGTATTTGAATATAGAAATCGCCTTCATAGCCACCTACAACGCCCTGACAACTGAATGTATGCCAATTCATTGTCGCTGGGGCACTACCAGGGATTGTTATAACTTCCTCTTTTATACACTCAATCGAAAGATCGTATATCTCGATTCTTTGCTTATTGATACTAAACTCAAATTCACACGCAGTAAATGCTAATGCCACAAGCACAAAAATAAATCTCTTCATAGCTAATAAGGTTTATCTGTTTACAAAGTTACAAACTTTATTATAATATACGCACCAATTTATGCTAAATAATATTAACGCCCGTAATCACTATTTACATCCGTTTTAACACACTCTATTATTTTACCATGCAAATTTACCCCCCCCCTTGAATTTTCCAAATTTTAGGGCAAGAAAATGCGCATAGAGGCAAAAGAAATTGAAGAACAGGGGCTATTTTAGGCTTGCGCAGCTCCGAGGAGCGGAATTTACTTGTGCGTAAATGAGCATCCGAGGGGCAAGCGTAACGACAAAGTAGTTCTGTTCTTCGGTTTCTTTTAGTTGCTCTTCACCACATCGGCAGGATTCTCTGTTGCGGCACGCCACGAGCGGAGGGTTACAAGACCGACCGTTACGGCGAGGACAATCACGAGGGCAGCGATATAGAGCCACCAAGGCTGTGCGATGCGGTTGGCGAACGACTCCAACCAGCGCGAGGCGAAATACCACGCCACAGGTGCTGCCACCACAAAGCAACCTCCGACAATCCACACATAGCGCAGGTTCAGCATCTCGACAATCTGGCGTGTCGTTGCGCCATAGACCTTGCGAACAGCAATCTCCGAGCGACGGTGCTGTGTCTCGAACATCACAATACCGAAGACTCCCATTAGTGCGATAACAACCGCCAAAATAGCAAACATACCTATTGTAACGAGCTGTTGTTTAGTCGTTTGGTAGAGCATCTCAACCCACTGATTTAGGAAGTAGAGGTCTGCACCCTCGCCGAGAGGTGAGAACTCCTTGGTCAGCCTCTTTACATACTCGGCAAATGCCTTAACATCAGCCCCCTCTACCAAGCGGACATAGAAGAAACCAGGATCGTTACCACAGTAGAAGGAGTGGTACTGGTTGGGTTGTGCCACTGAGGTTAGGCGCACATCCTTCATAATGCCTATGGTGTTGTAGTCACTACCGCTATTCATTCCAAGTGGGTAGCCCGTATCAAGGTGTAGTTGGCGCATTATGATAATCTCCTTTCGCTCTGCCGACGATGGAGTAAAACCCTCGCCATCGACCAACTCGAAGCCGAAGAAGTCGAGAAAGTTCCATCTAACCTCATTTGCCATAAGCATAAATGTATGTCCGTCGTACTCGCGACCCCACCCCTGCATACAATGGAATAGACTCATTCTCGACGCTGTAACATCCTCTACATCGGGATGCTGTTGCAATCGCTCGATGATGGTCTCGGCCTTGGGCGTAAGGTTATAGTCGGCAAAGGTTACGATATTTGAGCGATCGAAGCCGAGATCGTAGTTCATCATATAGCGATATTGGAGGAAGAATACGCCCGTGATGATAATCAGTACCATGGCAACTGTAAACTGAACACCCACCATAACGGAGCGCAACCTACGACCCACAGCCGACTGTGCAAAGCCGCCCTTTACACCCATCGAAGCATTGAAGCGAGTGATGTAGAATGCAGGGTACAATGCCGCCACAACAGCAAGTAGCACCATAAGCACCAGCATCACCACGATTACAGGAATATTGTCTGAGAGTGCTAACGACGAGGTGACAAAGTTTGTGATAAAACTCTCCTGAATGGCTACCATCAGGTAGATGGTCAAAACCATCGCGATAAGCACCAAGCCGATAGCCTCAAAGAGGAAGTTCCAACGCAGTGTCCCTTGACTTGCACCAAATACCTTGCAGATATTCACGGCACGCATACGCACAGGCACGAGCGCAAAGAAGAAGTTCACAAAGTTGATAAAGGCAATGACAACAATTACCAATCCAATGATTGCCAATGTGGCTGTTGTCGTCTTAGAGCCAAACGCAAAGTAGAAGTTGTCATAGGTCTCAATATTCGACTCATAGTACATCTCGTCGAGTGCAATTAGGCGCACTGGTTGTTGCTCATCACCCTCCTCGAAGATCTCTGCATCATCTGGATTTGCGGCTAAATACTCCTGCACCATCCCCAAAAACCACTTGGCATACTGATCGCTCCAGATGCGGCAGAAGGCTTCGGTGTCGGCATCCTCCTTGAGACGCACGAAGCAAGAGTAGTTCCAATTGTTGTTCGTCTGACCTTGTGCAAGGTTGTCGTTTTGGAAGATTTTACGATGATGGAGGAAGCTGTTTTTTGGAAAATCTTTGTAAATAGCCACTACTTGTTGTGGCTCCGATGGCTTACCGTCGTTGTGCCACTGACCCCCTTCGAGCCAGATGTCATCACCCACACCGATACCCATATGCTTGGCTGCCGACTCAGCAACAACCACCGTGTTAGGCTCTACTACCCTACTCAAATCGCCCGCCACAGACTCAAAATTAAAGAGCTCAACGATGTCTGCATTGCCAAGATGAACGCCGATATCAAACTTATCGAAGTTGTAGCTGTCGCGCTTTATCCATACACGACTAATATCTGCCGATGGTCGCATCGAAGCCATAAGCTCCACATCGGGGCAGAGGTCTTTTGTTTCATAACTTACCGGCTGTGGGCAGTTGAGTGACCACGACTCCTCCTCGCCCATCTTTGAAGAGCCCCACTCTGCCGAGACAAGATATATGCGGTCGGAATCCTCGATTGGTCGGTTGTAGGAGATCGAGAAATAGACCTGTGAGGCGATGATGTAGAACACCACAAAGGCGAGGGTCAAACCGAGCACATTAAGCAGCGATGCGACCTTGTAACGCTTGAGCGTCATCAAGAAATTTTTGAATGCAATCTTCATATTGTTAAGTTTTTGTTATTCAATCTTAATCATATCAATTGGGTTGGCATTTGCGGTGCGCCAGGTGCGGATGATAAGTATCACATATACAATGACAATCACAACAGCTGCTCCGCAGGCAAAAATCCACCAAGCCAAAGGCTCGCGCATAGTTTCGAGCATCTCAAGGTATTTCATTCCGCCCCATACAGCACCGACTACGCCTGTTACTACTGCTGGAATAACAACCCACGAGATATTAAGACTCAATAGGCTCAATACCTGTGTTGTTGTAGCACCATTTACCTTGCGGATAGCTATCTCCTTGCGTCGGCGAGCCAGCTCGTTACCGAGGTAGCCGATTAAGCCGATAAGCGAGATAAGAAGTGTTGCAAGCGAAACGATTAACACATTATTACGCATACTTGCTCGGTAGCTGAAACGGTCTTTCACTCGGTCGGTGTAGGTGACGAGTTGGTACTCCCACTCGGAGTGGTAGTTTTCGGCAATAACCTTATCCAGCGCCTTGATATTCTCTGGTGTGAGTTCGGTCAGTCGAATGCTCATTTGCAAAGAGAGTGGTTTGTCAGACTCCTCCAAGCAATCGGTACGATAGACCGTGAGCGGCATAATAAAACCTCCCGCCTGCTGATAATCACGCATTACACCTACAACCTCGCGCCAACCGCCATTCTGGAAGTACTGCTTGCCGACTGCTTCGTCGAGAGTCCAACCGTGTTGGCGAACAAACTCCTCATTTACGAGAGTCTTCGTAAGGGCATCCTGCTTGGTAAAGTTGCGACCTGCAACAATCTTCATACCCATAGTCTCGATGTACTCCTCGTCAAAATACTCAAAGCGACACGAGAATTTAATTGCTTTCTTCTCTACATCAAAGATTGGATTGCCGAAATAGCCCCAGATGGGGAATTGCAGTGAGTGTCCCACGCTCTCAACAAAAGGCAGGCGTTTGAGCTCATCGACCATAGCTGAGCGCTGTGAGGAAGTAGCAGGGAATTGCATCGTAATCACTCGGTCGTAATCATAGCCAAGGTCTGCCTTCATAACATATTCCGACTGCTGTGCGGTGGTGAGCAAGAAGCAGACTACACCCGTGGTACAAGCAACCTGAACAAAGAGTAGGATTCGCTTCCACCAAGTGCGGTTATCGCTACCTCGGCGGAATGCATAACTCATACTTACTCGTGAGTAGAGAGCCGCAGGGATAAGACTAGCTACCAGGAACGAAACCAAACATACCGTAGCTGGGATCCAGATGCGCTCCCACGCAAATAGGTCAGAGAGGTGGTAGCCGAGCAACTGATAAATCTCTTGATGCAGACACGCAAGTATAAAGGCTGCAACAGCGATGGCTGCCACGATCATAATCAGTGTTTCAGACAACAACATACGGAAGATATCCCATCGCGAAGCTCCGTTGCAACGCAACATTGCCACCGTACGGCTGCGATGCGCAAGCGACGAGAGGGTCAAAAGCACATAGTTGAGTGTAGTCACAAGCAGAGCCAACAGTGCCAATATACCATATATGGTCTGGGTTGCCTTCATATTATTATCCACATAGTAGGCCTCCTCAATAGGAACAAAGAAGAACTCTGCGTCCCACATCTTGACCATAAGACTCAACATCTCGTTGCCTGCAATGAATTTAGCAACTTCCTCTTCAACCTCCTCAATGGTCGCACCTTTGCGCAATTTGATGTATGTAGGATAGCTATCGTCACCATTCCAATTTGCCGTAGCGGGGTCAAATGGAAGATAGTCAACTATATCGAAATCACCCAAAGGATTGGTCACAGGCGGTGTGCGGAACACGCCTGCCACAACATACTCACGACCTTGTGTCGTTGTGATAATCTTACCCAATGGAGCCTCCTTGCCAAATAGCGTTGTTGCCAAGCGCTCGGAGATCATCACCTCGTTGTTGGCAAGACCCTCGTTTGATAGGATACGCTTGGGATCGCCGCTAATAACGCCGAAATCCAACACGGTAAAGAAATCACTGCCGACATTCAAGTATTGGTAATCCACAGGAATATCGCCCACTTTAATCTGCATTAAGCGGTCGAAATGGTGTGTCGCAGCCTCAATTTGCGGGATGCGTTCAGCAAGCGTTGGTGCCATAGGTTGCAACATCGCTCCACTGATACCAAATTGTGACGACTTCTCAAACACTTTGTATACTCGCTCACGGTCGGGGAAGAAGCGACCATACGAGAGATTGATGCCCACATATGAGCAGATAAGCAACGCAACGATAAGTCCTAATGCAAGCGACAAAAGGCGTGTCGCAGAGTTACCACGATTTTTAAGCAAATAGCGCAGTGAGTAGTTAAAATTCTTCATATCTGTCTGTTTTTTTGTCTTAGTGATGTGGGAGGCGGTCAAGCCAACCCACACCTGAAATGCTTATGGTTAGGTTTTATAGTGAGTTTAGGGAATTTAGGGAGATTAGGGAAGATAGCGATAATCACTAAACTCCTTAATTTCCTTAAATTCATTAAGTTCTTCATCTACTCTCAACAAAATTTGTCGTCAGAGTGCTGCATATGTGGTGCATCGTGAACCATCTTTGGATGGGCTGTACTTGGGCGTACTGCCCATTCTAAGATGGGAGGGATGTGCCGCAGATGCTGTGCTATCACGGCAAATTATAGCTTTGATTTTACATCAGTCACAATCTTACCATCGAACAAGCAGATGGTACGGCTCGCATACGAGGCATCGTGCTGCGAGTGGGTTACCATAATGATGGTTGTGCCCTCCTTGTGGAGCTCCTGCAAGAGAGTCATAACCTCCTGACCATTCTTCGAGTCGAGGTTACCCGTAGGCTCATCGGCAAGGATAAGTTTAGGATTCGACACAAGGGCACGGGCGATGGCTACACGCTGCTGCTGACCACCCGAGAGCTGCTGTGGGAAGTGGCCGGCACGGTGCGAGATGTTCATACGGTCGAGCATCTTATTTACGCGCTCCTTACGCTCCGAGGGCTTCACGCCCATATAGATAAGCGGCAACTCGACATTCTCGGCCACCGACAACTCGTCGATAAGGTTGAACGACTGGAATACGAAACCGATATTGCCCTTGCGGATGGCGGTGCGCTCCTTCTCTTTGAGTCCGCCCACCTCTTGACCGAGCAGGCTATATGAGCCGCCAGTTGGGTTATCAAGCAAACCCAAGATGTTGAGG
>JAZRRF010000084.1:0-12158 GCA_045650465.1 Alistipes sp.
CCGTAACGTCCCTTCAGGGCAGCTGCAATGGCTACTGTGCCAGGGCGGGTGCGCTCGTTGAAGCGCTGGAAAACACCCTCGGAGATCTCTTTATATACAACTTCTGTACGATGGGTTGTAATGTTGATATATGCTGGCGAGAACTCCACCAAGCGGTCTATGGCTTTATATACTTGCTCGATACCCTTACCTCTTAGTGGGGGTAAAACCTCGAATGAGAAGGCTGTGGGGTGAGGTGATGTAAGAAATTCGGCAACACTCTTCATATATCGGCTTATTTATATTAGATTATCTTCGCAAAAATACGACTTTTTTATATAGGGTAAGCCGTAATAGCAGAAAAATAATTGATTAATGTCAATTTATTTGTACCTTTGACATGGAAAAGGGTTGAATCTGCATCGGAATAAAGGTAGATATTTTCCCCGAAAAACGTAGTTTAGATAAGCCGTGCGTTAGATTTGTGTTTTACGCAGGCTTAGGAAGTCTTAAGGAAAGAAACTTAAATCGTGCGTTTGCATGAATAGAATAGAGTATGAAAAACGGGTTGTGCGTACGATGATAGGCATCTATTGCAAGGCTCATCATAAGTTTAGGGATGGTTTGTGTGAGGAGTGCGAAGAGCTTGCCACTTATTATGAAAGACGTGTGGAGCGTTGCCCGTTGGGAGAGAATAAACTCTCGTGCAAAATATGTAAGATACATTGCTCGGAGCAGATGCATCGCGAAAAGATACGCCAAGTGATGCGATTTGCAGGTCCGAGAATGATCTTTAGCCATCCGCTGATGGCTCTTCGGCATCTGTATTACGAGAAAATAAGACCAAACTTTAAAAAGATAAAACCATAAAACTATGAAAACTTATAAACCTACAATCAAACGTCTTTTTGCATTTTTGGCGGTGATGATCTTCTCGGTGGCTTCTCTGTGGGCACAGCAGCGTGATTCGCGCGTAAGAGAATATCTCTCGCCCAAACGTATCGTATGGATGAATCATGCTGAGCGAATCAGCGGCTCGCAACATCTTTTGCGCGAGGGTACAGGTCAGACTGACCTGACCAACAAATATATCTGTCGCATGATAAGCACAAAGGATAGTCTGCCAAGCATCCTGCTCGATTTTGGCGAGGAGTTGCATGGCGGATTGCAGATTGTTACAGGTATGCCAGGTGATCATACTCCGATCAAGGTAAGAGTGCGTTTCGGCGAGTCGGTAAGTGAGGCAATGAGCGAAGTGGGCGATAAGGGTGCTACCAACGACCACGCAATGCGCGATATGGAGCTGGAGTTGCCATGGTTAGGCGTGGCAGAGATTGGAAATTCGGGTTATAGATTTGTTCGTATCGATATGCTGGACGCTGATCGTGATCTGCACCTAAAGGAGGTAAGAGCTGTTTCGATTTATCGTGATATAGCTTATCGTGGAGCCTTTAAGTGTAGTGATGAGCGTCTTAATAAGATATGGCAGGTGGGAGCGCGTACCGTACATCTCAATATGCAGGAGTATCTGTGGGATGGTATCAAGCGTGACCGTTTGGTTTGGATCGGCGATATGCATCCTGAGGTTACAACCATTACCAATGTATTCGGCTACAATGAGGTTGTGCCTAAGAGTCTGGATCTGGCTCGTGATACAACCGATTTGCCAGCATGGATGAGTGGTATTAGCTCCTATTCTATCTGGTGGTTGTTGATTCACCGCGATTGGTACTACTATACAGGCGATAAGGCCTATCTTGAGCAGCAGAAGGATTATATGACAGCCCTGCTTCGACAGTTGCTCAGCAAGGTGGACGCTGAGGGCATAGAGTGTTTGGATGGTAATCGTTTTTTGGATTGGCCTTCGAATGCCAATCCCGTAGCTATCCACGCAGGATTGCAGGCTTTGATGGTGATGGCAATGGATGCTGGATCGGAGCTTGCTGAGATCTTGGGCGATGAGAAGCTCTCGAAGGAGTGTGGCGCGATGTATGAAAAGATGAAGGCAGCAGCACCAAAGGTGAGCAAGCAATATTTCGAGCAGGGCAAGGCACCTCATGAGCCTGGAACCAAGCAGGGTGCGGCTTTGTTGGTGCTGGCAGATTTGATGGATCCAGCGAAGGCAGATAAGGAGATCTTGTCGGTATCGGGTGCGCGAGGATTCTCCACTTTCTATGGATATTATATGCTTCAGGCTATGGCAAAGGCTGGAAATTATAGTGGAGCGATGCAGATCATACGCGACTTCTGGGGCGCAATGCTTGATCTGGGTGCCACATCATTCTGGGAGGATTTCAATGTGGATTGGTTGCCCAATGCTGCACCTATTGATGAGCTTGTGCCTGAGGGAAAGAAGGATATCCATGGCGACTACGGCGCATATTGCTATGTTGGTTTCCGCCATAGCCTCTGTCATGGTTGGGCTTCGGGTCCGACATCATGGCTTACCGAGCATGTTTTGGGTGTGAAAGTGGTTGAGCCAGCTTGTCGAGTTGTAAGGATTGTCCCTCATTTGGGCGATTTGCAGTGGGTTGAGGGTAGATTCCCTACTCCTTATGGTGATATAGAGATTTCGCACCGTAAGGGAGCAGATGGTAAGATCACATCCAAAATTAAAGCTCCTAATGGTGTAAAGGTGGTTAGCCGCTAAGAAAACTAAGTAGTTTATACAACTTCAAAGCAACGAGGTTGTCCTTCAGGAATGTTGGACAACCTTGTTTTGTTTATCTTAATCGGTTTTTCAGATAATGTTTTCGGGCAATTAGCAGGAAGAGCAAGACTCCCATTACATTCACAATCCATGCACCCCAGAACGCCGCTATATAACCCAGATATTCGGCTATCGCTCCGCCAATCAGAATACCCAATCCCATGCCTATATCCCAAGATACCAGCAGCGTGGAGTTGGCTGTGCCTCGTTGCTGGTGTGGGGCAAGATTTATAAACATATTCTGAAAAGCAGGGAACATATGTCCGTTGCCCAGACCGATAATAAGTGCTGCGCCATAGTATCCCCAAGGGTTGTGTACTGCGGCAAACAACAGATATCCGAAGAGTGAAACAACCACTCCGAAAGAGGCGTTCTCTACAATTCGCCCTTTGCGCAGTGAACGCCCACCCACCAAGCGCGATAGTATCAATCCGCATGAGAGTATCATAAAGAAGTAACCTGTGCCACTTGTTATTCCCAACTCTTGCTTGCCATAGATGGCGATATATGTCGCCAAGACTCCGTATGAAAAGGAGTAGCAGCACATCGCCATGCCGAGCCATGAGCCTTTGAGTAGGATGAATCTGTCGAGTGATAAGGCAGGGCGTTTCTGTGTAGCTCGTTTGGGGAGTTTGAGTGTGCAGCAAAGCCCAAATCCTATTGTCGAGATAACAAGCGAGAGAGCGAATAAAACTTCATAACTCTGGCATGCTTCGTATATGAGTATGGCTATGGTAGGACCTATGGCGGTAGCTATATTATTGCTCAGACCGTAGTAGCCTATACCTTCACTACGGCGTGAGGAGGGCAATACGTCAATGGCTACCGTGCTGTTGGCTACGGTAGTAGCCCCGAAAGGCATGCCATGTAGAGTGCGGATGATGGCGAATAGCAATATTGTGCCAGCAACCATGTATCCAGCAAAAAGAGCGCAGAAAAGCACGTAGCTTATCAACAGCACGGCTTTGCGCGGAAAACTATCGACTAAATAACCGCTGAAAGGTCGCATCAACAGAGCCATCAGGGTGTAACCCGAAAGCACAAGTCCAATCAGATCTTTGTCGGCATGGAAAGTCTCTGCCATATATATGGGCAGTAGTGGCGTGAGTAGCATAAAAGAGAAGAATATCATGAAATTTGATACCCATACCTTGATATAATTGCTGTTCCAAAGACGCTCCATATACTTCTGAAACTAAAAAAAGACCTGCAAACCGAGGCTTGCAAGTCTCTTAACCTATTTTATAAATAATTTTTTAGCTAAGACCTACGATCTCGCCATTAACATAGTCAATGTTGTTTGCCTGAGGAACCTTAGGAAGACCTGGCATACGCAGAATATCACCTGCAATGGCTACGATCATCTCAGATCCAGCGTTAATCACTACATCCTTAATCAGCAGGTTGAAATCCTTCGCTACGCCATACTTAGTCTGATCTGCCGAGAATGAGAACTGAGTCTTGGCGATGCAGACTGGGAAGTGTGACATTGAGTGAGTCTCAGCCAACTTGATACGGTTGAGGGCTGGCTTGGCAAAAGTTACCGAAGCTGCGCCATATATATTCTTGGCAACTTTCTCGATCTTGGTCTGCAATGAATCTTCATCCGAATATGTGAACTGCAGATCCTTGCTTGGATTCTTCTCAATAGTCTCGACAATCAATTCAGCCATCTCGACAGCACCTGCGCCACCCTCGGCAAAGGCGTTGTTGATCACGAATGGAGCCTTCAAATCCTCCTCGCAATGCTGCTTCAGGAGTGCCATCTCCTCGTCTGTGTCTGTAGTGAAGCGGTTGAACACCACCACTACACTCTGACCGAATGAACGCAGATTCTGCACATGGCGATCCAGATTAGCAAGACCTGTGCGCAAGCCCTCCATATTTGGCTCTTTGATCTGGTCAAGTGCAACACCACCGTGCATCTTCAAACCCTGAGCTGTAGCTACGATCACAGTAAGGTCTGGTCTTAAGCCACTCTTACGGCAGAGGATATTATAAAACTTCTCTGCGCCCAGATCAGCACCGAAGCCCGCCTCGGTGATGGTGTAGTCGCTATGCGCAAGAGCCATCTTGGTAGCAATCTGAGAGTTGCAGCCGTGAGCGATGTTGGCAAAAGGACCTCCATGAATAATGGCAGGGGTGTTCTCGGTAGTCTGTACCAAGTTTGGCTGGATGGCATCCTTCAAAAGTACCATGATTGCGCCAGCTACGCCCATATCTTTGACTGTGAATGGTTTGCCTTCGTAAGTGTAACCCAAAAGTATATTCTCGATACGGCGTCTAAGGTCTGCTTCATCCGATGCCAAACACAAAATCGCCATCAACTCCGAAGCAGGTGTGATGTCGAAACCAGCCTGCTGAGTGATACCGTTTGTGGCAGGACCTAAGCCTGTGACAATGGAACGCAATGAGCGATCATTTACATCAAGGACTCTGCGCCAGAGGATCTCCTTCAGACCGAATCCCTCCTTTTCGTGCTGGTAGAGGTAGTTGTCCAAAAGAGCCGAGATCATGTTGTGAGCCGATGTGATGGCGTGGAAATCGCCCGTAAAGTGGAGGTTGATCTTCTCCATAGGCAATACCTGTGCATAGCCACCTCCTGCAGCACCACCCTTCATGCCGAAGCATGGTCCCAATGAAGGCTCTCGCAAAGCTACTACAGCACGTTTGCCGATCTTGTTGAGTCCCAAAGCAAGTCCAATCGAAACAGTAGTCTTACCGATACCAGCCTTTGTGGCGGTAATGGCAGTAACGAGAATGAGTTTGCCCTTTGGCTCGGTGATCAGGTTGAGTGGGAGCTTGGCGATGTATTTGCCATAATGCTCCAAATCATCGGCAGCAATACCTATCTTGGCTGCGACATTGTCGATGCGCTCAAGCTCAGTTTCATGAGCGATTTCGATATCAGTTTTCATGTTATGTATAGTTTTATTTAATACTCTTTCTTTCCAGAGTACAAATATATGAAGAAATCCGAATAACTTGTCGTTAGAAGAGATATTTATCTCTTTTTTCTTTGTTGTTCAATCTTGAGTAGTTCTATTTTTCGCTCCAAACCTCCCGCATAGCCTGTCATTGCTCCTTCGGAAGAGATGATTCTATGGCAGGGGATAATGATACTTATCGGATTGCGACCTATGGCATTACCCACAGCTTGTGCCGACATGGTGGGGCTGATGCGCCGTGCAATTTGCCCATAGCTCCGAGTCTCGCCATAGGGTATGGTGAGAAGTTGATGCCATACGCGGAGCTGAAACTCACTGCCACATAATTCCAACGGAGGTGTGAAGTCGGGGATTATACCCGAAAAATACTCTTCTAACCACTGCTTTGTGAGTGCGATTATGGGGTCATCTTCGGAATTTTGGTATGGCTCGTTGAGCGTTGAGCCAAAATGTTTCTGCCCGTCAAACCATAACCCTCTCAGCCGACCATCTTTGGCTGCGATGGTAATTGCGCCTAACGCAGAGTGATACTTTGCTGTATGGATCATCTCCTATTTCGTGGTTTTTTCGGTTGGCATGCCAGCCTTAACCCAATCGTCATACCCTTTGTCCAAATCGAATACCTTGTATCCGTACTCCATAAGAATCTTGGCGGCGCGTTTGCTACGTACGCCTCCCTTGCAATAGAGAGCGATGGTGCGGTTGCGGGGTAGCTCGCGATGGGCGTGGTAGGCGAAATTTGATTTCAGCACGTCAATGTTGAGGTCAGCTTCTGCGATGTGTCCTTCGTTATACTCCTTGGCAGTGCGTACATCGACAACGATGATTTTCGGATTGCGAATCTGCTTGGAGAATTGCTCCGAAGAGTAGCTGCGTATCTTTGGTTTGTTTACGCCTGCTTGTGCGTTGGCGTTGGACGTAAATGCCAGACAAATGGCAAGTAAAATAAAAATATAGTGTTTCATAAGGTAATTTTATATGGATTATTATTCGTTTTCGACTGGCGTTAAAGCAAAATTATCGGCATCGTCAAGCACAGGGAATTTTTGGCGAAATGCCTCCAAAGCCTTCATGTCGATCTCTGCAGTAAGGCAACACTCCTGATCTGGGCTACACTCGACCAAACTCTTGCCATAAGGGTCGATAATCGCGCTATGACCTGAGTATTGACAATAAGGGTCGCTTCCCACACGATTCACACCTGCTACATAGCATTGATTCTCGATGGCTCTGGCGTGGAGTAGGGTCTGCCATGCCCCGATGCGAGGTGTAGGCCAGCAGGCAACATATATAGCCATGTCGTAATCCTTACGATTGCGTGACCAAATGGGAAAACGCAGATCATAACAAACAGCCAAAAGTATTCTTACACCCATATACTCTACCACCACGCGCTCTGCGCCTGCCTGATAGTGCAGATGTTCGCCTCCGTAGGTAAAAAGGTGGCGTTTGTCGTAGTGGGTGTAATTCCCATCTGGCGAAACGAAGTAAAATCGGTTGTAGAACTTGCCTCCATCTTCGGTAGCAACGCTACCAGCTATGGCTGCACCCATCTGCCGAGCCTTTTGCTGCATCCATCCGAGCGATAAGCAATCCTTCTCGGCTATGCCTTCGGGGTTGGTGCAGAACCCTGTCGAGAACATCTCGGGCAGAATGTAGAGATCCGATAGCGGAGCCTCATCAATAGCCTTGTTGGCCCGCTGGAGATTCTCGGCGGGTTGTGCCCACGCGATATTTTGCTGGAGAATCGAGATTTTCATGATCAAACAATGCTAATATGCAAAGATAATAAAGAACTTGCGTAAAAATGGCAGGATGAGGGTGAAATTTGATAAGTGGTTGGTACATATACCATTTTTGTGTTATCTCACCATATTGTTAAATTTGGAGGAAGGAGCCGTATGGTGGGTATTAGAGAAAGAATTGCTACCTATCCGTTGCCTTTTTATTAAAGGGAAAGTTGGTGGAAACTGCATCTTTAATCTCTTGCACATACTCTACAACAGCCACAAAGAACGCTTGTTTTTCTATCATTGCACTGACAAAGGTAATCATTTTTTCTCGTTGGAAGAAAAATATGGGAATGAGATTAATTGTCAAGTACTTGTTGCCTTGTTCCGCTATGTTCTACATGCCGTTCATTAACTCTGTAAAATTTATTTTTGCAACCAAAGAAATGAGTTATGAATCAGGCAGATGTAAAGGTGTCGTTCTACCTCAAAAAGAGCGAAGCAGATGCCAAAGGGAACTGCCCTGTAATGGCAAGGTTGAATGTCGGCAAGTACTCCGAGGCGGCATTCAGTGTGAAAATGTCGGTACCACATACGATGTGGCACTCAGGTCGTGCTACGGGTAAGAGTGTCGCAGCACGCGAAATCAATCGTCAGTTAGACGAGATCAGAGCCTCGGCTCTACATATCTATCAAGAACAATCGGCAATACGAGAAGGAGTAACTGCCGAAGATGTCAAGTGCCTGCTTTTGGGTATGGCTTCGGGGCAGCAGACCTTGATGAGTTATTTCCGCACCTTCATCAAGAATTTCGAGAAGCGTGTAGGCGTGAATCGTGTCGCAGGTTCTCTCCGTGCTTACAAGTATGCCTATATGCATGTAGAGAAATTCCTCAATGAGAAATACAAACTGACAGACATTCCCTTTACGGCATTGGATCGCTCGTTTATTGACAAGTACGACCTTCACTTGCGTACCGAGTGCCATTTGGCATTGGGTACCATCAAGCAATTGACAACGAACTTTAAGACTATTATCGGTGAAGCTATTGCCGATGGCATTCTTACTACCAATCCATTCTGGGGCTATGAGGCCGAGCGTCCCAAAAGAGAACAGAAGTATCTCACGACAGAGGAACTGCAACTAATGATGACCACTCCACTTCATAATGCCAAACTTTATCATATACGAGACCTCTTCTTATTCTCCTGTTATACTGGTATCCCTTACGGTGATATGTGTATGCTAACTAAAGAGGATTTAGCAACAGACGAAGATGGCACGCTATGGATAAAGACCTCTCGTAAGAAGACCAAGATAGATTATGAGGTACCTCTGCTGGATATTCCTATCTACATCATAGATAAGTATCGCGATGTGGATCCTGACGGTAAACTTCTGCCGATGTATAGCAATTCGGAAATGAACCGTCAGTTGAAGGTGATTGCCAAGATGTGCGGTATAGAGCATAGAATCGTCTTTCATGCAGGTAGGCACACTTACGCTACGGAGATTACCCTATCGCACGGCGTGCCATTGGAAACGGTTAGTAAAATGTTGGGACATGCCGAGATTACCACTACCCAGATTTATGCAAAAGTCACTGACGATAAGATTGATGCCGACACAAAAGTGCTTGACAGTAAAATCAGTGAACGCTTTTCAGTAGCCATTTAATAACCATAAAATGACAGCTTATGAGAAATAATAGAGATAACCAAGATACAAAGCGCAGAAGTACCTTTGCTATATTGTTTTACATTAACCGCACGAAAATACGCAAGGATGGCACATGCCAACTCTTGTGCAAGGTGAGTATAGATGCCGAATGGGAACAAATCGGCACTAAGGCTTCCGTAAACCCTGATATTTGGAATCCAGAAACGGGTCGTGCCGATGGTCGTAGCGAGAATGCCGTAACAGTAAATCGAGCCATTGACGAACTCACCAGAGAGATTACCAATCACTATAACCATATCAAGAAGAGTTTGGGGTTTGTTACCGCTGAGCTTGTAAAGAATGCCGTTAAAGGTATCGGGCAAAAGCCTGTAACATTGCTCGCCCTCTTCCGTGAACACAATGAGGAGTTTAAGAAACGCATTGGAGTGGATAGAATCAAAGAGACTTACGACAGCTATCAGCGTTCCTATAAGCATCTTGCAGCCTTCGTTCAAGAAAAGAAAGGTGTTGAAGATATAACATTGCGAAGCCTTGACAAAGTGTTCTACGACGACTTTGAGATTTTCTTGCAGACGGACTGTAAAATGAAGCCCAAGACCGTTCATGAGCATCTGTATAGACTGAAGAAAATGACAATGCGAGCCGTCAGCCAAGGTACACTAAGGCGTGATCCATATTGCCGACTACATCCTGAACTGCCTAAGCGAAAGAGTCGTCATCTGAAGTTGGAAGACCTTAAAACATTGATGTCAACGCAGATTGACAAGCCTAACCTGCAACGGGTACGCGACTGGTTCATCTTCTCAACCTTTACAGGCTTAGCCTATGCAGACTTGAAGCGATTGTCCGTAAATGACATTACACAAGCCGAGGATGGTAGCTGGTGGATACACATCAAGCGACAGAAGACCGACACTCCATCAGTTATAAAACTACTTGATGTCCCATTGCGTATCATTGAAAAGTACAAGCACGAGCGACAGGGAGATAAGGTTTTCAACCTATATGCCCGTGAGTACCTAATCAGATTGACAAGGGAATTAGGTGAAGAGTATGGTTTCTACCTTACCTTCCACAAAGCCCGTCATAATTTCGGCACTCATATGACTCTCTCGCTTGGAGTACCACTTGAAACGGTAAGCAAAATGATGGGACATACGAACATCACGACCACTCAAATCTACGCACAGGTAACGGATAAAAAGGTTGATGAGGATATGAAACGACTTAAGGAGGTAACGGCAGGACAGAAGATTAATATCTATGAGGAGGATCTGAACAACCTACCCAAGCGTAGAAGAAAGGCAGCCTCCGTATAAATGTGAGAAACGACCCCGATTTTGCGAGGTCGTTTCTCCGTTTAGGCAGATTGGGTTATACCCATCGTTGTTCTTCGACACACCGTTTGTGGGAGTCTTCAAGAATTTTTCTGATTTCAGACTCTTTATACAGAGCCTTACCCTGTACGATATAGTAAGGAATCATTCTCGCCGAGCGATACTCCTGCAATGTCCTTCGGCTCACTTTCAATACTTTTGCAAGCTCTTCGTCTGTCATAAAGTAATCGCTCTTAAACATCGGTTGTGGTCTTGAACCGTTCTTGTCGAGCAGTTCATTCATCTTCTTTAATCGTTGAAGGATTTCCGCTATCTGCGGATCTTTCTTATCAAGGAAATACATAATTACAATTGGGGTTTTAGTGGATAATAATTTGATTGCATCAGTTTCTCTACATCTTCAGGCTTGTAGAAAATCTTGTGTTTGATTCGGCTGAAAGGGATTAATCCCTTGTCGCGATACACCTGAAGGGTACGCTTGGAGATACGCATAATGTCGCATACCTGCTGATTATCCAACCATTTCTTCAAGCCCAAGTCCTCATGAGGAGAACAAAACTTGTTTACTTTCTCTTCGAGTGCCAACAGATGATTACAAATCTCGTCAAAGGCCCTCTTTTCAATAAGTACCATTTCCATTTTTAGTCATTTTTTAAGTTATACATTGATTAGTTTCTCATACTTGCCGGAAGTGGCAAGCCCTTTTGCTCGAAGAAGTCCTTGACCTCGGAAGCCTTGTAGTATGTGCGTCCGTCAATCATATAGTAGCGGATAAGTTTCTTCTGGCGGTAGCGTGCAAGGGTACGGTGAGTCACGCCAAGCAGTTTGCTCAGGTCGTAGTTATCCAGCAATGTGTCGCCATCGAGACACTCCTTCATCTTGTTCTGTCGCTCCAGCATCTTCTCAATCTTATCGAAGCGTTCCATCAGTTGGATGAACATCTTGTGGGCGGTTTCACTATTTATTTGTAACATTGTATAATCTGTTTAAGTGTAAATAATCGGGTTACTACACCGTGTTGCGCAACAGGTTATACTTATTAAATGGCATCCTGCGTGCCAATGACATGGAATGACACAAAAAGACGCCGATACATCATTGTGTATCAGTGAAATAAAAATTTTCAGCGTAAAATTTGAGGATTTTCAGAGTATTGCAAAATGCAACACTTTTTCGCAACCTGCTATTGCAAAATGCAAGAGTTGCGATAGATGATGCGTGTTATCCCGTTGGAGAATGAGGCAGTTTTATGTACGCTCCAACGACTTGGACTGAGGTCATCGAATACGGGAGTTCCCTTACCTGCAATGATTGGCAGGATATAGACAACCATCTCGTCAATGAGATTGTAACGGGATAGTCCTCGCAGAAGCTCTATGCTATCCTTGTCGGATATTTCAGCGATGTATGTATCGGATTGGTTGTTGTCGGAGTGTTTCTCGGCAAGCAGGTCCAGTAGCGGATAGTGAGGCATCAGGCGATATACGCTCTGCTCGTGCCAATATGGAAAGCCTTTGGTATCATTCATTACCCACTGCATTAAATTCTCATCAGCTTTCGGAAGAAAGCCGTCCATTGTCATCGCTGTTATGATCTGAATCTTTGCCATATCGTTACCTCCGTCCGTAAAAAAAAGCGTGGTCATCACGCATCCGAACAGAGGCTCTGGCATGGGCCTATGGTGATATACGCAATGCCACGCTATGCCATGGGCATAGCATAAGCATACGCAATTTATCACCATTACATCAACTGCCAGATTTCTGTTCGGGAT
>JAZRRF010000085.1:0-19052 GCA_045650465.1 Alistipes sp.
TGCGTGCCACCTCCTCGATAGCCTCGCTGCCCGCCAATACCTCGATGTTGGTGCCGTTGAGAGCCTCCTTAAGTGATTTGTAGTGGCTCTTATCGCCTATGTCCACACTCTCCACCTCAAACTCGCGTGCCTGCTGGGCAAGCTCCTGCCAGCGGCTATGTGCCACAAGTGAGGTTATATGAAAACGCTCAGGGTTACGGCGTACTATATCAAGTGTTTGTGTGCCAATGGAGCCTGTAGAGCCCAATATTGTTAACTTCTCGATGCTCATATCTTAGAAAAGTATGTATAGTTCTGGGTCTATGGCTGTGCCGTTGCGCCAAAGCTCAAATGTAAGTGTTCCGCGTGCTTCGATACCATCCCCCTCGGCGGTGGCTATACGACCTATAACAGCACCACTCTGCAAGGTCTGACCCTTACGCACAAGTGTTTCGCCTAAGTTCTTATATACGGAGATATAACCCTCAGCGTGCTGTATCATGACACTCAGCGTACCATCCACCTGCTCCTCCACAGCCAGTACAGTGCCGTTCTCCACGGTCATAACCGAGTCACTGCCGTCGATGCTGAGTATCGCTATGTCGAAACTCGACTCTGGGGCATCGAAGTTGCGTGTTATTGAGCCCTTTATAGGTGTACTGAACATCGCCGACTCCGATTGTAGAGGTTTGGTGTTCGATAGCGAATATTCACTTGTTATGCTCTCCAACGCATCGCGAAGCAGCGAGTCTGCACGCGTAGGTAAGATGCGCGACTTATCGTAGCGTATGGTGTCGGTAAGTACGGTAGAGTGTAGCGTTGGTGTACTACCACCCATTATCGTTGCCACAGCCTCGTTATACGCCAAGATGTCATTCATGTTACGCTCCATAAGGTCGAGGCGCATAATGCTCTCGGTAAGCTGTTCGTTTAGTCGCTCAGATGCTGTGCGATACTTCGGGAAGATATCGAGTATCGAGGTGTGAGCCATGAGCAGTAGCAGAGTGAAGAATATCATAGCTAATAGCCCAATGATGCCACCCCATAACGCTAAGGGTGATATGTTGACCTTCCAATATATCTTATCCTCTCCTCGCTCACGCATGAGCAGCTGACGCTTATTTACGAGTGTATGCCATATATCTCTCATCTTCTTCTTCAATATTTATGTATATAACGCGCAAAGATAACGAAAATGGTTGGATATTTTGTATTTTGATTTAACTTTTCTACCTTTGTGCTACGAAAATTGCAAACTTATTCATATAACATCCCATAACTATGGTAAAACCTACACTTTTAGTTTTGGCTGCGGGCATGGGCTCGCGCTATGGCTCACTTAAGCAGATGGATGGCGTAGGACCTAATGGCGAGGCTATCATTGATTATTCGGTCTTTGATGCTATCCGTGCGGGCTTCGGTAAGGTGGTATTCGTTATCCGTCACTCCTTCGAAGCTGATTTCAAAGAGGTATTCAATGCAGAACGCTTTGGCGGTAAGATAGAGGTGGAGTATGTATTTCAGGAGTTGGATTACCTTCCTGAGGGTTTCACTCTCCCTGCTGAGCGCGTGAAGCCTTGGGGTACTAACCATGCTGTTATGATGGCTTCAAATGCTATCCACGAGCCTTTTGCTGTTATCAATGCCGATGACTTCTATGGTCGTGAGGCATACGCTGCAATCAGTGCATATCTCTCTGAGCTTGAGAACTCTACAGGTAAGTATTGCATGGTGGGTTACGAGGTATCAAAAACCCTCTCGGAGAATGGTACAGTGTCGCGAGGTGTCTGCACTGTGGATGTCGAGGGTAACCTAACCAGCATGGTTGAGCGCACACAGATTGAGCGTGTCAATGGCACAATCCTTTTCCATGACGATGATGCCGATGAGCCTCTCGAGGAGAATACACCTGTATCTATGAACCTCTTTGGCTTCACACCTGACTACTTCGCTCACTCTGAGGCCTACTTCAAGGAGTTCCTCGCAGAGAATATCGACAACCTCAAGTCTGAGTTCTACATCCCTAAGATGGTTAATAAAGTTATTAGCGACGGCACTGCAACCATGCGTGTTCTTCGCACCTCATCTAACTGGTTTGGCGTGACATATAAAGAGGATAAGCCTCAGCTAATGGCAAAGATCGAGGAGTTGATTGAGAGAGGTATATATCCACGCAACCTCTGGGCTTAATTTCTTGTGATAAGGGGTCATCTTCGACTCTTCAGTCAAAATGGCGAATGGGAAATACGCTTAGTATGTCCCATCCGCCATTTTTCGTGTCAGAGCCAAATCTAACCCCTTCTGACAAGAAATTGAAGTGAAAACTGAAAACTGAAAAGTGTGGTGTCTGCGACGCGTGTTTATAAAGTAAAAACTGCAAAGTGCAAAGCGCTCGGCAGCGACAACGCTGATACCCGACCTCGCTCCCGTCCCTATCGTCTCTCTTGTCCCTCTCGTCCCAAAATCGCAATTAAAAATCTTTAATTACCTTTACACCCCTTAATGACTCTTTGGCAAAGTCATCGTAAACTCCAAGCCGCCAATCTTGCGGTTCTTTACATCTATTGCGCCACCATGAAAGAGTACGGCATTTTTAACAATAGAGAGACCTAAGCCTGTGCCGCCCAACTTGCGTGAGCGACCCGCGTCAATGCGGTAGAAACGCTCAAATATATGCGCGAGATGCTCATCATCAATACCAATGCCATTGTCGGCAAACGATATGGTGTACATGCCGTCCTTTTCACCTAAGTACTTGATGTAGATGTCTCTACCTCCTGAGTAGGCTATGGCGTTGTCTGTCAAGTTCTTAAATATAGATGTTATAAGCGTTGAGTTGCCATTCACAAGCATAGGTGATGGTAACTCTATGTTCATGCGCATACGCTTATCATCACTCATCAGTGCCACTTCCGATGCTATCTCACTAATTATGGAATGTAGGTCTATACTCTCTCGCTCGATGCGTGCGCTACCATCCTCAAGGCGTGTGATTGTCGAGACATCTGTAAGTAGCTGTGTGAGGCGCTGACAGTGGGCGTAGCTCTTAGCGATAAAGGTGTTACGCTCCTCATCGGTCATATCCTTGGATGTGGTTATTGTCTCGAGGTAGCCCTGAATAGCTGCCACGGGGGTCTTAAGTTCGTGGTTGATGTTGTTGGTGAGCTGACGCTTGATGCGTAGCTTCTCCTGCTCCTCGTGCATAGCCTTGTCGTGTTCGCGTTGTATGCTCTTAGATGCCTCGCGCAGACGGCTGTAGAGGTCGATTATATGGCGTGCTATATCTCCTAATTCATCGTTTGTAAACTGTGGCATAGACTCCTTGTCTGCGCCATTCTCCATGGCGTTGGCTACATGCTCCAAGTTTTTTATATTTCGGTTGATGCGTATAGCAAGGAATAGCGCTATGATACCTGTGGCAATAGCTATGCCGATGATAATAAAGAATATATCATCGTCCATGTGGACCGAACCATCACCCTTAAGGTGGTTAATCAACGAGTGACGATAGATAATCACACCGCTAATAAGCGATATGATAAGCAGTGCAAGTAGCAAGTACATGCCACCGCGGTAGCTGAAAAACTTCTTACTCTTCAAATCCATAGCCATATCCTGTTCTTGTTATAATGTTATTTCCATACTCTCCGAGCTTCTTACGCATGCGGGTGATGTTTACATCTATGGTGCGGTCAAGTACCACCACCTCATTGCTCCATACACGCTTCATAATCTGCTCGCGCGAGAGTATCGTATTTCTATTCTGTAGTAGCAACACTAATATATCGAACTCCTTGCGTGTCAAGGCAATCTCCTCGCCGTTGATATAACAACGCTTGCTCAGAGTGTTGACCTCAAGTCTGTCGAAGCATATTTTGCTTACATCCTCCACCTCGCTTCGCTCCTCCGTAGGTCGTGGTGATGTGCGACGCAAGAGACTGCGTACACGCGCCAATACCTCCGCCACGGAGAATGGTTTTGCAATGTAGTCATCAGCGCCTATATCAAGTCCCTTAATTTTGTCGCTCTCGCTATCCAGTGCCGAGCAGAAGATTATCGGTAGTCGCTCAGTGTCGGGTCGCTTACGCAATATTGTAGCGAGTCCGAAGCCACTAAGCTCACCCATCATAATGTCGAGTATCATAAGGTCTAAGCCTCGCAAATCCATGGTAAGCACCTCCTCGGCACTATTTGCGGTTAATACTTCATACCCCTCCTTCTCAAGGTTGAACTTGAGAATTTCACACAACGACTCCTCGTCGTCAACAACCATTACCCTATACTTATACATAACGCCATCTAGCCTTGATTTACAAATATAGTGATAATTTGTTAATCGCACAAATCTATCACTACAAAATATCTGTGGCTATCCTTTTTTTATATTTTGTGCTATATAATTTGAACTGTTTTCACTATTTGTAATAGTTTTGTAACAATTTTATAATATCTTTGTGCGGAATAATAACTTGTTTTATGGATTTATTTATAGTCATTACCCTCGCGCTTCTTGCGGTTATGGGTATTATTGTGGGCGTTTCCAACGATGCGGTAAACTTCCTCAATTCAGCCTTTGGTTCTAAGGCAGCAAAAAAAAATGTTATCCTTACCATTGCAAGTATCGGCGTTATGGTCGGTGTTATGACCTCGAGCGGTATGATGGATGTTGCGCGTAGTGGCGTCTTCTATCCTGCGATGTTTACCTATCAGGAGATTATGATTTTGTTCCTTGGTATGATGCTCTCGAACATCATTCTTCTCGATATATATAACTCGCTAGGTCTGCCCACCTCAACCACAGTGTCGTTGGTCTTTGGCTTGCTTGGCTCGGCAATGGCGCTCGCACTATATAATATATGGGGTGGTAACACTGCAGCATCACTTGGCGACTATATCAACTCTGGTAACGCTTTGGCTATCGTGTCGGGTATCTTGCTCTCGGTGGTCTTGGCATTCTTCACAGGTCACCTCTTGATGTATATCTCGCGTCTTCTCTTCTCGTTCCGCTACCATAAGATTTTCAGCCGCTATGGCGCTTTTTGGTGCGGTATCACCCTTGCAGGTATCATCTACTTTACGGTGTTCAAGGGTCTTAAGAGCACAACTCTTATCCCAGATATTGTCAAGGATTATGTAAACGATAATACAGGTGTTGCGCTACTACTTTTGTGGCTTGGTAGCTCAGTATTGTTGTGGGTATTGCAGCGTTGCAAAGTGAATATCTTGCGTGTATCTATCCTTGCAGGTACATTCTCTTTGGCCTTGGCATTTGCAGGTAACGACCTTGTGAACTTTATCGGTGTGCCATACGCTGGCTACGACTCTTATGTCATTGCCCACGCCTCAGACTCGTTGCCTACAAGCATGGAGGCCTTGTCTAACCCTACGCAGGCAAACTTCTGGATTATGTGTGCTGCAGGCTTGGTGATGGTAATCACGCTCTTCACCTCGAAGAAGGCGTTGCGCGTTATCGAGACTGAGCGTAAGCTCTCGTCACAGAGCGAAGAGGCACCAACAAATAGCGATGCTACAATAGCAGCACGAGGTATCGTGCGTGGTGTGCTTCGCTTTAATGCCTTCCTCACCTCTATCACTCCTGAGCCTCTGCATCGTTGGATTAACCAGCGCTTCGAGTCACTCCCTGAGGAGGAGCGTGGCAATGTTAACTACGACCTTATACGCGCTACCGTGAACCTTACGGCTGCTGCAATCCTTATCTCTATAGGTACACAGCTTAAGTTGCCACTATCTACTACTTATGTAGTATTCATGGTGTCTATGGGTACATCACTCGCTGACCGTGCATGGGGTCGTGAGAGTGCGGTATATCGTATCACAGGTGTGACAACCGTTATCATGGGTTGGTTTATCACTGCCTTGGGTGGTTTCGCTATCGCACTTGCCGTAACCCTCGCACTCGCCTATGGTGGAACATTTGCGATTATTGGCGTTACTCTACTATGTGTCTTTCTTATCATTAAGAACAACTTTGCCAAGAGCAAGGAGGAGAATAAGATTGAGGAGTCTGCCGTGGCAAAGATTGGTGATGCTCTTAAACAGAGCCCTGAAGAGGCGCTTATCACCTACACCGAGCATGTATGTTCATCTATGGAGAAGGTGACAATGATCTACGACCGAACTATTGTTGCTGTGTTCAAGGAGAACCGTAAGGTGCTTAAGGATATGGTGCGCGAGGCGGAAGATTTCTACCACTTTACACGCCAACAGAAGTATGAACTCTTACCGCTTCTACGCAATCTCGAGGATAGTGATGTCAACACAGGTCACTACTATGTGCAGGTTGTGGACTACATCTCTGAGACCAGCAAGGCACTTCTACATATCACACGCCCTTGCTACAAGCATGTAGATAACAACCACACAGGTCTTTCAAAAGAGCAGGTATTTGACCTTAAGCGTATCAACGACCGTGTGGAGGATATCTTTGGTGAGATTAACAATATGCTCCGCACACGCTCGTTTGAGAATATGGATAAGGTGCTTACTATGCGTGATGAGATGTTCGACCTTATTGACGAAGTTATGCAGAACCAGCTCCGCCGTCTTCGTGATACCGGTGGTTCATCATCTGCTAATATGCTATTCTTCAATATTCTTACCGAGACTAAGACTATGGTTCTTCACTCGCGTAATATTATGAAGTCGTTGGAGCATTTTGTACACTAATTTCTTGTGATAAGGGGCCATCTTCGACTCTTCAGTCAAAATGGCGAATGGGAAATACGCTTAGTATGTCCCATCCGCCATTTTTCGTGCCAGAGCCAAATCTGACCCCTTCTGACAAGAAATTAGGGAGTGCTGCCCGTAATGTTTGTGTCTGTTTCGCTTGTTCCAAGCGACAACTACGTTGAAAGGGCCTAAAGGGGCCTAAGAGGCCAAAGGGGAAATTAGTAATTAGAAAATCCCCTTCTGCCCCTTCTGCCCCTTTATAAATCTCGCGCGAAGCGCACCACACTTTTCAGTTTTCACTTTTCACTTTTCAGTTTGTAAAAAGGCACCGCCTTTTAACAATTACTAATTACTCTTTACTAATTACTAATTATAAAAGCGAGGCTTGCGTTACACAAGTCCTCGCTTCTTTGCCTCCTCCTCCATTAGGCGGAAGGCAGCGTCATATTCATTCGGGATAACGCCATCCAGGATAGCATTTTTGATGACCTCTTTTATCTCGCCAATAACGGAGCATGGTGGAATATTGTAGGTCTTCATTATTATATCACCCGTGATAGGTGGCTGGAAGTTACGCACGCGATCTCTCTCCTCGAGATCCTTCATCTTGCTACGAACAAGCTCAAAATTACGAAGATAGCGCTGCACCTTAGCATCAATGCCTGAGGTAATATCCGCCTCACAGAGGGTCATAAGCTCCTCGATATCGTCACCCGCCTCAAAGAGCAGACGGCGCACAGCAGAGTCGGTAACCAACTCTTCCGAAAGCACTATAGGGCGCATATGTAGGAAGACCATCTTCTGTACATAGCGCATAGGCTCATTCATCGGCAACTTCATGCGGCGGAAGATTTGAGGTATCATCTTTGAACCTACAACCTCATGCTGGTGGAAAGTCCAGCCATGTTGTGGTTCGAAGTTCTTGGTCGTTGGCTTGCCAATGTCGTGGAGCAGTGCTGCCCAGCGTAGCCATAGGTTATCCGAACGCTTGGCAAGATTATCAAGAACTTTCATCGTATGCTCGAAGTTGTCCTTATGTGCATGCTTACCTCGGCGCTCTATGCCCGACATACGCTCCAACTCAGGGAGTACAAACTTCAATAACCCTGATGAGTGCATCAAAGTTAGACCAATAGAAGGTACAGGAGATGTAAGTATCTTGTTGAGCTCCACGATGATACGCTCCTTAGATATTATCTTTATGCGCTCTGCCTGACGGCATATTCCCTCGAAGGTCTCATCGTCTATATCGAAGCCGAGCTGTGAGGCAAATCTCACAGCGCGCATCATACGCAGTGGGTCATCCGAGAATGTGGTATCTGGCTCGCAGGGGGTGCGGATGATGCAATCCTCCATATCCTCCATACCTCCAAAGGGGTCAACTAACTCGCCGAAGCTCTTGCCATTTAGTGACCATGCCATAGCGTTGATGGTAAAGTCCCTGCGGCGCTGGTCATCCTCCAATGTTCCAGGTTCTACATGAGGGTTGCGCGACTCGGGTGTGTAGCTCTCTTTGCGCGCACCTACAAACTCCACCTCAATACCTCTCCAGCGGAGCATTGCTGTGCCGTAGGTCTTATATACAACGACCTTAGTACCAAGCACTTTGCCTAACTCTTCGGCTACTGCAATACCACTGCCTACGACCACGACATCTATATCCGATGATGGTCGGCGAAGGTAGTAGTCACGCACATAACCACCCACAACATAGGCCTCTAAGCCCATTTTGTCGATAACCTCTGTTATGTGTTTAAATATCGGATGTTTTAATGGCATCTACTCCTCCTTATTCTGCGCGCGACTGATGCAACGCTGGTAAATAGCCACGGTGTTCTCCAAACCCCAGTATAGCGCATCGCTGATAAGGGCGTGACCGATAGATACCTCATCAACCCATGGGATGCGCTCGATGAAGTATTGCAAATTCTCGGTGTTTAGGTCGTGACCTGCATTAAGACCAAGACCCTGGCGGCGAGCCTCCTCGGCTGCTGCGATGTATGGAGCAATGGCACGCTCTCTATCCTCAGCATAGCCTGCGGCGTAGGCCTCGGTATATAGCTCTACGCGGTCTGCGCCACACTCCTTGGCTGCTGCAACCATCTCAACCACAGGGTCAACAAAGATAGATACGCGAATACCCGCCTTGTGGAAACGCTCTGCCATGCCGCGCAAGAAGTCGCGGTATTTAATAGTGTCCCAACCTGCCGATGAGGTGATAGCGTCCTCGGCATCTGGCACGAGGGTCACCTGTGCAGGGCGCACCTCTTCGACAAGCTCACAGAAACTCTCGATAGGGTTACCTTCGACATTTAGCTCGGTTGCGATATTAGCTTTAAGCTCTCTAACATCCGAATAGCGAATGTGGCGAGCATCAGGGCGTGGATGTACGGTGATGCCATCAGCACCGAAACGCTCGATGTTCAATGCTGCCTCCAAGAGGTTAGGCATGTTTCCGCCGCGCGAGTTACGCACAACGGCAATCTTATTGATGTTTACGCTTAGTTTTGTCATATTTTTTATCTTTTGCCGCGCATGATGCGGCTACTACAATTATTTTCACTATATTTGTGATAGCAAAGTTACGATTTTTTTTCAATCCGTTGCTATGAACATAATACTTTTTTCGCGTACACAGGTCAACCATCATGCCGAGCAGCTCAGAGAGATGTTTGCTGCAATAGCTCGTCTTGGTATGGAATATACAATAAATGAGGAGTTTGCAGAGGTTGTAGAGGTGCTTTTAGGTATTACCATCGAGCCATCAAGGAGGTTTTCTGGAAGGGCAAATGCTAAGGGTGATGATGTGATGATTACATATGGTGGTGACGGTACGCTACTTGAGGGTGTTCAGCGTCTTCCCAATTTTGATACACCTGTTGTTGGTATTAACTGTGGGCGACTTGGCTACCTCACTGTAGATAGTGGTGACGGCATTGAGGAGCTCTTCGAGCGTATTTCTCGAAATCAGATTGTCTATCAAAAACGAAGTATGCTTCGTATTGAGTCTGAGATGATTGATGATGGATATTGTTTGGCTCTGAATGAGGCTACGATACATCGCCACGGTGCCACTATGATATCCATAGATACGCATGTCGGTGGAAAGAAGATATCTACATATCATGGTGACGGTTTAGTGGTTTCGACACCCACAGGTTCAACCGCCTACTCGTTGAGTGTGGGTGGACCTATTGTTGACCCAATGTGTCAATGTTTTATCCTTTCTCCACTTGCGCCGCATAATCTTACTATGCGTCCTGTTGTTGTGCCTGATAGTGTTGATATCCAGCTAAGTCTGATATCGCGAGGTTGTGAAGCATTTCTATCGGCGGATAATCGCACATATAGGCTTGGCGATGGCGCGAAGATAGCCATCCATCTTGCTACGGAGCAACTTATTTTGGCTACGCCGCACAATAATACCTTCTACGATACGTTGAGGAAAAAGATGATGTGGGGTGTTGACCACCGCTAAAATAGTTCAAAAATCATCGAAATTTACATATTGATAACATTCTGTATATTAGCGTGTTATCTATAATATCGCGCACGCACGAGAAATTTTGTCGTTCGTAGATTGTGAATTGTGAATTTTATTGTGTACATTTGTCGGATAATATGAGCGAGAATAGAGCAATACCAAAGCATGTCGCCATCATCATGGATGGTAATGGTCGTTGGGCTAAGCAGCGAGGCAAGGAGCGTTATGAGGGTCACCTTATGGGCGTTGAGTCGGTGCGTAATGTGACGCGTGCGGCTGTGCGTAATGGTGTAAAGTGGCTAACACTATATGCCTTCTCTACGGAGAACTGGGGTCGCCCACAGGCGGAGGTAGATGCTATCATGGAGCTCTTCTGTCGCACGGTGATTAACGAGGGTAAGGAGCTTGCCGAACAGGGTGTTCGCATTAAGATTATGGGTGAGCGCACACGCTTCTCGGAGGAGGTATTAAGGATGATTGAGCATATCGAGTCTATCACTGCCTCGGCAGATAAGCTAACCCTTGTATTGGCGTTTAACTACTCTTCGCGCCGTGAAATGGTGCTTGCAGCGCAACGAGTAGCGCAGCGAGTGGCAGATGGAGAGATTGGCATTGAGGATATCAACGAGGAGTGTTTTGCTGCCGAACTTATGACTGCGGATGTTCCAGACCCAGACCTTATCATTCGCACAAGTGGCGAGTGTAGGTTGAGTAACTTCCTGCTCTGGCAGGCCTCTTACTCAGAGTTCTACTTCCCAGAGGTATTGTGGCCTGATTTTACTGAGGAGGAGTTTGATAAGGCTATCGAGGAGTTTGCTCATAGAGAGCGTAGATATGGTTTAGTATAGAAGATTATTGAACGATGAGAAATAAGTTAGTTGTTGTAGCCCTATTGATTTTAACCTTGGGTGTTGCTGACCTTCGTGCGCAACAGACCTCAAGGAGATATTCTGTAGGCGATGTTTCTAACAACGAGATAACTGATACGGTTGATTTTGACCTTAATGCCCCAATATTAACTGAGGGTGATGGTCGCCTATACTACATTCGTAGTATCAATCTCCATGGTGTTAAGTATCTAAATCACAGTATTTTGAAGTCTTCAGCAGGCTTGGTCGAAGGCGATTCAATATACTTGCCAAGTAAGTTTATTTCAAATGCAATGTCGCGACTTTGGGCACCGCGATACTTCTCCAATATTCAGATTGGTGCTACTATAGAGGGCGATTCTTTGGATTTGGAGGTATTTCTTAAGGAGCGTGCTCGTATCCTAACCTGGAATATTGAGGGAGTGTCTAAGTCAAAAGCTAAAGATTTGCAGGAGGAGATCTTGAAGCTTCGTCGTAATACGGAACTCTCTGATTATGTTATAGATAAGAATATTAAACTTATCAAGGAACACTACGCAGAGAAGGGCTTTAGAACTTGTGATGTTGATGTACGCATAACAAACGATACACTCTATGAGCAGTGTGTGAATGTTACCTTTGATATTGACCGAGGTCCTAAGGTGCGTGTTGGTGTTATTAACTTCGAGGGTAATGAGTCGTTCGACGATAAGCGTCTAAGAAGAACATTTAAGAAGACCCACCAAAAGAGTATTAACTTCTTCCAGAACAAGAAGTTGCTTGAGGAGGAGTATGCAAACGACAAAGAACTACTTCTCGACTTTTATAACTCGCAAGGTTATAGAAATGCTACAATCCTCAGTGATTCAGTCTATTTTATCGACAGCGAGACACTTGGTATAGATATTAAACTCTCGGAGGGTAATAGATACTACATCCGCAATGTTAATTGGGTGGGTAACTCTATCTACACCACCGAACAGCTTCAGTCGTTGTTTGGCGTGCATAAGGGCGATGTTTACGATAAGAAATCGATTCACAAGCGTTTAGGTATTGGCAAGGAGCAGAACCCAGAGGAGATGTCTATCGCTTCGATGTATCAGAATAATGGCTATCTCGCTTCGCAGATCGAACCAGCAGAGATTATCGTAGGTCCTGATTCGTTGGATATCGAGATTAGAATATTTGAGGGTAAGCCATTTACTATCAACGAGGTGAGTATCTCGGGTAATATGCGTGTTAACGATGAGACCATTCGTCGAGAGTTGTATGTTCGTCCTGGTGAACTTTACAACCAATCGCTTATCATGCAGACCATGCGTACACTTATGGGTATGGGTCACTTCGATGAGCAGTCCATGATGCCAGACATTATGCCTGTGTCGGATGAGCTTGTAAATATCAACTGGCCTTTGCAGGAGAAGGCTTCAGATCAGTTCAACATTGCTGGTGGTTGGGGTGCAGGTACCTTTGTAGGTAGCATCGGTGTTACGCTTAACAACCTCGCTATGAAGGACTTCTTCAAGAAGGGGGCATGGCAACCATATCCATCGGGACAAAACCAGAAACTCTCTATCTCGGGTCAGACCAATGGTACATACTACAAAGCCTTGTCGTTGAGCTTTACAGATCCTTGGTTGGGTGGTCGCCGTCCTAATTCCTTCTCATTGTCGGGATATATCTCAGAGCAGAATAACGCCTACTATGTATGGCAGACGGCTACGATGTACTACCGCTCTATGGGTCTATTTGCAGGTTTGGGTAAGCGTATGCAGTGGCCTGATCCATACTTTACATTCTATGGCGAATTGGGTTATCAGCGTTATGACCTTCAAGGTTGGAACTCCTTTATCCTAAGCGATGGAAAGGCTAATACTCTCTCGATGAAGCTCGTTTTCCAGCGTTCGTCTGTTGACTCACCATTCTTTGCGCGCTCAGGTTCTGAGTTCATGCTCTCGGTGCAGGCAACGCCTCCATTCTCACTATGGGATGGCAAGGACTATGCAGCATTGAGCAAGGTAAATACACTCGATGCTAAGCAGGAGATGTATCGTTGGATAGAGTTCCACAAGTGGTTGTTGAAGGGTCGTTGGTACTATCCAATCACAGCAGATCAAAAGCTTATCGTTATGCTTGGAGCTGAGATGGGTTACCTTGGTAACTACAATAAGGATAAGGTGTCGCCATTCGAGCGTTTCGAGATTGGTGGTGACGGTATGACCGGTTATAATATGTATGGTGTGGATATTATATCGTTGCGTGGTTATGATGATGGAGCTCTTGATCCATCGGACTACTACTCAGTGGCTTATAATAAGTACACCATGGAGATACGCTATCCGATAATTCTTAAGCCAAGCTCTTCGATCTATGTACATGGTTTCTTGGAGGGAGGTAGTGGTTTTAACTCGTGGAGTGAGTTCTCGCCATTCAAGATTAAACGCTCTGCGGGTGTTGGTGTTCGTCTCTTCTTGCCTGTTGTTGGTCTTATTGGTGTTGATTGGGGTTACGGTTTTGATGCCCCATTTGGTAAGACGGAGCGTAGTGGTTCGCAGTTCCACTTTGTCTTGGGACAGCAGTTCTAATGTTGTTTGGCAATAAATTTGAGATATTAGGAGTTATATTAGTAGAACTAATAAACAAAAATAGTTATGAGAAGATTTATTTTAGCTTTAGCAGCGATGGTGCTCAGTTTGGGTGTTGCACTTGCACAGAACTATATGGTTGTTGATAGCGAGAAAGTGTTTAAATCGTTGGCTGATTATAACAATGCTTTGGAGCAGATTGAGAACCTCTCAAAGAGTTATCAAACCGCTGTTGATGCAAAGTTCAAGGAGGTTGAGGATACCTATAATAACTATATGAGTCGTCGTGCTTCACTATCTGCGGCTTCGCGTCAGCAGATAGAGCAAACTATATTAGATATGGAGGCTAAGGCTACGGAGTATCAGGAGTCGTTGTTCGGCACTGATGGCGAGCTGATGAAGAGGCGCATGGAGCTTATTCAACCTATTCAAAAGAGGGTTTTCGATGTTATCGAGAACTTCTCTATGCAGTATGGCTACGACCTTGTTATTGATATTGCTGCCAACCCTACGGTGTTGTACTACTCTGATAAGGTTAACTTCACACAGCGTATTATTGATGCTTTGAAGTAGATAATTTATAAATATTAAATAAGTGATGAAGAAGTTTTTGAAACTGACCCTTGCTGTTGCTCTTATGGTGAGTGCTACGGCAGTTAATGCGCAGAAGTTTGGTCGCGTAGATTTGGCGGCTATCGTTACAAACATGACCGAGTTCAAGGAGGCACAGACAAACCTTGAGGCTTATGGTAAGGATCTTCAGGATCAACTTGAGCAGATTCAAGTTGAGTTTAACAAGCTCTATGCTGATTATGAGAAGAATGTTACCACCTATTCTGATTCTGTTCGTCAGCTTAAGGAGCGTGAGCTTACAGAGCTTCAGCAGCGCTTCCAGGATTTTCAGCAGATAGCTCAGCAGGATATGCAGAAGAAGGAGGCGGAGATTATGAATCCTATCTATGAGAAGGCTAACGAGGCTGTTAAGAAGATTGCTGTGGCAGGTGGCTATATAGCTATCTTCAGCACCACAGGTGACCAGCCAGCAGCTGCAGGCCTTGCTTATTTCGACCCTGCGCAGCTAACTGATATTACCCCAGCTGTTAAGGCAGAGTTAAATATCCAGTAGCAGTCTGCTGCATGTTGCCGCATTGCGGTTTAGCTTGCTATATGCCCAAGGAGTTAGTGCGCTCCTTGGGTATTTTTGTTGTAGTTGATGTGTAGAACTAAGGGTTATGATGAGTTTTGATGGGTTGCTATGAGTTACGATATGGCGCTTGCACATAGTAGCTCATCTGAACTCATACTAACCTACGCACCTCCCGTATCAACCCCATTTCCGACACCACGCCGCAGATCCTACATAGTCTGCCCCCTCCTCCCACATAACCCTTTGTACATAAAATTACTACGCGAAGCCCGAAGACCTCGCGTAGCGTTTGGACACACTCTGATTCTCATCACCATTATACCGCTTTGCTCTGTCAAACAACCCAATAACAGATGCAAATTATGGAACGAAATCAGTACATAAATAATCTAATACCATTCGGTATTGTGTCAAGCAAAAAGACGATATTACTACATGTTTCTTATATACACTAATTTGGGCTATGCCCTAATAGTAACATTAATGGTAGTACCCATCTTCGCTCACTACAAAGGTAGAGTATTGCCATGCTTCTACCAAATTTTATGCAAGAAAAGTTTTCGCAGTGGTACTTGGAGTGTGTTGATAATCAGTGTGTTATAAATTATGAAATTCCGATATTTTCATCTTGCTGATAATCAATGAGTTGCGAATACAAAAATATGCCGTTTGCGAAACGGTGCTATTTTATTGATTATCAACGGGATAGCTTTAATTGAGAGCTGCTATTAGTATTTCAGCGCTCTCGCACTCTGCTTCTTTGATTTTGGTTTTAATGCGGTATTTCATCTTTGATAGAGCAACAGGATTGCTGTCTATAAAGATGCAAATAGCTCGTGATGAAAAACCTGCATAGCTATATAACGCTACTTTTAATTCGCGCTCATTGAGTTTTTTGCACTCTTCGCGAAGTTTAGACATCAGTCCGTTACGACATCTATCCACTAACTCCTCAAGCTCTCGTAGGCGCGCTTGGTCATCTCTGATTGCCTCGATTGTTTGGCGTACTCGTTCAAAGACTTTTGTCGCCTGACTTGGTGTGTTGCTATGGTCGTAGTAGGTCTCACAGAGTTGGTTTATATCTCTTAAACGATCGTTGTATAGGTGGTCGATGGCTGTAACCAAAGGTTCAAGTTCCTTGGATGTATTGTGGCGTGTGAGCTGCAACTCATTTATTGTATCGATGTATTGTTGAGTATCTCTGCGCATCTTGCCCCTTATGCTTATAAGTATATGTATAAGCATGAGTATGATGATTGATAGAGCAATCAAGTAGGCTCTATTTTTATTATCTTCAATCTTATCTCGATAATTTATGCTGTCGATATGCTCCTTGAGAAGCTCAATCTCTTGGTTGAGCATAGGGTGTTTTGAGTTCTTGAGGATTATCTCTTCAAGCATTCTGATATTCTCTTCAAGCATCTTGATGCTCTCAGTTTCGTTCTCGGTATATCTATTGATATAGTACTCCGTGTACTTTATGCTATTGCTATTCTGTGTTGGACACTCCTTAGCGTGTGCAAGATGTTGTGTCGCGCACGCTATATTCTCCTTTAGTGTGTAATATATAGCCATCATGCAGTGGTAGTGTGATATATCACCCATTGAGCTATCCTCCATGTTGAACAACTCCACGGTGTTGCACAATGCTTCGTAGTCCTTGTTGTAGAGATGTATGTCGCAGAGTTGATGTATGATTAGGTTTCTAAGCTCTTTGTTGTCGCTACTGTAGCTATATTCAAGTGTGCTGTTTAGTAACTCCTTTGCTTCGTCGTAGCGGTATAGCTTAAAGGCTGAGCGTCCCATATTATATTGCGCCATGTGTGACTTCTCCTTCATCTCTGCGCGCTCATAGCATTCTGCTGCCATGCTGTATGCCTTATAGCTATTGTCGAAGAGGTGTGTTTCGTAGTATATCTCACCCATGGTGCGATATGTCTCAGCCTCAAGAAGAGGGTCATCATAGTTACATAGAGCGTTAATTGCTCCGTTGAGAGCTAGAATTGCTAACGGATAGTTACCATCTCTTTTTTGGCTTAGGGCGTGTTGGTAGTAGGCATTGGCGCGCGTATCGTGATTATTACCGTAGTCGTAATATACGATAAGAGCCATAGCCTCCTCAGGATTATCCTTAGATAGGGCATCTGCACGCTCAATAATAAATGATATATCCTCCCTATGCCCACAGCTTAATATTAGCGGTGCTATGGTGAGCACCACTAATATAAGCAGCTTATATGCAGTACGCTTTGTCATTATGCAATGCGGTCTATCTTACTCTTGGCGTACTCCAATGTAATTACAAACTCCCCATCGGTAGGCATCTCGAACATTATATCCATCATTATAGCCTCGCAGATTGTGCGTAGTCCTCTCGCACCGAGCTTAAACTCAATAGCCTTGTCAACGATGTAGTTTAGCACCTCCTCTTCAAAGCGTAGCTTGATGCCATCCAACTCCATTAGACACTCATACTGGCGTATGATAGAGTTCTTAGGCTCTGTGAGGATTGAGCGTAGAGCCTCTCGCTCCAATGGCTCCATATATGTAAGCACTGGGAGACGACCTATAAGCTCAGGTATAAGACCGAAAGAGCGTAGGTCCTGAGGCTGAATGTATGACATAATATTGTTCTGATCAACACGCTGCTTTACCGTAGCGCCATAACCTATAGCGTTGGTGTTCAGACGCATGGCAATCTTCTTCTCGATGCCATCGAACGCACCACCACAGATAAACAAGATGTTCGAGGTGTCCACCTGGATATACTTCTGGTCGGGGTGCTTACGACCGCCCTGAGGTGGAACATTCACCACCGTACCCTCAAGTATCTTGAGTAACGCTTGCTGTACACCCTCACCCGAAACATCGCGTGTGATAGATGGATTATCGCCCTTGCGAGCAATCTTATCGACCTCGTCAATGAAGATTATGCCGCGCTCCGCTGCCGCAACATCGTAGTCTGCAGCCTGTAGCAAGCGTGATAGAATACTCTCAACATCCTCACCCACATATCCTGCCTGAGTCAGAGCTGTAGCATCGACAATCGAGAATGGTACATGGAGAAGTTTGGCTATTGTGCGTGCCATAAGGGTCTTTCCCGTACCTGTAGGACCCACCAATACGATATTTGATTTGTCGAGCTCCACATCCGTAGTCTTACCCTTGGCAAGCAATCGTTTGTAGTGGTTATACACCGCCACCGAGAGGTATCTCTTTGCTGTGTCCTGACCTATAACATACTCATCGAGGAAACTCTTAATTCGCTCTGGGCGCATAAGATCCTCCTTGCGCAGTGGGCGGAACTTCGAGCCACCCTTCGAACTCTTCTTCTCCCCCGCAATAAGTTCATGATCTACAAGAAGCTGATAACCGTGTTCGATACATGCCGAGCAGATAGAGGAGCCGTCAGCACCGTTGAACATAAGTGCTGCCTCATTCGCAGGTGTGCCGCAGAACGAACAGCGTGCGCCACCATGATCTGCCCCCTTTTGTCTTTTCTGTGTCATCTCTATTGATTTCGCTTAGTTAGAACTGTGTCTATAAGACCATACTCCTTAGCCTCAGATGCTGTGAGCCAATAGTCGCGGTCGGCATCCTTCTCGATCTTCTCGATAGGTGCGCCTGAGTGGAGCGAGAGAATCTCGTAAAGCTCGCGCTTTGTTTTGGCTATCTCGCGTGCAGTAATCTCAATGTCGGATGCCTGACCCTGTGCACCACCGAGTGGCTGGTGTATCATCACGCGTGAGTGGGGTAGTGCCGAGCGCTTACCTGTAGCACCCGCGGTGAGCAATACAGCACCCATAGATGCCGCCATGCCTGTACATATTGTAGCTACATCCGACGAGATAAGCTGCATAGTGTCATAAATACCCAATCCTGCCGATACTGAGCCGCCAGGTGAGTTGATATATAGCTGAATATCCTTATCTGGAGCTATAGACTCAAGGAAGAGGAGCTGTGCCTGGATGATGTTTGCTGCGTCATCATAGATGGGTGCGCCAAGGAAGATGATACGATCCATCATGAGTCGTGAAAAGACATCCATAGTTGCAACATTGAGGTGTCGCTCCTCAATGATTGTTGGCGACACATAGTTCTCTATCTCTGAACGAAAATCATGCAGTGTCATCGAGTTGATGCCACAGTGCATGCGTGCATACTTGTCAAACTCTTTCATAAGTTTTAAAAAAGGAGAGTGAATAAAAAGTGTATTTTGTCGTTCTTTGTTGATATAACAGCGCATCTACTTCCGCTAACGAATTATCTCATCAATGGGCAGTACGCCTAAGTACAGCCCATCGCCTCGAAATTCGCCG
>JAZRRF010000086.1:0-42356 GCA_045650465.1 Alistipes sp.
GGCATCATCTACCTAATGTGTGGACCTCCAATGATGGCGCAGTCTGTAGTTAACTTGTTGGATAGCCTCGGCGTGCCAGCGGAGAATATCCTCTTCGACAACTTCGGCGCATAATTTAGCGTGATAAGGCAGACATCTACTGCCGCTAACAAAAAGTCCCGACAATGAGCAGTACGACAAGTACAGCCCATCGTCGGGATTTTTGTCGAGCGTTGTATCTGCAGCCTTCTGACGCTAAATTTGTCTGTTGCTGATTTAGGTATTCGTCATCGTTATATTTGACCTATCCCTAAAAGTAAGACCCTTTGGGCTGTAGGTCAAACTACTATCCCGAAGGGTCTTCTTTTGTGATAGAACAAATCTGCTCCTCTAAAATCAAAAATTAGGTCTTACTACCCTGAAGGTTTGGTTTTGTTTCGCTCCTCGGAGCGACAGCTAAAGCTGTGGGTTTATATAAGTTCTTATGAGTCTCTATGGGTTACTATGTATTTATATTTTAACTCATAGTAACTTATCTTAACGCATATTAACCCATTAAACCCTTAATAACCGTTAATCACCCTTAACAACCCTTAAACGCCTCTATAAACCCTCGCGCGAAGCGCACCACACTTTTCAGTTTTCACCTTTCACTTTTCACTTTAGTGGTGAGTCTGGCTCTTTAGCCATAACAGCGTAGAAGAGTCTATCGACCAAGCCAGGGAAGAACTTCTTTATTAGGTGCGTGCCGCGTCCCTCCCACTCCATAAGGCAGAGGCGTGTGCGGCGGCGTATGCCCTTAGCAACGATATGAGCTACCTGCTCAGGGGTCATCATCTTAGCCTCATCGCGTGGCGTCTCGCCCTGCTGTGTGCCGTCGGCAGTGAGTGCAGAGAAGCGCACATTCGAGGCGGTGAAGCCTGGGCAGGCGGTCATAACATGAACACCCTTTTTGAGGTTCTCAACGCGGATAGTGTCAAGGAACCCTGTCATGGCATACTTCGATGCTGAGTAGCCCGTTCTGCCTGGCAGACCGTGGATGCCCGCAACGGATGATATACCCACGATAGAGCCTCTTGATTTTTGGATGTGGGGTAGGGCATACTTCGTGCAGTTCACCGTACCCCAGAAGTTTACATCCATCAGGCGGTGTAACACCTTAAGGTCGCAATCGTCAAACAGCGCACGCATGGATAGTCCTGCGTTGCATATAAGAATATCAATGCCGCCAAAGTTCTCCACCGCAACATCCATAAGGTGCTTGCACTCCTCCTCCTTTACAACATCACACGCCGTATAGGCAACCTTGCCCCCTGCGCTCTCAATCTCTGAGGCTATACGCCTGAGCTCCTCCTCGCGGCGTGCTGCCATAACGACCTTAGCTCCCATCTTGGCATATTCGCGTGCCATAGCCTCGCCAATGCCCGATGATGCGCCTGTAACAACAATTACTTTATCTCTTAGAATACTCTTCATGTTTATATTTATATAAGTATAGTTATAAAATCTCGATCTCCAAGCCATCGTATGCCGCCATGACACCCTCGGGTAGGCGATGTTCTAACTCGCTATAAAGACCTATGCGGTGTGACATATGGGTGAGGTAGGCGCGCTTGGGTGCTACGCGCTTGATGATGGCAAGTGCCTCATCCACTGAAAAGTGTGAACTGTGAGGCTCCCAGCGTAGTGCGTTGATAACCAGATGTTCGACCCCCTCCAATTTTGCTATCTCCTTCTCCTCAATGTGGTTCATATCCGTAAGGTAGGCGAGCTTTCCGATGCGGTAGCCCACCGAGCGAAAGCGCTCCGAGTGCTGACCTACGATAGGTGTAATCTCCACACCCTCGATACTAAAACTCCTATCTTCTGAGATTATATGAGTCTTAATCTCAGGCACTCCACGATACTTATTGGTGGCAAAGGCGTAGTGAAAATCACGATGTATAGCCTCGATAGTGGTGCTGTTGCCGTATATATGTATGGTGTGGATGACAGGGTAGTCCACAAAGTTGAAAGCCCTGACATCATCTATGCCACCTGTGTGGTCTTTATGCTCATGTGTGAGGAGTATTGCATCAATCTTTGACACATCTGCACGAAGCATCTGATAGCGAAAATCTGGCCCGGCATCAATAATAAACCTCTTATCCTCCACCTCAACTATAGCCGAGGTGCGTAGGCGGTTATCTCTGCTATCCTTAGATGTGCAAACCTCACATTTACACCCAATTACAGGTACACCCTGTGATGTTCCTGTGCCTAAAAATGTTAGCTTCATATCGCAAAGTTAGTAAAATATTTCTCTTGTGCAATCTCCGTTGTGGTCAATAAAAATAGGCTCGCTTGTAGTAATTTAGTCTTTTTGTGTCTCTAAATGCTTAGTGTTAAAAAGTTAACAGAGAAAATGTTATGATTTTTCCCACATATTTTGTACCTTTGCACCGATTTTTGCCCGAGCTATAATTGGGCATAATGAGTTTGAAATATATACATAATAGGATATAAAGTATGAAGGAGAAGAGATTTATTACATGTGATGGTAACTACGCTGCAGCACATATTGCTTATATGTTCTCGGAGGTAGCAGCCATCTATCCCATCACTCCATCGTCAACTATGGCAGAGCTTGTGGACGAGTGGTCGGCACAGGGCAAGAAGAACATCTTTGGCGATACTGTTAAGGTGGTGGAGATGCAGTCAGAGGCAGGTGCAGCAGGTGCTGTGCATGGCTCATTGCAGAGCGGCGCGTTGACAACAACATTTACAGCCTCACAGGGACTACTTTTGATGGTTCCTAATATGTACAAGATTGCTGGTGAGTTGCTCCCTGGTGTATTCCATGTTTCGGCACGCTCGTTGGCTGCTCAGGCACTCTCTATCTTCGGCGATCATCAGGATGTTATGGCTGTGCGTCAGACAGGTTTCGCGATGCTTGCAACATCTTCTGTTCAGGAGGTTATGGATCTTGCGGGTATCGCACACATCGTAGCTTTGAAGGCTCGTATTCCTTTTGTTCACTTCTTCGATGGTTTCCGTACATCACACGAGATTCAGAAGATTGAGCTTATCGACGAGGCATCACTCACAGCGATGTTCGATCGTGAGGCGTTGAAGGCGTTCCGTCAGCGCGCTCTTAACCCTGAGCGTCCTGTAACACGCGGTACTGCTCAGAACCCAGATATCTACTTCCAGACACGCGAGGCATCGAACAAGTTCTACGATGCAGTGCCTGATATGGTAGCTGAGGCTATGGAGAAGATCTCAACTATCACAGGTCGCGAGTACAAGCCTTTCACATACTATGGCGACCCAGAGGCTGAGAACATCATCATCGCTATGGGCTCTATCACTGAGACTATCAAGGAGTGTGTTGACTACTTGCGTACTCAGGGCAAGAAGGTTGGTGTTATCACCGTACACCTCTACCGCCCATTCTCAGCTAAGTACCTCTTCAATGTATTGCCAAAGTCGGTTAAGCGCATCTGTGTTTTGGACCGTACCAAGGAGCCAGGAGCTAATGGCGAGCCATTGTTCCTCGATATCCGCGATGCATTCTACGAGTGCGAGAATCGTCCAATGATTATCGGTGGCCGCTATGGTCTATCTTCAAAGGATACTACACCTGCTCAGATGTTGGCTGTATTTGCTAATCTTGAGGCCGAGCAGCCTAAGAACCACTTCACCGTAGGTATCAACGACGATGTAACAATGTTGTCATTGCCTGTAGGTGAGGAGATCTCTATGGCTAAGGAGGGTACTTTCGAGGCGTTGTTCTTCGGTCTTGGCTCGGATGGTACTGTAGGTGCTAACAAGAACTCAATTAAGATTATCGGTGGCTCGACAAACAAGTATTGCCAGGCTTACTTCTCATACGACTCTAAGAAGTCGGGTGGTTACACCTCATCGCACTTGCGCTTTGGTGACAACCCAATCACATCGCCATACCTTGTGACAACACCTGATTTTGTTGCTTGTCATGTTCCATCGTATGTCGATAAGTATGATGTATTGAAGGGCTTGAAGCGTGGTGGTTCGTTCTTGCTTAACTCAGTAAACGATGCTGAGACTACATGTCGCACACTTCCTGCGCACATGAAGGCATACCTCGCAAAGAACAATATCAACTTCTACATCATCAACGCTACAAAGATTGCATCGGAGCTTGGTCTTGGCTCACGCACAAATACCATCATGCAGGCTGCATTCTTCAAGATTGCCGATATCATTCCTATCGAGAAGGCTGTTGAGGAGATGAAGAAGGCTATCTACAAGTCTTACGGCAAGAAGGGTGAGGATATCGTTAACATGAACTACGCTGCTGTTGACGCAGGTTGCGAGGCGGTAGTTAAGGTTGATGTTCCTGCTGAGTGGGCCAACCTCGAGGCTGAGGTTGTGGAGAACTACGCAGAGGCTAACCTCCCAGCATTCGTTAAGAATATCTGCAAGCCTATCGATGCGTTGAAGGGCGATCAGCTTCCTGTATCTGCATTCAATGGCAGAGAGGATGGTACCTGGGATAACGGCACAGCAGCTTACGAGAAGCGTGGTATTGCAACATCAGTACCTGAGTGGAAGATTGATAACTGTATCCAGTGTAACCAGTGTGCTTATGTATGTCCTCACGCTGCTATTCGTCCATTCCTTGCTACTGAGGAGCAGGCTGCAGCAAGCGGTCTTGAGTGGAAGCAGGGCTTGGGTGAGACTAAGCACCTCAAGTTCCGTATTCAGGTATCTCCACTTGACTGTACAGGCTGTAACAACTGTGTGGATGTATGTCCTGCTAAGGAGAAGGCACTTGTTTTGCGTCCTTTGGCTGAGCAGATGCCACAGGCTGAGAACTGGAATAAGGTGACTAAGGAGATTGGCTATACTGAGCATGTAGATAAGACTAAGTCGGTTAAGAACTTGCAGTTTGCACAGCCATTGTTCGAGTTCTCTGGTGCATGTGCTGGTTGCGGTGAGACTCCATATATCAAGGCTATCACACAGCTCTTTGGTGACCGTATGATGGTTGCTAACGCTACAGGTTGTACATCAATCTACTCAGGCTCAGCACCATCAACTCCATACTGCACAAACGCCGAGGGCCACGGTCCAGCATGGGCTAACTCGTTGTTCGAGGATAACGCAGAGTTCGGTCTTGGTATGAAGGTGGGTGTTGAGAAGATTCGTGAGGCTTTGGCAGACCTTATGACTAAGGCTATTGCTGAGTGTAGCTGCTGCTCTCAGGAGCTTAAGGCTACAATGCAGGAGTGGATCGACTCTCGTCACCTTGCAGCAGCATCACGCGAGGTTACAGCACGCCTTCTTCCTATGGTTGAGGCTTGCGATTGCAACTACTGCAAGACAATCCTTGAGTATAAGGAGTGGCTTGTTAAGAAGTCGCAGTGGATCTTCGGTGGTGACGGTTGGGGCTACGATATTGGCTTCGGCGGTGTTGACCATGTCTTGGCATCGGGCGAGGATGTAAATATCCTTATCGTCGATACTGAGGTTTACTCTAACACTGGTGGTCAGTCATCTAAATCTACACCTGTAGGTGCTGTTGCTAAGTTCGCATCAGCAGGTAAGCGCATCCGCAAGAAGGATATCGGTGCTATCGCGATGACCTATGGTTATGTATATGTTGCACAGGTATCTATCGGTGCTTCACAGCAGCAGCTTTTCAATGTGTTGAAGGAGGCTGAGGCATACCCTGGTCCATCACTCATCATCGCATACGCTCCATGTATCAACCACGGTATCAAGGGCGGTATGACACGCACACAGAGCGTAGGTAAGCAGGCTGTTGAGTGTGGTTACTGGCACCTATGGCACTACAACCCACAGCTTGAGGCTGAGGGCAAGAATCCATTCGTTATGGACTCTAAGGAGCCAGATTGGTCTAAGTTCCGCGACTTCCTAATGAAGGAGGTGCGTTATACATCACTTCAGAAGGCGTTCCCAGCTGAGGCTGATCAGCTCTTCGAGGCTGCTGAGGAGAATGCTAAGTGGCGTTATAACTCATATATCAACCGCACAAAGTAATTTTTTGTGATAAGGAGGGGCATCTATTGCTACAAAATTTGCCGAGCGTTGTATCTAACCCCTTCTAACAAAAAATTTGTGTCGGAGGTAAGGAATAATTTCCAACCTTATATAATCATTGGGCTGAATGGACTCCATTCGGCCCAATATTTTTGTGTCGTACTCTTGGTAGTTTCAGCTAATTGGTGACAGGTATCTGTGAAATATATACTCTGTAGAGTGATGTAATTACATACTTTTTCGTATCTTTGCCAAAAATACTAATACTAAATAATTTATATAACTTTTCAAGGTATGAAAAAACTATTTTTACTCTTGTCAGTATGCTTGCTTGCCTTTGCAGCATGTGAGCCTACAAACTCTAAGACAGATGCTAAGACAGATGCTAACGCAGAGCTTACTCTAACATCTGAGCAGCTTATAAACTTTGATGCTGCAGGTGGTAGCGGTACAATCACCTACACTCTTGAGAATGTTAAGGAGGGTACACTTCCTACAGCAAAGAGTGGTGCTGAGTGGGTTACAGATCTTACTGTCGCAGAGACTATTACCTTCAATGTTGCAGCAAACGATACAACTGTGGAGCGTACCGCTGTAATCTTGGTGGAGTATGGCGCAAAGAACTTCTCTGTACATGTTAAGCAGCAGGGTGATCCTTATGCTGATTGGGTTGTAGATGTAGAGTTCGTGGCTACAGCACTCAATGGTGAGTACTATGGCACAAAGTACTCACAGGATCCTAACTACTTCGCTATCCTCTCAAAGAATGGTACTACAGGTTGGAGCGACCTTTATGTAGATACATACTATCGCTTCGATATCTACTCTAAGACTACTACCGATGAGAGTGCTCCAGTTCTTCCATTGGGTACTTACACCTACGACTCACAAAACTCAAGTTTGGGTAATACCTTCGGTGACTTTTACAGCGTGCGTATTGAAACATTTAAGAGCGGCCAGCTCCAGGAGACAAAGATTCAGGATGGCTTTATCACAATCACTGAGAATAAGTTCGAGGCTCTATTGAAACTTGTTGATGGCAAGGTACACCGCGTAGTATATGAGGGCTCTTTGGCACTCGGTTACATCGAGGTTCCAGCACCAGACTACTACTCAACACTTACTGATGACTATACATTCAACCACCCAGATGGTGTTATCCGTCTTAACTACTTCGGTGACTACTACGGTATTGGCGCAGCAAACTGGACAGCGAGCCTTGTATTGCCAGGTGCAAACATCAATGGCGACTACTTTATGATTGATATCGTAACTAATAGCGATGCCTTCGATGCATCTAACATCGTGGGTACCTACAACTGTGTTGAAGAGGCTAATGTAGCTAAGAACACCTTCATCGCAGGTTACTACAATGAAGGCTTCGCAAGCTCTTGGTACTTTGTTGCCGTTGATAACTACTACGGTACTGACGATCGAGCACCTATCGTTGATGGTACTATCACCATCAGCCAGGATGGCATTAAATTTATCGTAGAGTTCGACTGTATGGACGATAATGGTCACAAGATTAAGGGTACATACGCTTGTTCAGGTCTTGAGATGTACGATAACACTCAGAACTAATCGTTAACACAAGATGGACTTGTCTAACAAGTTCAAATAGAATAGAGGGTGTCCAACCGGGACACCCTCTATTGTTTAGTAGTCGTATAACAAAAGAGTGTTATATATTCCTATTTAGGGAGGTTCTATAAATTAGGTCGAGTTGATTTTGTTGGATATTTCGAACAGATTTTTTATCTCTTTCGAGGGCGCTATGCGAGCATAGCAACCGAGGAAAGATGAGAAAGATGCCGAAATAGACACAAAAGCGACCGAAATATAAAATAAAACTTCCTATTGTTAAACTTAATTTACTAATTTATAGAACATCCCTTTATAAATATCGAGTCTTTACTCTAAAGGAAGGTTATCATACTGGTAACGCAGTGGTGTGCCATCAAATAGCACTACATCCAGCATTATGCTTATGCCCTTGTCATCCATAGACATAAATATCGTTCCCGACTGCAGTGGACGGAAAGGGGCATAGTAGCACTGTGGGTCCTCATATACGACCATATAGTCGTCAATGCAGTATAGGCGCTCAACATCGCACTCCTTGCCAAGAAGCTCGCTGCGTAGGCCTATTATGGCGTTTGTCGTAAGATTTGCGCTATCGGTAATTGGCGATAGCATCACCATAAGCCACTCATCGGCATAGGATGTGCGGACAAACTCTACGGGTATATCCTCATCGCCGAACTCCAAATATCCATACGCTGGAGCCTTAGGCTCTGGGGTGTTTTCACTCTCGTTGCTGCATCCCACAGAGAGCATCATCGCCATGATACCAAATATAAGTTGTGCTATTCTCATAAACTCTTGTTTTTGTGATTGTTGATAGTTAAAGCCTCGCTATATGCGCTATTTTAGGGTTACTTCACCCTTGTAGCTGAACTCCATGCCTGTGTAGTTGGTGAAGTATAGCTCAAGATTATGCGTGTCGGCATTGTATATAGCCGTCATTGTGCCGCTATCGCCATTTGCCTTGCTGTAGGTGCGGCGGTTGTACGACACCATAAAGTCGGCGCTCTGTGAGAAACCGTATGATGAGCCGTTGAAGAAGTGCTGTGGCGCGGTAAGCTCCACGGGCTTACCGCCAGTGTGGCTAAAGCTAAACTTGTAGAGCGACTCCTCGACAGAGAGTGTTGCCGACAGCATAGCGTACTCCTTGCCATTAAATATAAAGTAGTTTGTCTTCTCCTCGGGCTCGTAGTATGCCGATTGGCAGACTCCATCGAAGAACACCTCGTACTTAATGCCATGCGCCGTGATATTTATAATAGCGATGTAGTCGCCCGCGCTGCGGCGTGTGATGGTATAGTCGCCTGTGACACCTGCCATATCATCGGTTGTTATGTCGAAGCTATTGCTTGAGTCGAGGTTGTCAACCACTCCGAAGCCCCGTAGTGTGGTTGCCGAGATGTTATGCTTACTGCCATTTGCCAGTGTGCTATCTATAACAAAATATAGATACCATGTAGTAATCTCCAGCTCCTCGAAATATTCGATGCCCGCAGGGGTGAAGTAGAGGTATGTAAGACCCTCCTCCTCCACATAAAATGCCGAGCGCAGAGGCTTCAACTCAGAACCACGAGATATGGTATTCTCGTTAATCTCCACCCTTTTTTGGGCCGAGAGGTGAAACCTCAATATAGTGCCATCCGCAAGTGTTATATCGCCCTTGACCCTCGCGGTATCATCCTCATATTCAAAGATCATCTCACCTTTGCTAATCTCCTCTGTAGCATCGGGAGATAGTGACTCTATACCAGCACCCTGAAGCGTTGAGATGATTGTATAGGCGCTTTTCTCCGTTGTAAGGTCTATCTTCTTGCCTATGAGCGTAGGACTCACAGCAGCATATATAAACTCCTCACACTCGAACATCTCCATTGCTGCGTTGATACCCTTTGTCGGTGTTCCCACAATGTATATATCCTCGCCAAGTAGCTCCAACGAAACACTTTGTAATGTGCCCACTTTGCCATCTATGGAGTATTGATTCTCGCTAAGCTCCGCCTCTGGCTTTTTATCCTCTATGCCGAGGATATTCTCATGAGCGATGACCACATCCGTTGTGATGCTATGTCGCGGCTCGGAGCAATCCTCCAAGTTGCATATAAAGCGGTGTGAGCCATCCTCGCCGCGCTCAATAATTACCTCGCCACCATCAATGCGGGCGTAGCTATCTCCCCATGTGTCATTCTCATACTCCACATACCAGCACCCCGACCAGTAGGGTGCAGTAAAGCGATTGGGAAGTCCCGATACAGCGTGGTAAGGGGTGATATCCTCCTTGTTTAAGGAGGTGTCAAGGTTACGCGCAAGCATCGGATAGCTTCCTGCAGGGATACCGTCGTAGATATTAGCATCACCAGGCACTAATAGATCAAGGCGAAGAACATTACCCGTACCTACAGGCTTGCCCCATTCGAACTCTATGTTCTCATCCGCCAAGAATACAAGAAAATCGCGATAGCTACCATCGCCAAGGTAGAAGCAGTCTCCTCTGTCGGTGATATGTGCTTTGACGAAAGTGTTTAGTTGCAAGTTATCCTGTAGCAGAGAGTTTGGCACTTGCTCCACTACATATGACTTAATCTCAGGTGTGCCACGCCACTCGAACTTACGCTTGCGACACTGCTTGCCAACGAGTGATCCCTCAATAGTAACGGTGTTGTCGTCGTTGAGCGTTATAGTAAGTTTACCATCGTCCAATAGGTCTATATCTTTATCTGTCGTACCCTCGGCAATGGTGGCATAGAATGTACCATCTGGAATTTCGATGCGTCCGCCAGGGAGGTCAAGTATGCTCAAGTAGCCATATACAAAAGTATTGGGGGAGAAATCTCCTGAGTGACTTTGCGAAAAGTATTCACCTGCGAGATTTTCGAGCGATGCCTCCTGCCCCTCGGCATAGGCTACATTGAGCGCTAACTGCATTATATGACCGGGACCAATGGGGTCGCCGTAGATGTCTATCTCCATGTCGGTGTAGAACTTCACAGTCCAGCTATCCGATAGCCCATCGCCTGCGCTATCGCCACTGTATATGAACTGTGCATTTGTGAACACTATCTTCTGTAGCTCCTTCTCGGTGAAACCGTCCTCAATTATGTCGTTATGCTGCTCGGCGCACGACGCAACCATTGCGCTAAGAATTACCGCCACGCAATAGAATAATCTTCTCATACCTTAACTATTTAATAATCACTATTTACTATTTAGTATATCTTCGGCTGTCAAGGTGGTGACGAGTACCACGCCATTAACGCCCCTGAAGCCATACATATTCGAGCCCTTGATAATCTCCACGGACTTTACATCGTGGATATTGATGTAGCTTAGGTTGCTCTCCACACCGTCGCATAGTACCAATACAGCAGAAGAGCCATTTATCGAATTTTTGGTCATCAGACACAACTCCCCATTGATATACCTAAGACCTGGATAGCATATCATTATAGCCTTGAGAAGATCGCTCGCACCAGTAGCACGAAGCCTCTCACCTGAGATACCTGACGAGTAGTCGGTGCTCTCACGACGCTTGACATAGCCAAAACCGTAGTTCATCAACTCCTCGGACTCATCGCTTCTAATAAGCTTGCCGCTATCTGCTATGACAATTTCAATACTTCGGCGTCCCTGTAGCTCTATTTCGGTGGTATCTCTCCTATATACGATGTATAGCACATCGTCTGCCTTGATATCCGTAAGTCCAAAGCGACCCTTGCCATCGGAGCGTGTGCGCTTATCACTACCCTTGACAATGATATTTGCCTTGATACCTTTGCCATCGGCATTAACTATGTGACCGTTGAATGGCTGCTGTGCATTCGCGCCCAGAGCTATTAGTAAAGCGACAACTAAAAGTACATATCTCCTCATAAGATGTGGGGTTTGTTGGTAGTAAAGATAGTGATTTTTCTCGAATTATCGTTTATATTGAAAAAAATGTATAATTCCTAAAAAAATTTATTATCTTTGCGATATTGAAACGAAATTTATTACATTTTAATCTATACAACTATGAAAGAGGCTATTGCAATTCTTACAGGTGGCGGCCCTGCTCCTGGTATGAACACTGTTGTTGGCTCTGTAGCCAAGACATTCCTTGCTAAGGGTTATCGTGTTATCGGTCTTCACTATGGTTACTCGGGTCTTTTTAACCCAAATCCACGCTTCGAGGACCTCGATATGTTCCGCGTGGATTACATCTTCAATCAGGGTGGCTCGTACCTCACAATGAGCCGTTTCAAGCCATCTGAGGAGGACTTCGAGAAGAACTTCAACCTCGATTTCTTCAAGGATAACAACATCAAGTTGCTCGTTACCGTAGGTGGTGATGACACCGCATCTACTGCTAACCGCATCGCTAAGTTCTTGGAGGCTAAGCAGTATCCTATCGCTAATATCCATGTCCCTAAGACTATCGACAACGACCTTCCATTGCCAGCAGGTATGCCTACATTCGGCTACCAGTCAGCAAAGAACGCTGGTTCGGTAATCGGTCGCGCGGTATATAACGATGCTCGTACTTCGGCTAACTGGTTCGTTGTTGCAGCTATGGGTCGCTCGGCAGGTCACCTTGCTTTCGGTATCGCATCTGCTTGCCACTACCCAATGATTATCATCCCTGAGATGTTCAACAAGACCAAGATCACCATCGACAAGATCATCAACCTTATCATATCTGCTATCGTGAAGCGTAAGATTATGAACATGGACTACGGTGTAGCGATGGTATCTGAGGGTGTATTCCACGCTCTTGACGAGGAGGAGATCCTAAAGTCTGGTATCCAGTTCTCATACGATGACCACGGTCATCCAGAGCTAGGTAAGGTATCTAAGGCAGAGATGTTTAATACTCTTCTTGAGAAGCGTTGCAAGGCTCTTGGTATCAAGGTTAAGTCTCGCCCAGTAGAGATTGGCTACGAGGTACGCTGCCAGACTCCATGTGCTTTCGACCTTGTTTACTGCTCACAGCTCGGTATGGGTGTATATAAGCTCTTCTCAGAGGGTAAGACAGGCTGTATGGTATATATCAGCCAGGAGGGTTATGTATCTCCTCTCTACCTCAAGGATCTTCAGGACCCTGAGACAGGCAAGATTCCACCACGCCTCGTTGATATCAACGCCGACAAGATCCACCAGGTTATCGACAACCTTATGCACTACATCACTCCAGAGGATTATGAGGCAGCTAAGGCTTACCTTCCAAATCCGGAGGAGTATGATTTCCGTCGTATCCTCAACTGGTAATTTTCGATTATAAGGGCGCATCTGCGACCTATCCTAAAAGTAAGACCCCACGGGCTGTACTTTGTGTACTATCCCGTGGGGATCTTCATTTACGATAGGCCACATCTGCAACCCTTCTAATCAAAAATTCGGTCGTGGGGCAATCAACCTCACACCTATTTTGACCTATCCTAAACAAAATACCGTGGGCTGTACTTCAAGTACTATCCCACGATATTTTTTTTATTACGATAGAACAAATCTGCTCCTCTAAAATCGAAAATTGGGTCGTGGTGCTGATTGATGTTGTGATTAATGCCATCTGCGGCACAGTCTAATAGCGTAAGCAGATAATTTGCAATGAGTTATAATGAGTTACAATGCGCAGAGCGCTATCATTAGAACCCATAGTAACCTATCTTAACCCATATTAACACATCCCTAAATAGGCATCGCCTTTTAACTATTACTAATTACTCTCTACTAATTACTAATTGTATTTTTGCCCCTTCTAATCAAAAATTGGGTCGTGATGCTGATTAGCCGTCATACTTTTTTGACCTATCCTAAACAAAATATCGTGGGCTGTACTTTCTGTTTTGAATAGTGTTGAAAAAATTGTATATTTGCAAATATTTTTATTGCTATGCAGATATATAGATATATACTTATTGCCTTGTTGGTGTTTGTTGTAGGTTGTACCACGCCGCAACATACCTTGGAGCTTATCAATCGCTCGGAGTCTGTGGCTGAGGAACACCCCGACTCGTCATTGCTGCTTATCGAGCAGGTCAACAAGCGCAGTGTCAGGGGCAAGCAGGATAAGGCACACTACCGCCTTGTCTATAGCGAGGCGCTGTACCATAACCAAATTGACTCGGACTGCGATAGCCTCACCCGTCCACTCTTCGACTACTACTATTACAGCGACCAGCACGAGGAGCGCGCCCGCGCTATGTATCAGCACGGCTTGGTGATGCGTAATAGTAACAATTTATCGGAAGCTATATTTTGTTTAAGTAATGCAATAGAATCACTACAACAGTATAACAATCCACGATTAGAAGGTTTGGTATATCGTGTAATTGGTGATATATATAGTGCAGAATGTCTATTCGATGATGCTCTTAAGCAATTTCTTAAGGCTAAAGAGTCCTTCAATATTGCATCGTTACCCATACACAAGGCATATGTTCAATTGAAAATTGCACAAATGTATACTAAAATGAGATTATATGATGATGCTATAGAAAATTTCTCAATCGCGGAAGAAATTGCAGTAGAAATAGGTGATGCTAAACTTCTGAATATAGTTTTGTCTGAATTGGCTATAGCCTATGTCCAGATAGATGATTTTGACAATTGTAAAAGAGTCGTTAATACAATTAATTTTGATACCACTCATGCATATAGCGCCTGTTATTATTATTGTGCAAAATCTATTATTGATGCTCATAATGGGGATTTTAAGTCAGCAGATGAAGCTATTCATTTAGCAGAACAACAATCTATTATAGATCCTATGTTAATATACTATACTAAATATAGGGTGTCAAAGTTTAAGAATGATTATAAGGAAGCTATCTCATGGTATGCATTAATGATAGGTGCACAAGATAATAATGTATATAATATGATTACAGACTCTGTATTGCGCCATGAAATAGAAATGTATAAAAACAATCTGACACATAGTGAGGAGTTGTATCAGAAGAGCAAAACAATCAATATACTTAGCATAGCGCTTATGATTATATCGCTAAGTGTTATATCGTATTATATATATAGTGCCAAAAAGAGGGATCAACAAACTATTGCTTCATTAAAGGACCAGGTGGTAAGTGTTCATAACGAATTGCTCGTAAAGAATGAAAAGATCATGCGTCTTTCGGTGGATGCAGAAGAGAAGCGATGCGCTATACTGAAGATGCAGTATCAAATCAATGATAATATATGCCGTAATCTTAATCAGATAGATAAGTTGCTTGAGGCTTATTATAGTGATAGCACGAAGTCACATAAACACAAGGAGTTGATTTCATCTATCGACAACTATGTGGCAACTTTTGCAGAAGCTGCTAATGGATATAGTGCCGTTGAGAAATTTGTTAATCAATATCGTGACGACATTATGATGCTTATGCGTGCTGAGTTGCCATTTTTGAAAGAGACCGATTATCGTTTGGCCTGTCTTTACTATGCAGATTTTTCGGCTAATGCCATATGTATGTTTATGGGCTACGATAAGAATAAACTATACAAGCATAAGTCTAAAATTAAATCCATAATTAGTAATTCAACCTGTGAAAACAGAGAACTATTTTTGCGTTATCTGTAGATAATTCACTGTAAATCAATGAAATATATTATTTTCTGCCGTTATTAGAGTGTAATAGGTTTATTTTCAATTACTTACGCTGTGTGCTGTACTATAGAAATCTTCCAATTTTCTAACATATTGATATTTAATATGTTACAGCTATAAGGTAGAAGATAATATTTTGTATTTTTCATTGACCTTAAGTTAAGGTGCGCTAATTTTGCAATAGATTTATTGACCAAAATTTTATTTCTATGAAAAACAGCGTACTAATGTTGTTGTGTCTTTTTATGACATTTACATCCATGGCTAGTGATCCACAGAAACTAGGAAATGATATTCCTTTGTATCCGCCTATGACAATACCACAACCTCGTCAGGTTGTTGATTGTAATATTGAGGCATTCTATGTGGATGGTACAATCACTTTTAGATTTTTAGAGGATCTTGGCGAAGTGATCATTGAAGTTGTGAATGAAAATACAGGAGAGTCATGGAGCGATTGTATTGATGGTTATGGCTATGAGGTTATCAATATTTCTGATGCCGAGGGCTACTATACAATAACCATCCATACTGGTGTAGGTGACTACTACGGTGAGTTCTCGCTGTAATAAGATAACCAAAATCTTTTAATAGTCCTAAAGCCCGACACTTTAGTATGGGCTTTAGGATAGTTCTATAAATACTACTTTTAGGCTGTCCGTTAAACCTAACTTCCAACTTAATATCTACAACAAGCGACAGTCATGGCGTGCTATGCGCGGTCTTGATTGGTTTGTTGTAAGTATTGGAAGACTTGGTTTAGTCAATCAAGAGCCGCGCATTGTTTTTTGACAAACTACAAAACAATGCAAAAGATGAAGAAGCTAAATGATATTAAGGATATTGAATCTCTTGTGGCTGGAGAGTTGTACCTATTCAGTGCTATAGGAGAACAATCACACAAACTAAACAATCTCTTAGGTGTGTTTTGCGATGTGGTGGATGACACAATATATTTAGAGAGCTCGACACACGATTATTGTAATTATAGTTTATGGCATCCTATGCCAGAAGGGTATAGTTACTTTCGGATAGCTACAAGGTCGGAGCTACGCGACTATATGTATGGACTTGGAAGATGGGAATTAAATATAAAGTTGGGTTAAAAATATAATAATGAAAGGAGTGTGTTTTCATATGTACGGAATAAGGATATATAGGCAACAAAAGAGAGATTAGCATTTTATATGCTTTATTACAAACCTTAAAACAATTTTTTATGAAAAAGATATTTGTTGGACTCATTATAGTGCTTACATCATTATCGTGTGTTAGAAATGATGACATATTACCTGATAGTATCACACCAAGCGAAGAGCAATCTACATTTGTAACTCCAGAAATGGCTTTAGAGGAGGTAGAAAACTTCCTTAAGGAGATCTCTGTTGAGAGTAGAGCATATACTGGCAAGAAGATTGCAAATATCTATTCTACACAAGATATTTCGAATACACGAACAGACGATAATCAAGAGCCTGAGCCATTTGTATATGTCGTAAATTTCGAGAATGAAGAGGGTTATGCGATTGTTGCTGGCGATACAAGAGTACCACCAATCCTCGCTGTCGTTGATAGCGGCTCTCTTGAGCAGGGTGAGGTCGTGGATAATCCTGGTATGATTATGATGCTCTCAAATATTGAGACGGACTACAGGATGACATTGGGTCTGCCAGTTGAGGATATGGACGGCAATATGGTTAGTCCGATTGGTGTGGCTGAAGATGGCTCATATGTATATCCCGCAATGCCAAATGTTGAAATTACTCTTGCACCAGACTTAGGTACAACATATACATATGGTCCTTGGGATGAATTTTATTATAGGGGTACAGTACTAGATTGCGAATGGGGTCAAAGTAGTACGCCGTATAATCTTCTAACTTTTACTGATGATGGATATCAAGCTCATGCGGGTTGTGTTGCAACTGCTGTAGCGCAGATTATGTATTTTTGGGGACATGATTACACCTATAATGGTTGTAATTTTGATTGGGATATTATGCACCAGTATATATCGATCTATTATCCATATATTCCTGCAAATCAAATGATAGCAGAGTTAATGTATATGCTAGGATTGCCAGAAAATCTTAATATGGATTATGGCGTATCGGCCAGTGGCGCTTTTAGTTCAAATGTGCCACGCACATTTGAAAACTTTGGCTATACTAGTGGCGGTAGTATAGAGGCATATAACTATGAAGGACTTAGAGAGGTAATAGAATCTCGACCAGTGTATGTTTCTGGACATGCAAAAAAAACAATCGAGAGAATAACCATCTTAGGTATAACCATTAGTACTAAAACTATATATAGCGATGGTCATGCTTGGGTAATTGACCAAGTTATGACAAGAGGTCGTAATAAATATACTTATATCAAGGGAAACAAACAGCCTGGATTTGAAAGAGACTATCAAACGCTTGTGCATTGCAACTTTGGTTGGGATGGAGATAAGAATGGATACTATTATAGTGCTAAGTTCGAGGCATATAAGGGTCCTGTCACTCGCGAAACAGACACTACCACTACCGGTATTTCATATTACTATCAGTTTAACTTAAAGATGAATACTGGAATATACTTATAGTTGCCACTATTATATATCTTACAGTAAATCATTGTTTAACAAATAAATTTTTTATTATGAAGGCGCGTAGATTATTAGCAATATTTGTTTGCATATCTTTATTGTTTGGATGCAGCAAAAATGAAGATGGGCCTTATGGATGCATGGAAATGTACTCAAATCACTATATTAGCTCATTCTCTCTGGCAACTGGCCTACATTTGTGTCAACTATCTCCTGGTGAAGATTATGAAATTTGGATACATGACCAGACAGAAGATCTGGTTCATGGCGATAAACAAGAGGCATTATATCAATATTTTGGTGACACTTCATATAATAGATATGTTTCTCAAGATCCAACTGTCACACAATGTTATGCAGATGAATTTACTGCATTAGATGTGTACAGCTCTGCTGATTTTGGTAACATAAAGGCTGGCGAGTCACTTGCTGATATCGTTATGTTCAGAGGCGCTACAGCAAAGCCATATATTGATGGAAACTATTCGTTGGAGAATGTTGATATTCAGGACTATATCAGATTGGAGAAGGAGCTGGGTAAATATAATTATCCGTACGGTCTTTTAAGACCTGAGAACTTCTATCCTATATGCAAGCGTGCCTCAGAGCTTAAACCAGAGGAAATGATCCTATTATCTACTTATTTCATGTCAATTAGATTTATGGAAACACCCGAGATTAAGGAGCACACTATAACAATAGTGCTTCGTACAAAAGACAAAGAGGTGCGAGAACAAATCGATGTGGTATTTCCATAGTATGTTGTAATTGATCAATTTCTATAATTCGATAACTGATTATGAAAAAACAAAGTATCGTGGGAAGTGCGAAGTGTACTATCCCACGATATTTTGTTAGTAATGATGCAAAATACTAAGTCTATATATAAATCTCGCGCGAAGCGCTCCACACTTTTCAGTTTTCACCTTTCAGTTTTCACTTTAAGTAGCGACGAGTCGCCATAGCTTAGGAAGCGGAAGTCGTTAGCGAGGGCATAGTCGTATATCTTTGTCCAGTTGCCACCGACATAGGCGCTTACGAGGAGGAGTAGTGTTGACTTTGGCTGGTGGAAGTTTGTGATTATGTAGCTCACCACGCGGAAGCGGTAGCCCAGAGGTGTAATCATAATCTGTGTCGCCGCCTTAAGCTGCTCAAGATCGTTGCTACGCATATATTCAAGCAGGGTGGTAAGTGCCTCCGTGCCGTCAAACTCCGCAGGGATGTCGTATAGCTCCCACTGACCCACAGTGCGCTCGGTGTCGGGTGTGCCGCTACACTTTATGCGCCATGCGAGGGCCGACAACGACTCCAGTGTACGCACAGATGTGGTGCCCACAGCCACGATATTGCCAATCTTCGAGAGTAGGCTCTCTACGGTGCTGCGCGTTACCGAGAAGTGCTCGGTGTGCATGGCGTGCTGTGCTGCGTCATCATCCTTAACAGGTAGAAATGTGCCTGCACCCACATGGAGTGTCACCTCCTCGAACTTAAAGCCATTGTCGCGCATCTCGGAGATAAGCTCAGGTGTGAAGTGCAGACCTGCCGTAGGTGCTGCCACAGAGCCCTCGAAGCGGGCATAGACAGTCTGATAGCGGGTGTTATCTATATCCTCGCTCTCGCGGTTGAGGTATGGTGGAATAGGAATACGACCAAGGATTTCGAGGAGCTGACCGAAGCTAATATCTGCCGACCAGCGGAAACGCACGATATGTTCGCGTGTGCCGCGCTCCACAATCTCGGCACGCAAGGTGTGCTGCTCGCCGCTATGCTCAAAGTCGATGCCAATTTGACCCTCCTTCCACTTCTTGAGGTTGCCTACGATGCAGCTCCACTCCGACTCGCCCTTAATGGCGAAGGCGCGCTCATAGTCGGCAGGGTTGTGGGGCTCAAGGCAGAAGACCTCGATGCGTGCGCCAGAGGCCTTATGCATCACTATGCGTGCGCGCACAACGCGCGTATTATTAAATACGAGCATAGCGCCCTCGGGCAGATACTCTGCAACATTGCGAAAGTGGCTCTCGGCGATAGTGCCGTTATCGTAGATAAGCAACTTCGAGGATGAACGCTCCGCCAAAGGAAACTTAGCGATACGCTCATCTGGGAGGTTGTAGTTAAAGTCGTTAATGTTGATATGTCTCTCCATACCGCAAAGGTACAAAAAATGTATCAATTTAACCCCAAGTAATAGGGTATATCTTATACAAAGAAATCCTCGAGGGTGTAGATAAGGGGTTGTCTAAGGGTGTTAGACAACCCTGTGTTTCGGAGTTTGTTACATTTCCTCTTCTTTGAAATTGTATCCAATAATTTGGTCTGCAAATTCACTCCAGCCTTCGGCAGTCTTATATGCCTCTACAGACTCCATTGGAACATATATCTTTCGTGTTATATTATAAGAGTCAAACACGTTCCATTCATCGGCAAAATAGGTTGGTTTAGGAGGTGTTACGGCACGACAATATACACTCTTAAGTGCAAAGCAGTTGCCGAAAGCCCAATAGCCTATTGTCTCCACATTTGCGCCTATAGTCAATGTCTTAAGATTGAAACAGTATTCAAATGCAGAAGACTCAATTGTTGTGACACTATCTGGAATGATAAATTCTGTCACAGATTCACAATCAAATACAGAGGCGTTACCAATAACTGTAATGTTTTCAGGGAAAGTGTATGGTGAGATTGGGCAGTTGCAGATAAATGCCACCAATCTGCCATCGATAATCAAGCACATACCATCATCAGATGCCAACCATCCCTCAAATGCCTTTAGAGAATTGCACCTACAGAATGCGTTACTACCGATACTCTTTATACCGCGTCCAAATGATACGCTTGCCAATGCAGAGCACCCGTAGAATGCTTGAGACTCGATGGTTGTTACACTATCCGGGATGACAATGCTTGTAATGCATTTACATCCGCAGAAAGCCTGGTCACCGATAATTTCAACATCGCTGCCAAGTGCGACATCTTTAAGGTTCTCACAATAGTAGAATGCGTCATCATCTATTGTTGTTACTCCATCCAAGATATTTACGCTGAGTAGATTGTCGCAGTATCTGAATGCTCCCTTACCGATTGTCTTCACGCTATTGCCTATTGTTACGCTCGTTAGGTGCAGATAGTTATAGAATGCGTTTCTATTAATTTTTGTGATATCAGATGTGATTACCAAATCTGTTATCAATTCATTGTTTAGATATAAGCCTCCTCCTCCGGCCAATGGATTTGTGTCTTGGCCGACGAAAGCTATGCCGCACCACGACTTGAGACTCTCAATATCTATCTTCTTGAGAGCAGAACAATATTTAAACGCATCCTCACCAATGTAGTTAATATTTGCTGGGATGAAGAGGCTATTGAGGCTTGTACAAGAGTCGAAAGCGTTATTGCCAATAGAGGTTACTCCTGTGCCAAAATTTATCTCCTCAAGATTCGAGCAGTGTGAGAAGGCCTCACTCTCAATTGATGTTACACTATTAGGAATTGTGATACTCTTTAGGGTGGTTGAATTTTTAAAAGCAGAATCACATATCGTGGTTATACTTCCATCGAAGATTATTATTCCAGTTCCATTCTCGTATCTGTTAACCAATATACTTGCACCGTAAATATCTGAGTTGACGGGCTTTACTATAGATCCGTTAGTCGATGTGTAGTAGATTTTACGGTCATCAGGCATTGTATCTGGATCGATCTCCTCATAAACAACGTTATATTCAGCCATTTCAAATCTGTACGGAGTCCAACCGTCCATATTACAGTAATCGTTTAGTTTGCCACTTGGCACATATATTATTCTGCCAGGAGCGTTGTCCTTAAATGCATCCCACATACCGCCGTTGAACAAAATAGGTTCTGGCACTGTCACTGATTTACAGTAGACACTCGATAGGTTTGAGCAGTTGGCAAATGCAGAATGACCAATTGTTCGTAGAGTATATGGTAGGGTAATAGTTGTTAACGCATCACACTCATAAAATGCCGAGTAGTTGATGTTGATTAAACCACATGGTAGGTTAATATCTGATAGGTTGCTACAATAACCAAACGCATTAGCGTCGATTGTGTGTGTGTTTGGATGTAGTTTTATGGATTTGAGATTTGTGCAATTATAGAAAGCAAACTTGCCAATTGAGTTAAGACTATGCGGGAACTCTACTTTCTCAAGATTCTCGCAAGAGTTAAAGACGCTTTCTCCAATATTTGTTACACCCTCTGGAATAGTGACACTATGTATATTATTATTACTATAAAAGACGCCATTGGCAATATTAGTTACACCATTAGGGATGACACACTCTGAACCATTGGATATAAGAGCATATAGTGTTCCATCCAGGATAATACCTTTTCCGTCGTTTGTTGCACCTTTGCCTTTGAACTCTTCAAGATTTGTACAACCAGTAAAGACTTGATAGCCCATGTTTGTAAGACTATTGGGAATGGTTATACTCTTTAAATTAGAGCACCCACTAAATGCGTAACTATCAATAGATGTTAACTTATCTCCCAATGTTATATCCGACAAGTTAGGGCAAGAGGAAAATGCGTCCTCTCCTATAGAAATTACATTATCGATGCCCTTTACGCTTTGTAGATTCGAACAATACAAAAATGCATCATTCTCAATTGTTGTCACACTTGATGGCAGAGTTATACTTGTAAGTAGATCGTTTTCGTAGAACGAGTGATGCATAATGCTGGTAATCTCTCCTTCAAATTCGATGATACCCTTACCATTAACCATTTTATTTGAAACTACCTTTAAGTGGGTTTGGCGTGGTGAAATAACGCTATTTGATATAGAGGTGTAGAAAATCTGATTGTTAGATGGTGGGGTAGGTATAGCGGTGTTTGTATCGAAGTCATAGCCCTCAATGTTGGGCGCATATCTACTCCATCCTGCAGCAGTTCTATAATCATTTACTGACTCTGCGGGTACATATATAGTTATATTATGCCAAAATGCATTATTACCCAATGTCGGTGGGGTGGTAGCTTTGCAATATACGGTTTGCAGTGTGTTTGTATATAATGCATTATCACCTATGTAGGTAACACCTGCAGGTAATGTTATGCTGGAATATTTACCATAATAGAAGGCTTTGGCTCCTATGGATACTAAACTATCGTCAAATGTAATATTTTCAATGCTTGAGTATCCAGAAAATGCATTTTCTGGAATCTCTGTAATACCACTACCTAATTTTAAATTGGTAATCGGACATTTTTTAAAAGCGTCTGCTCCAATAAATGTTACACTATTTGGAATGGTTATATCGCGAATGTTAGAGCATCCATAAAATGCCTCTTTCCCAATATATTGTAAGTTTTCCCCAAAGGTTATACCACTTAGGTTAGAACATTGATAAAATGCACCCTCCCCAATATATTCCAAGTTGTCTCCAAAAGTAATACTGCCACTTAATTGGGTGCAGTTCTCGAATGCCCTTTGACCAATTGTTTTTAGACCTGAGCCTAATGTTAGGTTCACAAGACCAGAGCAAAAATTAAATGCATAATCTTCGATAGACTCTACGCTGTTGGGTATTGTAATATCTGTCAAAGAGCTGCACATAGAAAAGGCCCAATCGGATATAGTCTTAAGGTTATCATATAGTTCTATTTCGGTTAATCCAAAACAGCCCTCAAATGCTCCAGAACCTATTGATACGAGATTCTTGGATAAGCAGATGCTTGAAAGGTTTTGACAACCAAAGAATGCGCTAACTCCAATAGACTCTACGCAGTCGGGCATAATTACACTTTCAATACGATCGTTAAATTGAAAGCAATAGTCTCCCAAAGTAGTAATCGGCCCATCAAATACTATAACGCATTTATCATCTTTGTAGGTTGCTGATATTAAGTTGATACCCCAGTCGTTCAATGTAGGTTTGCAGATGGAATTGAATTTGGTAGTGAGCCATAACTCATTCTTTGGAGGTCTATTTGTTATAGAAGAGTCGCTAATGGATAGTTCGCGTGTTAATGAGTAATATGTATTACGCTTAAATGTGAATGTTTTTGCAACCTCGAAGGTCTTGGTTGCACCATCAACATTCGCAACCTCAACAGTAAAGCCCTGAGCGAGGGTGACTGGGGGTAGGGTAATCCAGAATTCTGTAGGTGTAATAGATGATGAACTAATATCAATGCCATCTCCGCAGTCGAGTGTAACGCTATTACCCTCCTCAGTCATTCTGCATTCGGGGGTATTGTTATAACGAGCAATAATAGATGCACCACCAGATAGTGCTTCATCGCCATTTGATGTCACTGTAATCGACTTGACGCGCTGACTCTCGCCCCATAGACAAACTTTGAGGTAACTACACACATTGCGAAATGTTAAATCATAGTCGGTAGCACTCTCCGTTACGGCAACCATCATATTTGCCCCGCGTGCAAATGAGCCCTCTGCGTATGTCTGTTGCGACGGGTAGTTAACAGAGAGGGAGCCATCGTTGTTTAGTGTGATTGTCGAATCATATGGGTATACCGCATAATTATAACCTGTGTTGTCGCCTTGATCCATAGATGGTTTTGAGATGGCTGTGAAGTATCCATTCTTATCGCCATTATCGCCATCAAACTTATACTCCATATTTTGTGTCGTGTTTGCAAAAATGGAGATGTGATCCTCGGCGTGCCAGCATAATTCAACCTCATCGTTGAGGAATGTCCTTGTGTTTTCATCGTTAAATGAACCATAGAATCGAGGTGTGTTATTTGGTGCTACATATTGCTCTTCGATGGTTGTCTGCTGGCATCCAAGTAGTAGTAGCGCAGCGATAAAGTATAATAAATGTTTCATAACCTGTCAAATAATACGAGTTGATAAACAGATAGGTGCGATACGAAATTATCGCACTATGTACGATATGGTAAGAGTAGAAGATTAGATTTCTCCTCCATCTTCAAGATCCTCCAAATTTCCTGTATTCGATAGACTAAAACCTTGCTCTACTGCAATTATGCACACATAGATTACGGGTGCAACATAGACATCATTACGTTTCATAATATATGCTTAAAATAATAATGACTCCAAACAGCGATTGTTGTAATAGTATTGAGCGTGGAGTCTTTTACACAATGATATCTTCTCTGTAAGATACATATAAAACTTGTAAATATGTGCTTATAGAGAGATACTACTGCAAATATAGCAAAAAAAATTACAAATCAATCAATTAAATAATAAAAGTGTCACCCACTTCCTATGTAGGCAGTAGGTGACACAGTGCAATGTTATAAATATGTATATCGGAACCGTTACTTAATCGTTAGCTCATCAACGAGCCACTTTGCGTTGCCGTACTTCTCGATTACGAACAACACATAGCGGATATCCACCGCAATGGTGCGCTGAAGCTCTGGCTCGAAGGCTACATCGCCCGACATAGCCTCCCAGTTACCATCGAAGGCCAAGCCGATAAGCTCGCCCTCGGCGTTCATTACAGGAGAGCCTGAGTTACCACCTGTGATATCGCAGTTAACGAGGAATGCAACAGGTAGCTGACCATTTTTGTCGGCATAGCGACCGTAATCCTTAGCGCGGTATAGCTCCTTAAGGTGCTCTGGCACGGTGAACTCTACAGGATTCGATGGGTCCTCCTTAGCCATAACACCCTCGATAGTTGTATAGTGTTTATAGACAACACCATCGCGTGGACTGTAAGGCAATACATTACCGTAGGTTAGGCGAATGGTGAAGTTGGCATCCGAAGCCCAAGCCTTCTCTGGGTTCATCTTCATAAGACCGTCGATATACTTGCGATGACCCTCGGCGAACTTAGCATCTGCAGCCCAGACAGCTGGTGCAAGCTCGCGGTAAAGGTCGATGATTGAGTTTGTAAGCTCATAGAGTGGGTCCTTCCTAAATGCCTTCTTACGCTTCTTGTTAGATAGCGATTTTATATTGTTGTACTTCTCAAACGATGTTAACTGTGAGTTATCGTAGAGCCAATCAACATACTTGTCGCTATCGCCACCAAATTTTTTATCTATTACCTTGTAGATTGATGGAAGAATGGTGTTGTTCTCTCTATAAATCTGGAACATACGCTTTGCGACAGCACGGTCAACATCAGCATTATAGTCCTTGTAGAATAGCTCGAAGTCATCAATTCCAAGCATTGTCTGCATCAACTCCACGGAGTTCATAAATGCCTCGCTTAGATACTGCAATGTAGCACTCTCCTCCTTTGCCTCGCTCTGTGACTCGGCGATAAGGCGTAGAGCATCGATATATCCCTCCTCAGGGAGTGTGTTCTTCTCGGCCCATGCCTGGAACTCAGCCTCCTGCTTAGCCTTCTTGTCGCGCACATTGAGCTTCTCGATACCGCGCGACATACCTATAGAGTTCTTCCAGTAGTTTGCCGAGCGTGCATACTTCGAGTCGTACTGAATACGAATGGCCTGGTCAGAGTCCATCCACTTGCGCAAAATCTGCTGGCGCTCACCACGGATGTAGATGCGCTGAGGGTTGTCAACCTCAAGCATATAGTCAATCTCGTATGATGTTTTGTAGCGCTCGGTAGAGCCTGGGAAGCCCATAATCATACCAAAGTCACCCTCCTCGATACCGTCAAGCGAGATATTGAGCCACTTCTCAGCCTTGTATGGTACATTATCCTTTGAGTACTCTGCAGGGCGGTTGTCCTTACCAGCATATACACGAAATACTGAAAAATCACCTGTATGGCGTGGCCACATCCAGTTGTCGGTGTCGCCACCAAACTTACCGATAGATGATGGTGGTGTACCAACCAAGCGAACATCTGGATATACCTCATATATAAACGCGAAGAACTGGTTGCCACCAAAGAACGATGGTATGGTAACAAGCATGCCTGGGTGCTTCTCCTCAAGAGCCTTGATAAGTGCTTTTTTGTTGGTATTAACTATATCCATATACTCATCCTGTGAGGCAGTAGATGGAATGTTACCAATAATGTCGGCTGTGACATCGAAGATATGACGCACAAACTTTACGGATAGACCCTCGGCAGGAAGCTCCTCGCCGTTGTTCATAGCCCAGAAACCATCCTTGAGGTAGTCGTGCTCTACGGATGAGAGCTTTTGTATTGCATCATATCCGCAGTGGTGGTTGGTAAAGAGTAGTCCGTTAGGCGATACAATCTCGCCTGTGCAACCGCCGCCGAATACCACAATGGCATCCTTGAGCGATGACTTCTCTGCAGAGTATATATCCTCAGCGCTTAGCTTTAGACCATGTGCCTGCATATCCTTTTCGTTCATCTTCTTGATATATGGCAGTAGCCACATACCCTCATCGGCAATCGCTGTGAATGACACGCTCACCAATGCCAATAACATCAATAGTTTTTTCATAGTATAGGTTTTTAATTGGTTATTCTCTGTTGCAAAAGTAGGAAAAAAAGTCCGTTTTTGAAATAAGAGACTAGTAAATCTGTTAATAAATTTTGTAGATTAGAAAAATAGTTGTATATTTGCACCGCTCTTTTACAAAAAGATGGTTTAAGGAGGGTTGGGTGAGTGGCTTAAACCAGCAGTTTGCTAAACTGCCGATATCGTAAGGTATCCGCTGGTTCGAATCCAGTGCCCTCCGCAATGAAAGCGTTTTGCAGAAAAGATGACCGATTAGGTCATCTTTTTTTGTTTATGTATGTTGGCATTTAGTGCGAGCACTATGCCAACATACATAAACAAAATACCTTCGGTATAGTTCTGCAAAACGAGGTCGCTGACTCTCACTTAAGGCTGGTTGAGCCGATATGATGACGATTTATTGCTCGGCTAAAGCCTACGCTTTTTTTTTATAAGGTATCGGCTCTACGGCTAAAGCCGTTCGAATCCAGTGCCCTCCGCAAGAGCAAAATTAGAGACGACTTCGCAGTCGTCTTTTTTTGTTGCTTAACAATTGTGTGAGCAAGCTCCCCATTGTTAAACAACAAAAAACTTGCGTTGCAATTCTAATTTTGCATATAGCCACTGATTGCTCACTTAAGGCTGGTTGAGCCGATATGATGACGATTTATTGCTCGGCAAAAGCCTGCGCTTTTTTTATAAGGTATCGGCTCTACGGCTAAAGCCGTTCGAATCCAGTGCCCTCCGCAATGAATAGTCTACAAAGATTTGATTTTCAATCTTGTAGTTTTTTTTGTGCCAAAAAAATGCACCAAAAATGCACCAACCCCGTCTCGACGCACTTCTACGGGTGTTTTTCAAATTGCACATATCCCATACTTCCTATCCTACTTTCTCGTTCTGCCTTCAATACAATACAACTATCTTCATATCCAACCGCCATAGTGTTAGACATTATAGTGGTTATTTTGTGTGACGAAAAATAATTATTCTTCTTGTAGGCAATAATCTCCCAATCAGTAACTTGATGGTAGAAAATTGCTATCCATTGAAACTCTTGCCAATATTACAACAACGGTCAAAATTTATGTAACTATCGAATACTGAGGCAAATATAACCGTAATATTTTAATCCGTCAACGTTTCGGGGATATATTTAGAGACAAATCACCCACGAGTGGGGTTCTCGTGGGTGATATAATAAATAGGATTTGATATTAAAAGTTATTGCCAACAATATTTGACGCATACATACTCCATCCATCAGCATTTTGGTATGCAGCAACCGAACCATTAGGCACATAAATCTTAAGATCTGGGGATGTTTGATTAAAAGTATACCACGGAGACCAGCTATTGGTATTCACTGCTATTGGAGGTGTTTGAGACTCACAATAAACACAATTTAGCCGATTACAATCGAAAAACACCCATCCTTCAATATAGGCTACACCATCTCCTATTAACACATTAGTCAATGATTTACATTGATAGAACGCGCTATCTCCAATAGAGATAACACTACCAGGAATAACTATGCTATCCAATGAACAACATGCGAAAGCCCTATTCTCAATATTGGTTACACTATTAGGGATATCTACACTTACTATTGACCTACATAGAAAGAAGGCTTTTTCTCCAATAGTAGTAACTCCATTAGGAATAACCAATTTTGTCAACTCGCATCCATCGACAAATAGATGTTTATCACCACCAATATTACCACAGATTACATTAGAAGAAGAAAATACTGCTAAATCTTTTATGTTAACATAGACATCTTTCAAAGATTCGCAGCCATCAAATGCCCATTCATTTATAGAGGTAACACTATCATAAATAGTTACACTATCTAGCGAAGTACAGCAATGGAATGCATAATCTTCAATTTTAGTAACGCTATTCGGAATAGTTATACTTTTTAGGGTAGTGCACTTTCTAAATGCATTAGCTCCGATACATGTAATTTTATCGTCAAATGTTAAAACACCTTGTCCATCAACATAGCTATTTGAGATCAGGATTGCTCCAAATATTACTGGTTCAGTACTGTTTGGAAACAATCTTTCACCATCAATCGTAGTATAATATATTTTATTATCCTCTACAATAGTATCAGTACCTCCATCATCTGGTTTCTCCGTTGGAGTATTTATTGAGTCTGCCACATCATTTTTCTCACATGCCGTGGCAACCATATTAAATAAAGCAAATAATAGAAATAATTTTTTCATAGAATATAATCTTGATGTCACATATTACACTACAAATGTAGCAAATATTTTCGCTCAGTGTACTATTTAGGATATCTTTTTTACTGTTGCTTAATAATATTGGGATATTATACCACTATTTTCGATGTGCAAAGTTGAGGTTATCTTTCCTAAAAATCAATATTGAAACAAAACTTTGTTATTTGCAAATTGGAGGTGTTTATATAAATCTTTTGGTGTAATTTAAATACTTACAGCACCTCAAGAATGAGAAATTGAGAAGAAGCGTTCAAGTAAGAAATTATGTGGGAGAGAGATGCATCTACAAATAATAATTATTTTATTGATTATCTGCAAGTTATAGTGATTTTGATACGCTGATTTTTGGTGCATTTTTGCCACTAAAAAGTTGCACCGATGTGAGAACGATAGAATAGTATGCGAAGATTGAGAAGGTAAAAAGACGGATAATTTACCCCAATATCCCATCGTGGAGCGTATTATTTGCAGTATGAAGCACATATAAAAGTGGTAAGAATCTTGCACAATTGACTTCTAATCCAGTGCCCTCCGAGCTAAAAGCGTTTTGCAGAAAGAGAGTGAATAAAAAGTGTATTTTGTCGTTACGCTTGCCCTCAAAATGCTCATTTACGCTCAGTAAACTCCGCTTTATCGGGCTTCGCAAGCCTAAAACTACATCTTTTTATTCACTCTCTTAGGTTATGGGGGGGCTGGCTAAGTTACTTTTTAGTCAGCCCCTTTTTTGTTGGTGTGGTATAGTTAGGGAATGTAAGGAGATTAGGAAGTCGCTTCGGACTCAAACACTAATCCCCTTAAACTCCCTAAATTCCCTAATCTCTCTTTTATATATAGGGCATTGCTTTTGTTGCTATTTGCCTGATTGTCTAAACATCTCCCACATAAGGATGCCCGCTGATACTGAGACATTTAGTGAGTGTTTGATGCCTACCTGTGGAATCTCGATAGCGCCATCAACAATATCGGCAATAGCCTGATCGACACCCTCGACCTCGTTACCGAAGACAAGGGCATACTTCGTGTCGGGTTCCACCACAAAGTTGTCCAGCATCGTGGCGCCCTCAATCTGCTCAATGGCTATGATACGGTAGCCCTCCGAGCGTAGCCTCTCCACGCACTCCAAGGTTGTAGGGTAGTAGCTCCAAGCCACGCTAAGCTCAGCGCCGAGAGCCGTCTTGTGTATCTCGCGATTTGGGGGTGTGGAGCTTATACCACAGAGCGCAATATGCTCAATACCAAAGGCATCGGCAGTGCGAAAGAATGAGCCTACATTCTGTGCCGAGCGCACATTGTCCAACACAACAACAACAGGTAGCTTCTGGCTTGCCTCGTACTCCTCAAGCGTTGGGCGTCCCAGCTCCTCGTTAAGCAATTTTCGCATCTTTTTAAGTTTTTTTAATTATTCCGTCACAAATGTAATAAAATATAAAATATTTTTGGTAATTTTGCACTGAAATGTTTTCTTATGTAAACACTCGCAATATGTTTCGATGTAGATTTATAGCTATAGTGACCCTGCTGTTCCTTGGCGTGACGGCTTTGTCGGCACAGGATGTCAATGTGGGTGTTGACTTTGTTACTCTCTTTGATAACACTGAGTATGCTGCTATGCGTGAGCAGCGTTCCGAGACGCTCTTCAGTGCGCGACTAACGCCTAAGGTGGCTCTCGGTTGGGACGAGGCTAATGAGTTGGTTGTGGCGGTAGATCTCACTAAAGATTTCGGAGATAAGCTAAATGTGCTGAGTAATAAGCAGGTGCAGTTCTACTATGGCTACACCTCCGAGCAGGTGAAGCTTGTTGCAGGTATCTTTCCGCGAGCTATGATGCGTGGTCTGCGTAGTGATATATTCTTCGATAGAGTGCATCGCTATAACCATAATTTGTTGAGTGGTGTCTTGGCGCGCAAGGAGTCAAAGAGTGGTGAGTCGTTTGTGGAGTTTGCCATGGACTATAATGGTAAGCGCACCTTTGATACTCGCGAGGCGTTCGAGATTATGTCCTCGGCTCGATATGCTGAGCATTCGCTATATCTTGGCTACGATCTTATGATGGGGCACTATGCCAAGGATTACAACCCTGCAACGGTAGATGGCGTTGTGGATAACATCCTGATTACTCCATACTTGGGTGTTGACTTTAAGGTAGGGGATATGGATGTTGACTTTGGACTCAGATATATACAGTCGTTGCAGCGTGATCGAATAAACGAAAATAGATGGAAGAATCCAATGGGTGTTGAGAGTCGTGTTGCAATGAAATATAGGGGATTTACCGTTGAAAATAGAACATATTTGGGCAATGCGCTCTATACCTATTACGAGCGCTATGGTGTAGCATTATACCATGGTTTGCAACACTATGCACCCACTCATGCAGATCATCCATACAACGCTCTAACACTCTTATATAGAGAGGCGTTCGCAAATAATACCGTGTTCCTTGACATGGGCTTTACGCTGGAGAGCGATAGCCGTGGTATGGGTACGCGTCAGTGGCTTGGCGTATCGGTGATGTTGGATAACTTAGTAAATTAAATTTAACAAAAGTATATATTATGGCAATTGAAACAACAGAGGTTAAGGAGAAGTCATTGAACTTTGTGGAAGAGGTTATTGAAGAGGCGATAGCTAAGGGTAAAACCCGTGTGCAGACGCGCTTCCCACCAGAGCCTAATGGTTATCTTCACATTGGCCATGCCAAGGCTATCTGCATGGACTTTGGTGTAGCTAAGCGCTATGGTGGCGTATGTAACCTACGCTTCGATGATACCAACCCAACAAAGGAGGATGTTGAGTATGTAGAGGCTATCAAGGAGGATATCAAGTGGCTCGGTTTTGAGTGGGGTGCTGAGTACTACGCTTCGGACTACTTCCAGCAGCTTTGGGACTTTGCCATTCGCCTAATCAAGCAGGGTAAGGCCTATGTTGATGAGCAGACATCTGAGGAGATTGCTGCGCAGAAGGGTACACCTACACAGGCAGGTACAGATAGCCCATACCGCAACCGTCCTATCGAGGAGAACCTCGATCTCTTTATGAAGATGACCAATGGTGAGATTGAGGAGGGTAGAATGGTGCTTCGTGCCAAGATTGACATGGCAAGCTCGAATATGCACTTCCGTGACCCTATCATCTATCGTGTTGTAAATCACCCACATCACCGCACAGGCGATAAGTGGAAGGTATATCCTATGTACGACTTCGCACATGGTCAGAGTGACTACTTCGAGGGTGTGACACACTCGTTGTGTACCCTTGAGTTTGTGCCTCACCGTCCGTTGTATGACTTGTTCGTAGATTGGGTTAAGGAGGGTGTTGACCCATCGGATGAGCGTCCTCGTCAGTATGAGTTCAACAAGCTCAACCTCAACTATACACTTATGAGTAAGCGCAACCTGCTTATCCTTGTTAAGGAGGGCTTGGTGCAGGGCTGGGATGATCCTCGTATGCCGACATTGTGTGGCTTCCGTCGCCGTGGTTACTCGCCAGAGTCTATCCGTAACTTCGTGGATAAGATCGGCTACACCACATACGATGCTCTCAACGATATGGCTCTCTTGGAGAGCGCTGTGCGTGACGACCTTAACAAGCGCGCAACACGCGTAAGTGCCGTTATTGACCCTGTGAAGCTCATCATCACCAACTACCCAGAGGGTCAGGTGGAGTCGTTCGAGGCTATAAATAATCCTGAGGATCCAGAGTCTGGTACTCACACCATCGAGTTCAGCCGAGAGTTGTGGATGGAGCGCGAGGACTTCATGGAGGATGCACCTAAGAAGTACTTCCGTATGACCCCAGGTCAGGAGGTGCGTCTTAAGAATGCCTATATCGTGAAGTGTACGGGTTGTGATAAGGACGAGAATGGTAATATCACCACTGTATATGCTGAGTACGACCCTGAGACAAAGACAGGTATGCCTGGTAGTAACCGCAAGGTTAAGGGTACGCTCCACTGGGTAAGTTGTGCTCACTGCATCAAGGCTGAGGTGCGTCTATACGACCGCCTGTGGAAGGTGGAGAATCCTCGTGATGAGATGGCTGCAATACGCAAGGCTACAGGTTGCGAGGCGTTGGAGGCTATGCAGCAGATGATTAACGAGGACTCACTCAAGGTACTTACAGAGTGCTATGTGGAGAACTTCCTTGCCGAGGCTAAGCCTTATGACTACCTACAGTTCCAGCGTATTGGCTATTTCAATGTGGATAAGGACTCAACGCCTGACCATCTTGTGTTCAACCGCACAGTAACATTGAAGGATACTTGGGCAAAGATAAATAAGTAGTTGCGTATTAAGAATTTGATAAAAAAGCCGAAAAAGTGGTGTAAATATTTGTAAAACAGCAAAAATATATATACCTTTGCGGTGTAATTGAGCGAGAGATAAGGGGACGGAAAGTCCCCTTATTTCGTGTAGGTATAAGAACTGCACTCGATGATTTGAGATATATAATTTGTGATTTTATTTATATTATAGAGTATATATGATTGATGCTAAGCGCGTTATAGAGGTTGCTGAACAGTTTATGGCAGGTAGTGATATGTTTCTTGTGGAGTGCAAGATCTCTCCTATGGGCGATATTGAGCTACTTATTGATAGCGATACTGCGGTGAAGTTGGAGGATTGTGCAGCGTTAAATCGTGTTATTGAGGCAGAATTTGACCGTGAGGTTGAGGATTACTCGCTTATGGTGGCCTCTGCAGGTATTGGCTCGGAACTAAAGTTGCTACGCCAATATCGCAAAGTTATAGGCTCCTCTGTTGAGGTTCTTCTTAAAGATGGCATGAAGATTCTTGCCAAGCTTGAAGATGCTAATGAGCAGGGCATAACCCTATCATACGAGGAGAAACAGCTTGTCGAGGGTAAGAAGCGCAAGGTGACTGTCGAGGTGACAAAGGATTTTGCGTGGGAGGAGATTAAACATGTAAAGGAGTACCTTGATTTCAAGTAATTTCTTGTTTTTATATTGTCTTGTTGGCTCTTTTGGCGTCTGCCTTGAGTTTGAAATGCTCATTTACTCAAAGTAAACTCCGCTTTCAAACTCTGCGAGCAGCCTCAAAATAGCTCAACAATCCAATGTAAAAATAGTGCGGGCGAGATGGTTGTTGGTTCTTTTGGCGTCTGCCTTGAGTTTGAAATGCTCATTTACTCAAAGTAAACTCTGCTTTCAAACTCTGCGAGCAGCCTCAAAATAGCTCAACAATCCAATGTAAAAATAGTGCGGGCGAGATGGTTGTTGGTTCTTTTGGCATCTGCCTTGAGTTTGAAATGCTCATTTACTTAAAGTAAACTCCGCTTTCAAACTCTGCGAGCAGCCTCAAAATAGCTCAACAATCCAATGCAAAAATAGTGCGGGTGAGATGGTTGTTGGTTCTTTTGGCGTCTGCCTTGAGTTTGAAATGCTCATTTACTCAAAGTAAACTCCGCTTTCAAACTCTGCGAGCAGCCTCAAAATAGCTCAACAATCCAACGCAAAAATTACGGGATGTGGTGGCTATTGGTTCTTTGGCGTCTGCTTTGGGCTAATATGGATTGAGATGAATTCATAGCAACCCTTAATTACCCTTAATAACCTTTAACAACCCTTAATAACCCCTAACAACCCCTAAAAAGGAAAAGAAAACAAATAAAAATAATATATAAACGAAAATGAAGTACATTAATCTTATCAGCAACTTTGCTGAGTTCAAAGAGCTTAAGAGCATCGACAACGCTACGCTTATCGGAGTGTTGGAGGATGTGTTCCGTCATGCATTGCAGAAGCAGTTTGAGAGTGATGAGAATTTCGATGTTATCATCAACCCTGAGAAGGGTGACTTGGAGATCTGGCGCAACCGTACCGTTGTGGAGGATGAGATGTTGGAGGATGAGAACACCGAAATTGCACTATCTGAGGTTAAGGCTATAGATGCATCGTATGATGTGGGTGATGAGTATGTAGATCAGATTGACATGACAAAGTTTGGTCGTCGTGCAGTATTGTCATTGCGTCAGAACCTCGCATCACGCATCCTCGACTTGGAGAAGGCTGCCTTGTTTGAGAAGTACTCAGAGAAGGTGGGTGAGATCATCGTAGGTGAGGTTTATCAGGTATGGAAGAAGGAGGTTTTGGTGCGCGACGACGATGGCAACGATCTTGTTTTGCCAAAGGGTGAGCAGATTCCTAACGACTTCTACCGCAAGGGTGATGCTATCAAGGCGGTAGTTAAGAGCGTGGAGATGAACAACAACCAGCCACGCATCATTCTATCGCGCACAGACAATCAGTTCTTGGAGCGCCTCTTTGAGCAGGAGGTACCTGAGATTTATGACGGTCTTATCACAATCAAGAAGATTGCCCGCATCCCAGGTGAGCGTGCTAAGGTAGCTGTTGAGTCTTACGATGATCGCATCGACCCAGTAGGTGCTTGCGTGGGTATGAAGGGTTCGCGTATATACACCATCGTTAAGGAGCTACGCAATGAGAATATCGATGTGGTGAACTACACAGCTAATACATCGCTTATGATTCAGCGTTCGTTGAACCCTGCGAAGATATCTACAATAAATGTAGATGAGGAGAAGATGACAGCATCTGTATATCTCAAGCCTGAGGAGGTGTCGTTGGCTATCGGTAAGGGTGGTCTAAACATTCGTCTTTCAAAGATGCTCACAGGCTACGATATCGATGTATATCGTGAGATTGAGGAGGAGGATGTTGCACTTTCGGAGTTCGCGGACGAGATTGAGGGCTGGATAATTGAGGCACTCAAGAGTGCGGGTTGCGACACTGCAAAGAGCGTATTGGAGCTCTCTGTTGAGGAGGTTGCACAGCGTGCCGACCTTGAGATTGAGCAGGCAGAGCAGGTGGTAGCTGTTCTCAAGGCAGAGTTTGAGTAGTGATAATGATTAATGAAAGGAGAATTGAATGGATAACAATAAGAAACTAAGGCTTATACAGGTTGCAAAGGAGTTTAAGGTGGGCTTTAATACGCTTGCTGATTATCTCCAGCGCAAGGGCTTGCAGAGCGACTGCTCGCCTTCATCACCTGTGAGCGACGAGGTATATGCAGTTCTTGAGAAGGAGTTTGGTCGTAACCGCCAGTCGGGTAACGAGCGTAATGCTGTGCGTGAGCGCATACAGCAGAAAGGTGCTGTGAGCATCAACAATGCCAAGGAGGAGCAGGACGAGGTCGTGGTTAAGACAAATGTTATTGATGTTAAGGATGAGGTGCGTGGTCCAAAGATTTTGGGTAAGATAGACCTTAATCCAAAGCCTAAGGCACAGCCAAAGGCTGAGTCAAAGCCAGAACCAAAGGTCGAGCAAAAGCCAGAGCCAAAGCCAGCACCAGCACCAAAGCCAGAGCCTAAGGTTGAGGCACCAGCACCTGATGCTGAACCTGTAGCCGAGGCACCTAAACGCGACTCAGTATATCGTACTGAGGTTGAACAGCTTGGTGGCCCAAAGATCTTGGGAACGATGGATGTCTCTAATATGGTGCCAGGTGGCAAGCACAAGCGTAAGCGTCTGGATAAGGAGAAGGTGAATGTCGCTAAGGAGGGTAAGAATGCTGGTAAGCAGGAGAAGGGTGCAAATAAGGGCGGTAACAACAACGCTCAGCGCCCACAGCAGAATAACCAGCAGAACAACCAGCAGGCGCAGCAGCAGGGTGGTGGCAAGAAGAACAAGAAGCAGAAGCCAGCACCAAAGCCTGTAGTACGCCAGGAGGTATCTGACGAGGAGGTATCAAAGCAGATTAAGGATACTCTTGCACGCCTAACTGCCAAGGGTACAAAGAATAAGGGTGCTAAGTATCGTAAGGAGAAGCGTGAGGAGGTTCGTGAGAGAATGAACGAGGAGATCGAGCGCGAGGAGATGGAGCGTAGCGTGCTTAAGGTTACCGAGTTTGTAACCGTAAGTGAGCTCGCTACCATGATGAATGTCTCGCCTATGGAGGTTATCTCGGCATGTATGAACCTCGGTCTTATGGTATCTATCAACCAGCGTCTTGATGCTGAGGCCTTGGTTGTTGTTGCCGAGGAGTTTGGCTTCACCGTAGAGTTCGTATCTGTGGAGATTCAGGAGGCTATTGAGAGCGATGCTGATACCGATGACGAACTTGTATCACGCCCACCGATTGTAACGGTAATGGGTCATGTTGACCACGGTAAGACCTCGCTTTTGGATAATATCCGTAAGACAAATGTCACAGCAGGTGAGGCTGGAGGTATCACACAGCACATTGGTGCATACTCTGTAGAGCTCAACGGTGAGAAGATCACCTTCCTTGATACTCCAGGTCACGAGGCCTTCACCGCAATGCGTGCGCGTGGTGCTAAGATGACCGATGTGGCAATTATCATCGTGGCTGCCGACGATAGTGTCATGCCACAGACTATCGAGGCTATCAATCACGCCTCAGCAGCAGGTGTACCTATGGTGTTTGCTATCAATAAGATGGATAAGCCACAGGCTAATGCTGATCGTATCCGTGAGCAGCTCTCACAGATGAACATCCTTGTTGAGGATTGGGGTGGTAAGTATCAGTGCCAGGAGGTATCTGCAAAGCAGGGTCTTAACCTCGATAAGCTCCTTGAGAAAGTTCTTTTGGAGGCTGAGGTATTGGAACTTAAGGCTAACCCTAACCGTAAGGCTACAGGTGCTGTTATCGAGTCTATGTTGGATAAGGGTCGTGGCTATGTAGCTACAATCATGGTACAGAATGGTACATTGCGCGTGGGTGATGTACTCCTTTCAGGTACATACACAGGTCGTGTTAAGGCGATGTTCGATGAGAATGGTCGCAAGGTTACCGAGGCGGGTCCATCAACACCTGTTCAGGTGCTTGGTCTTAACGGTGCGCCACAGGCGGGTGATACATTCAATGTTATGGACGATGACCGCTCGGCACGCGAGATTGCAAACAAGCGTGAGCAGCTACAGCGTATGCAGGGCATCATGACACAGAAGCATGTCACCCTCGATGAGATTGGTCGCCGTATCGCTATCGGCTCGTTCAAGGAGCTTAACATCATCGTTAAGGGTGATGTGGACGGCTCAGTAGAGGCTATGACAGGTTCACTTATCAAGCTTTCGAAGGAGACTGTACAGGTGAATGTTATCCACTCTGCTGTAGGTCAGATCTCTGAGTCGGATGTTCTTCTTGCTGCGGCATCTAACGCCATCATCGTAGGTTTCCAGGTGCGTCCATCTGCTGCAGCGCGTAAGGCTGCCGAGAAGGAGCAGATCGATATCCGTCTCTACTCAATCATCTATGACGCTATCAACGAGATTAAGGATGCTATCGAGGGTATGCTTGAGCCAGTGATGAAGGAGGAGATTGTATGCTCTACCGAGGTTATGGAGACCTTCAAGATCTCTAAGGTGGGTACTGTTGCAGGATGTATCGTGCGTGAGGGTAAGATGCAGCGTAACACACCTATCCGCGTTATCCGCGATGGTATCGTAATCTACACAGGTAAACTCGGCTCACTCCGCCGCTTCAAGGATGATGTGAAGGAGGTTACCGTAGGTCAGGATTGCGGTCTTAACATCGAGTCATACAACGATATTAAGGTTGGTGATATTATTGAGGGTTACGAGCAGGTAGAGGTTAAGCGCAAGTAATTTCTTGTGATAAGGCAGACATCTACTGCCGCTAACAAAATATGTCTGCAATGGGCGGTACGCCCAAGTACAGCCCATCGCAGCCAATTTTGCCGAGCGTTGTATATGCAGCCTTCTGACAAGAAATTGGGTTCTTTCTCGTGATAAGGGGTCATCTTCGGCACTAAGCTCATTGCCCCGAATGGGGATGTACGCCAAGTACACCCCCATCCGAGTCAATTTCGACTTGGCACCAAATCTAACCCCTTCTAACAAGAAATTAGGGTTTTGCATTGTCTTGTTGGCTATTTTGGCATCTGCCTTGAGTTTGAAATGCTCATTTACGCTGAGTAAACTCCGCTTTCAAACTCTGCGAGCAGCTTCAAAATAGTCTAACAATACAACGCAAAACATTGCAACCCGTTGGGTTATTGGTTCTTTGGCGTCTGCCTTGAGTTACCATGGGTTACCATGGGTTACCATGGGTTACGATGGGTTCAGATGGGTTCGGATGAGTTCAGATGGGTTCATAGGAACTTATAGAAACCCATAGAAACCCACAAAACCCTTAATAACCTTTAATAACCTTTAATAACCTTTAATTACCCTTAACAACCTTTAACAACCCTTAAAAAAGAACAAAATAGACAAAACCTAAAATAAAACTTAAAGACATGAGTAACATTAAGTTCACTACTGCCGAAGAGGCTGTAAAGTGTATCAAGTCAGGTGATCATATTCACCTTAGTTCAGTAGCATCAGCTCCTCAGTGCCTTATCAAGGCTATGTGCGAGCGTGGTCGTTCAGGCGAGCTTAAGGATGTACACATCCACCACCTTCATACTGAGGGCCCAGCACCATACGCTGACCCAGAGTTCGAGGGCGTATTTCAGCTCGACTCATTCTTCGTGGGCGGTAATGTCCGCAAGGTGACACAGAGCGGTTTCGCGGATTATATTCCAATCTTCCTCTCTGAGACACAGAAGCTCTATCGCTCAGGCGCTGTGCCTTGTAATGTAGCGATGATTCAGGTATCTCGTCCTGATAAGCATGGCTATGTATCTTTGGGTACATCTGTAGATGCTACTTTGGCAGCTGTAGAGTGCGCTGACCATGTTATCGCTGTGGTTAACAAATATGTGCCACGCTCATTTGGTGACGCTATGATTCACAGCTCACGCATCGAGTTCTTCGTGGAGGACGACCAGCCACTTGAGGAGGCTCACTTCACTGCTCCTGATGAGGTGGAGACAAAGATCGGTAACCTCTGCGCAGGTCTTATCGAGGATGGTGCAACACTTCAGATGGGTATCGGTGCTATTCCTAACGCAGTACTTGCACAGCTTGGCAACCACAAGAACCTTGGTGTTCACACCGAGATGTTCGCAGATGGCGTACTTCCACTTGTTGAGAAGGGCGTAATCAATGGTGCATTGAAGAATATCGATAAGGGTAAGATGGTATCTACATTCCTTATGGGTTCACAGAAGGTTTACGACTTCATCGATGACAACCCAGGCGTACTTATGATGGATGTAGGCTACACTAACGACCCATTCGTAATCTCTAAGAACGATAAGGTTACAGCTATCAACTCAGCACTTCAGGTGGACCTCACAGGTCAGGTATGTGCTGACTCTCTTGGTCGTAAGTTCTACTCAGGCGTAGGTGGTCAGGTTGACTTCATCTATGGTGCATCACTCTCTAAGGGTGGTAAGGCTATCATCGCTATGCCATCTATCACAAACAAGGGTGTATCAAAGATCTCTGACGCTCTAACTGAGGGTGCAGGTGTTGTTACTACTCGTAACCACATCCACTGGTTCGTAACTGAGAATGGTGCTGTTGACCTCTATGGCAAGAGCCTTCAGGAGCGCGCACGCCTTATCATCTCTGTAGCTCACCCATCAGCACAGGAGGAGCTCGACCGTGCAGCGTTCAACCGCTACGGCAGCCACCACCACTATATTAAGGGTTATATGAAGAAGTAATCCTTGAAGTACGGCAGTGCTTTATGTAAGGCTTTCTCCTTTGGGGAAGGCCTTTCTTTTTAACCCTTAATATAGTGGCGGTGGCTGTGCCACACCACCTTTTCATATTTACATTCCCTCCAAACCTCCCTTTGACAAAGGGAGGCTTGATTTCGTTGTCGCTATTAGAGAGGTTGCTTTTGACTCCAAAGAGAATTTAGGGAGATTAGGGAGATTAGTGAAATTAGTGAATCTCTTCTAAACTCCTTAAATTCCCTAACCTCCTTAAATTCATTAAACTCTCTATTTCTTTGCTCAATCAAAAATAATTTTCTAACTTTGTAGTGCAATCCTCGGATTGCAGACATATTTATTAGTGAAAGTGTTTCGCTAATCCTTATTGAGAAATCTGGTAAATTTCAACTGTATCAAGGATAACGAATGCTTACATCACTTGTATTGGTATGCTATGTAGGCACATTCTGTACCTACTCCACATACTGTACGGGTGTGGAGTATTGTTTATTTGATACAAGGTTTACCAGAGCCTCTCAATAGATAAACGAACATCTCCACACTTTCTTTATTTTATAATCACCGCATAGGAGATGCTACGGTACACAAACTTTTATTATTATGAAAAGGTTTTTGGTCATGTTTGCAATGTTAATAGTAGGTCAAATGGTATCAGCTCAGGATATTATAGTTCTGAAAAGCGGTGATTTGATTCAGTCTAAAGTCCTCGAAGTTGGTGAAAATGATTTGAAATATAAGAAATGGGATAATATTGATGGTCCAACATATACAATGTCTCTTGCTAAGATTTTGTCCGTAAACTATCAAAATGGTAAAAAAGATACTTTCACTGATTTTATTCCGGTTAAATCTGATGTGGCAAAAAGTGTAGATAATGTGTCTCAAAGTATAACAATGTCAGGAGATAATATATCAAAAGGTATTGATAATTCTGTATATCTAAAACAGCAGCAGATGATAAATGCCGGAGAGACCCTGCAGATTATCGGTACAATCCTATTGTTTGGGTGTATAGGAGGTGGAATAGCTCTTGGTGTTATTACAGGTTCTGGTTGGATAGCAGGTGCAGGACCTTTAGTAGGAATAGCCGTAGCAGGTATATTTGGTGCAATAGGCTCAAATAAAATTGAAGCAGCAAATAGCATCCAATCATAATATAAGTCTTAATCGTATTAACTATTTACTCCCTCATATATTTTATTGAGGGAGTTTGTTGTTTCTACACGACTTCTGACAAGAAATTGGGTCGTGGTGCTGATTGATGTTGTGATTAATGACATCTGCGGCACAGCCTAATAGCGCAAGCAGATAAGTTGCAATGAGTTATAATGAGTTACAATGCGCAGAGCGCTATCATCAGAACCCATAGAACCTATCAT
>JAZRRF010000087.1:0-36977 GCA_045650465.1 Alistipes sp.
CACCGTACAGCTGCTGCTGCACGCGTTGGTCAGGAGTGTGCTTCTAAGAACGCTAACCACACTGGCAACGAGGAGTACTGCTTCTTCTTGGCTGTTACTTTCCCAGCATCACACCTTCGCATCATCGACTACAACCGCGTAGTAAAGGATTTGAACGGTCTTTCTAAGGAGGATTTCTTGAAGGCTATCGAGGAGTCATTCGTAGTTGAGAAGAAGGGCGCTGAGATCTACACTCCAAACGCATTGCACAACTTCGCAATGTATATCGATGGTGAGTGGTACTCAATGACTGCTAAGGAGGGTACATACGATGATAACGACCCAATCGGCGTATTGGATGTATCAGTTCTCTCTAACCTTGTTTTGGATAAGGTTCTTGGCATCGCTGATCTTCGTACCTCTAAGCGTATCGACTTCGTAGGCGGGATCCGTGGTTTGGGCGAGTTGCAGAAGCGTGTTGACAGCGGCGAGATGAAGGTTGCTTTCGCGTTGTACCCAGTATCAATGCAGCAGCTCTTCGACATCGCTGACACTGGCAACATCATGCCTCCAAAGACTACTTGGTTTGAGCCTAAGTTGCGTTCAGGCGTTGTTATTCACTCTTTCGAGGAGTAATCAATAACCTGTGACCACCGCGTCACACTCAATTGGGGATAGCTAATCACTTGGCTATCCCCATATTGTTTATAGTTAGTGATAGAGTCTGAAATATTATTAGTATATTTGTAGGGTGAATACACAAACATAAAATAGATATATAAAAAAGTATTTTCTACTACTTGTCACATTGCTTGGATTGCTAACCACAGCTTGTGATAATTCATTTGAGGAGCCAAAGAAAGAGACGCCTACAGGTTCCCCTATTGCGATGATTGAAGAGCAGATGTCCTCTATCAATGCATCGTTACCAAAGTTACAGAATACCGCTAACGAGGCGAAGGCACTTGTTGCGGAGCCTATGTCTGAGACTCGTGGTGATGGTAACAATGGTGTCAAGAGTATGATTGAGGCTTTGGAGGAGCGTATCAAGGCTTTGGAGGAGTATATCGCAGGTGGCGGCGAGGGAGACTGGATGGATACCACCTATGCCACTTTGGATATGTACGAGGAGACCATTGCACTCCTTGCAGAGCTTCAAGCCGAGATAGAGTCATTTAAGGCACAGAATGAGGCTCAGTATGAGGATATTATGGAGTCTATCGAGGAGAGTGTTGACTCTATGAAGTCTTGGGTTAATGAGCTATTCACAGGCTATTACGACATTGCCACTATTGATGCTATGTTTGCAAAGATTTTGGATGATTTGACTGCCGAGGATGCTGCCATACGCTCAGAGATAGAGACTCTACGCAAGGAGCTTGACAAGCAGTTTGATGATATGGAGGATGCCTATCGTGATGCTATCCGCGAGGCTATCGAGGAGAATAACGGCAAACTTAGCGAGCAACTAACCAAGGAGATTGAGGCAGTTAACTCTCGCATCGATGATGAGGTCGAGAAGTTGAATAAGCGTCTTGATGATATCGAGGAGCGACTTTCGCAGTTGGAGGACTCTGTGAGCGACCTTCTCAAGCGCATACAGTCTATCACCTATATCCCTCTCTACGACGATAACACCGCGCGTGTTCTCTGCCCTAATGAGGGTATGGAGGGTAGCACCGTGCAGCTCGACTTTACCATTTCGCCACGCGATGCTGCTGAGGACTTAGCTGCGGTATGGCAGGAGGCTGTCAGTGTTAAGGCGCTATATACAGGCTCGCCTGTTATGACCGATTTGCCTGTTGTAAGCTGCACTGCCTACGCCGATCAGGGTTTGCTTTCTGTTGTAGCAGCGTGCGACAACCTCAGTTGGGAGTTCTACAACGAGGAAGTTAAGGCTCGCGCTATTATGTATATCTCTGATGGTAATAACGATCTTACATCGGAGTATATACCTATGATTCCTCAGCGTAGCCAAATCCCTAATAATCAGATATGGTACACCGTTACTGGCAAGACCCCTATCGACATTCAGCAGGGTTACGGTCCAAAGATCGTATCTAATACTTTCGACCCATCTAACGAGGTATATGTTGTAACCTTTGAGGAGGCTATCTACTCTATCCCTGCCGACTACTTTGGTGGTAAGAGCGAGTTGAAGAGTGTTGTATTGCCAAATAGTATATCTTCACTTGACGATTACGCATTCTCTGGTTGCTATAGCCTCTCGGATATATCTCTTGGTATGTCGCTTGGCTATATCGGCTCTCGCGCATTTGAGGGTTGTGCTATCCATACGCTTAATCTCCCAGCATCCCTCTGCGGTGTAAACTCGGAAGCCTTTACTGGTTCGTCTATTGCACAGTTCACAGGCGATATGGTTGCCGATGATGGCATTAGCCTTATTTTCGACAAGACCCTTGTAGCTATCGCCCCTGCAGGCATTGGCACAGAGTATAGCGTTCCTGCTGAGGCAACAACTATCGGTGATGGTGTCTTTAGAGATTTCTATGGTATCGAACATATTAACATCCACGATAAAGTATCATCAATTGGCTACGAGGCATTCAAGAACTGCGGTAGTCTTACCTCTATTGTAATTCCAGATAGCGTTGAGAGTATCGGTAGTGGCGCATTCACTGGATGCAATAATCTTCATACAATCACTATTGGTGCAGGCTTGACCGAAATAGTGAGCGGACTATTTCGCAACCTTAACAACCTTGAAAATATTACCATAGGCAGTGGAGTGACAAAGATTGGCTCTGAGGCATTCAAGAACTGCGGTAGCCTTACCTCTATTGTAATTCCAGATAGCGTTGAGAGTATCGGTAGTGGTATCTTTGCGGGTTGTTCTTCATTGAAAAGCATATCTTTGGGTGCAAATATCGAGAGTATCAATAAAGAGATGTTCCAGGGTTGTAACTCAATCGAGCAATTTAGCGGTAAGTTTGCCACAGAGGATGGCTATGCTCTTGCCTCTAATGGCACACTTATGGTTTTTGCAAAGGCGTGTGGCATTGATGAATATACTATTCCTACCGATATCACATATATCGAGGAGTGTGTGTTTGCTAACTGCTCTAATATTTCGCTCTTTAGATTTGAGTCAACTACACCTCCAACTCTTGGCAAGGGAGTATTTGACGGTATTGAAAATCTTCAAATCAGCATTCCTAAAGAGGCTGTCGAGGCATATCTAACCTGCGACTGGCCATACGACTATCGCCGAGCTATTATAGAACTTGCCGATATTAACAATATCCCTGATAGTTGTCGTCTATACTATACCACTAATGACAACCAGAAACTCGATGTCTATCCAGAGGATGGCTACACTGTGTTATCTCACAACTATACAGATGGCGTCGGTATGGTAGTATTTTTTGAACCACTAACTACGATTGGATATGGTGCATTCTATGAGTGCAGCAGCCTTACAAGTGTAACTATTCCTGATAGCGTAACTACGATTGGTGAGTATTCATTCGCTTGGTGCAGTAGCCTAACAAGTATAACTATTGGTGATAGCGTAACTACGATTGGATATGAAGCATTCTCTTATTGCAACAGCCTTACAAGTATAACTATTCCTGATAGCGTAACTACGATTGGAGATTGGACATTCTGTAATTGCAACAACCTTACAAGTATAACTATTCCTGATAGCGTAACTACGATTGGAAATTATGCATTCTATCATTGCTATAGCCTTACAAGTGTAACTATTGGTGATAGCGTAACTTCGATTGGAGAGGGAGCATTCTCTCATTGCAACAGCCTTACAAGTATAACTATTCCTGATAGCGTAACTACGATTGGAAATGATGCATTCAGTTCGTGTAGCAGACTTACAAGTGTAACTATTGGTGATAGCGTAACTACAATTGGAAACGCTGCATTCATTTGGTGCAGCAGCCTACAAAAGTTTAATGGTAAGTTTGCATCAGAGGATGGTCGATGCCTTATTGTTGATGGTGTGCTTAACTCTTTTGCTATTGGATGCGGCGCTACAGAATAAGCTATCCCTGATAGCGTAACTACGATTGGAAATTTTGCATTCGAAGATTGCAGCAGCCTTACAAGTGTAACTATTCCTGATAGTGTAACTACGATTGGAGATTATGCATTCCGTGAGTGCAGCAGCCTTACAAGTGTAACTATTGGTGATAGCGTAACTTCGATTGGAAACGCTGCATTCTATTATTGCAACCGCCTAACAAGTGTAACTATTCCTGATAGCGTAACTACGATTGGATATGAAGCATTCCGTGAGTGCCGCAGCCTGAAAAGTGTATATTGCAAGCCAATAACACCACCAGTAGCAAAAAGATATATGGGATATTGGTCCGCTTTCCATGGCAACGCCTCGGGTCGTAAGATTTATGTGCCAATGGAGTCGGTTGAGGCATACAAGAGTGCTGATAGCTGGGCGGATTATGCTGACTCTATTGTCGGCTATGACTTTGAATAACAGGTAGTTGACAATATTACCATAGTTTGCTACCCGCGCTACATTCAATTGTGGCGCGGGTCTTTTTTACCGAGAGGTGTGGTACAATCGCGTCATTCTGAACAAAGTGAAGAATCTCGCAGTGAGTAGGGACTTTCCACCGCAGTATATACCTTGAGATACTTAGCCAAGGCTCATGATGACAGCACGCGGACGGTAAAAGGCGTTGTCTTTTTTGAGTGATGGGTTATTATAGGTTATTGTGTGTTCTGATGATTGTGCGCTACCTACTTAATGATGCTCGCGCTTACCCCATTGTAACTCATTTAACTCATTTAACTCACTGTAACCCACCGTCTGCGCAACTACTCTGCGCGCGTCATTCTGAACGAAGTGAAGAATCTCGTAGAGTGTAGGGACTTTCCACCGTCGTATAGACCTTGAGATCCTTTGCCAAGGCTCATGATGACAGAGCATCAATTAGCTATTTGCTATAAATAGACAAAAACAAAGGGGCTGACTAAAAAGTAACTTAGCCAGCCCATACCTAAGAGAGTGAATAAAAAGATGTAGTTTTAGGCTTGCGAAGCCCGAAAAAGCGGAGTTTACTGAGCGTAAATGAGCATTTTGAGGGCAAGCGTAACGACAAAATACACTTTTTATTCACTCTCTTGTGTTTGTTTGTTTTATTATGCCTGCTGAGTTGGAGCGCCAGCAACCATATTCTTGTCGATGCGAAGTGTTACATTGCTATCAACCTCGATAAGGAGTGATGTTGGGTGTACCTCCTTAACAGTACCATAGATACCACCAGCAGTGATAATTCTATCACCCTTCTTCAAGCCGTTGCGGAAGTTCTCCATCTGCTTACGACGCTTTGACTCTGGACGCCACATGAAGAAGTACATGATAGCAATCATTGCGATAATCATAATCCAGAACGAACCGCTACCTGCAGGTGCTGGCTGTGCTGCAGTTGCCTCAGCAGCTGCTGACTCATCAGCAATAGTGATAATCTCCTCGTTAGCAATTGTCTCAGTTGCAGCCTCTACAACCTCGCCATCAATAAAAAGTAAATTCATAGTCTATATAAGTTTTTTTATGTTATTCCAAAGCGCAAATATACATATATTTATTATCAACGCAAAGCGCTCTCAGCTTTTCAGCCACATTTTACTCTATTTCTGCTCCTATCCACAACACTATTGGTCTATCCTCGATAGATGTGGTAATCTCCATATAGTTACCCACTGAGCCCCACTCGCCTCGAGAGTCAAATGTTAGCACTATATCTCTGCTCTCTCCCGCAGCAATAGGCTCACGCACAAAGTCGAGCCACATGCAGCGGCACTGTGTTGTGTAGTCGAGCAACACAAGTGGGGTGGTTGTCCTATTAACAATACGAATTGTCTGGCTAACAGTAGATGAGCGCATAACCACACCCAAATCCACCACAACCTCACATACCTCCTCGCCGCTATACTCAGCTATTATGCCTGTAAATATATTCTCCACTGCACTTCTCTCCCTTGCACGCCTGCGATTGTCACTTTCGGAGTCCACAATACGCAAAACAAGTGCCGAGAGCGAGAGTATCAGAGCCAATGCAGCAATAACGATGCGCACGACAAGCACTCTACGCTGCTTCATACTCCACGATTATAGCAATCCGCGACCGCTCTTCTGAATCTTACCCTCAGCCATGAAGTCGGCAACAATCTTATCCAAGACGCCGTTCACGAAGTTCGAGCTTGTAGGCGAAGAGTAGTACTTGGCAATATCAATCCACTCGTCAAGGGTAACCTTAACAGGAATAGAGTCAAACTGAGTAAGCTCAACGATAGCGATGTTTATAATAAGCGAGTCCATAAAGACTACGCGCTCAACATCCCAGTTCTTTGAGTAGCGGTCAACAATCTCCTGGTTATCCTCATAGTCAACCAACGACTTAACGAATAGACGCTTTGCAAAGTCAAGATCCTCGTCGCTCTTGAACTTAGGCAACACCTTAACCTCGGTATGGCTACGCTTGAGGTTCTGCACGGTGCGCACCGCCATAAATAGCGCAAAGCCGTAGTCATCGGTCCATAGAATAGACATCTCATTAACCACGTCCAACATTGCATCGTCCTCCTCAAGCCACTGGAAGAACTCCTCAACAAACTTTCTGTCGTCTGTGAAGGTAGCCACAGGCTGCGACATATACTTCTTGTAGAACTCTGTCTCTACAAGACGGTTATATACATCGCGGATAGCGTCCTGTTGCAATGCCCATGATAACTTGCGCTCAGCAATATAGTCGTTTATTGAGTCACTATTAGCAATAAGATGAATAACAGCATTGTCAACAAAACGGCGGTTTGGGTTCAAATCCTCGTATGTAGGCAACTTCTTCTGCTTGGCAAGCTCAATACGACCCTCAGCATAGTGTGCCACCTCGACAACGAGTGACATCATCTGATAATAGAGGTCATAGGCTTTATCAATAGATTCAACAAGGTTCTTCTCCGAAGCACGAAGGTTATCGGAGCCTGACTTAAGATGTGCGTAAAGGTTTTTTGCCACCTTCACTCTGAGCAATCTTCTACTCAACATAAATTATGAACTGAATCGGTTAATGCAAAAATGCGTGGCAAAGATAGTAAAAAAATGTGATATATAGGTAAGATATAAGAAATTTTCGTACCTTTGTCTTATAACTAAAAACTGTGTCCTATGAATAGTTTTATATACAACATTCCAACAAAGGTATATTTCGGCGAGAATCAACTCGGTAACCTCGGCAAAGAGCTAACAAAATTCGGCAAACGCGTACTCCTAACCTATGGCGGAGGCTCGATTAAGCGTAGCGGCCTTTACGATAGGGTCATCGCAGAGTTGCGTGCGGCAGAGATGGAGATATTTGAGCTTTCGGGCATCGAGCCAAATCCTCGTATCGAATCAGTACGCGAGGGAGTTAAGATTTGTAAGGAGCAGGGTATAGATGTATTGCTCGCTGTGGGTGGCGGCTCAACCATTGATGCTACGAAGTTTATGGCGGCAGGTGCGTGTGTCGAGCATGATGCTTGGGAGTTCTTTGGTGCTAACGCAAAGCCTATTGAGCGTGCATTACCTATAGTTACCATCCTGACTCTCTCGGCTACAGGTTCAGAGATGGATACTGCGGGCGTTATCTCTAACCTCGAGACAGGCGATAAACTTGGTCGTCTTGCCCAGCCTCTTCTTCCAAAAGTGTCGTTCCTCGACCCAACGCTCACATACTCGGTGGGCAAGTATCAGACAGCTTGCGGTGCTGCGGATATTATGTCACATATTATTGAGGTATATTTCAACACCCAAGAAGATCTCTTTATGCTCGACTGCTTTATGGAGGGACTACTTAAGACAGTTGTTAAGTTCGCTCCCGTTGCTCTTGCCGAGCCTGAGAACTACGAGGCTCGCGCCAACCTTATGTGGACATCATCGTGGGCTATCAACGGCTTTATAAATGGCGGTAAGCGTAAGGCGTGGAGTTGTCACCCTATGGAGCATGAGCTATCAGCCGTCTATGATATTACTCATGGCTTAGGTCTTGCAATCCTCACACCTCGCTGGATGGAGTATTGCTTGGATGAGACTACCGTTGATAAGTATGTGCAGTATGGTGTGAATGTCTTTGGCATAGACCCTAAGCAGGAGAAGATGGTGATAGCTAAGGAGAGTATCCGTCTTACTGCTGAGTTCCTATACGAGAAACTCGGTTTGCAGCGCACCTTTACAGAGGTTGGCATCAGGCGCGAAGACTTTGACTTGATGGCTGAGAAGGCGTGCCGATATGGCGATATCAAGGGCTTCAAAACACTTACAAAGGAGGATGTAGTGCGCATCTTTGAGATGTGTATCTAATAAAAGAGAGAGAGGGTAGCTTCCATGAAGTTACCCTCTCTGCTTTAATATTGTAGTTTGACTACTTGCCAATCTCTATAACTATCTCGTATGTCGAGCTTGGCTCGAAGTTGGCGTTATATACAAGGATGAAGTTCTCATCCACCACAGCATCCCAGCTCTGACCCTCTGCCAAGCGAGGATTTTCAAGACGCTCAGCGAAGATGTGTGAGAATGGCAAATCGAGGACATGCTCCTGCTTGAACTTATCTCCCACCATGCGCTCCAAAGAGAAGTTCTCGCCGGTAGTGACTGTCACTATGTACTTATCTCTACTTATGCGTGATGTAACCGAGTAATCATTCTCACCCTCAACGCTTTGTAGGTTGACCTTCCACTTTGGGTCGCCATAGTATGCCAAGACATCTCTATCGTGCCAAAATCCCATCATATCCCAATCCTGGGCATTCTCCATATCTATCTCGCGACCTAACACCTCAGATAGTCGCTGCGCTGCACACTCCAACTCACTCCAGAAGCCCTCGTGGTAGGTATATCGTTCGTTGATAAGCTCAGGATACCACTCGTTCTGCTGATGTAGAAAGTCCTGCTGGTTGATATAGACAGCCTCAGCCAATGTGTAACGCTCAGGGTTTGTGACCCAATACTTCAAAGCACCCCAGCCAGCACGACCATGCCATGTGGTGACAACATAGCCAATCATGGTTGCGGCATTTGAACCATTCATCCACGCGGCAGCCATGCTCTCCTTCGTGTTGTTCATATCGCCAATAAGACAGTTGCCAACGGCAGTATATACGCGGCGCTTGCCCGACTCTACGATATCCTGCTCTTCGCTCGTGAAGATATTCTGTGTGTATAGCTTGCCTTCACGAGGCTTGATGTGTCCCAACGAGTAGGGCATCTCAAGGTTCTTCTGTGTGGCATGTGCTGCCGTAACCACCAAGTCTGGGTCGTAGTTTTCGTATAGCTCCTTGAACTTATCAAGCACCTGCTCCTTCTCGACCATACCTGTGATAATCTCACCATCGCGGCCGTTCTTATATCCCCAAAGACCGCGAGTGTGATCATCTACCCAGGCGTAGTTATCGAACCATTTTGCTGAGTTAAGCTCCATGATTGTCGCTACGGCATCCTTGATAACAAGCGGCTCGGTACTATTCTCAACCATGCGCATTGCTGCTGCTGCATCGTAGCCTGTGATGATACCCCACATAAAGTCGCCGTAGATATCGTCATCCACCTCGCGGCACATCATGTGTAGGTCTATAACATAGTCGCGACCAATATTTTCAGGCGTATCAACAATCGCGACATAGCGAGGATAGGCCTCCTTAATTTGCTCCAAAGCCTCGCGTGGTGCTGTGGCAAAGGTTACGATCTCTGCATCGTGCTTCTCAGCCAAGGCGTTTGCCACCTCTGCCCATGCGCTATCCTGCATAACGCACTCCGAGGCGAGGACTAAGTAGTCGCTCTTGTTGTGCTCGCCACTTGTGGCAACATAATACATTCCCAAGCCAAACAACATGCAGACTATGGTATAGATAAACTTGCTCCTTTTCATTGTTACTCCTTATTGATAAGTGAACGGATATTCTCGATAAGCATACCTACTGCAACAGAGTTAAAGCCACCCTCAGGGATGATAACATCTGCATAGCGCTTCGATGGCTCGACAAACTCCTCGTGCATAGGCTTTACGGTTGTTGTGTACTGGTCGATAACAGACTGCATAGTACGACCACGCTCACATACATCTCTAAGAATACGGCGCGCAAGACGCAAATCGGCATCTGTATCTACAAAGACCTTGATATCCATCAAGTCGCGAAGCTCCTTATGCTCAAAGATAAGGATACCGTCAACAATAATTACCTTCGATGGCTTAACCAATACTCGTTCATCGGTGCGATTGTGATCGACAAACGAATAGACAGGGTGCTCGATAGGTACATTTGACTTCAATGCACGAATATGCTCCACAAGCATATCCGTATCGAAGGCTGCTGGGTGGTCGTAGTTAAGTTTCGTACGCTCCTCATAGGTTAACTCCGGATGAGCTTTATAGTAGTAGTCATGGCATAGTGTCGCTACATCATCGCCTTTAAATGTCTCCTGCAGGCGTTTTACAAGGGTTGACTTACCAGAGCCAGTACCTCCTGCAACACCAATTACTGTAACCTTCATCTTAGTAATATTTTATAAAAAAAGGGGTTACACATAGCGCAACCCCAATTATTGTTAAGCATCAATATTTGCGTAGTGGGCATTCTTCTCAATAAACTCACGACGAGGTGGCACCTCATCGCCCATAAGCATTGAGAAGATGTGGTCGGCCTCAGCGGCATTCTCCACAGTTACCTGACGAAGTATTCGAGTCTCAGGATTCATTGTTGTGTCCCACAACTGCTGTGCATTCATCTCACCAAGACCTTTGTATCGCTGAATGTGTACGCCCTTAGAGCCAAACTCTGTTGTAATCTCATCGCGCTCCTTATCTGTCCAGCAGTAACGCTCCTTGTTACCCTTCTTTACAAGGTACAACGGTGGGGTAGCGATGTAGATGTGACCATTCTCAATAAGAGCTTTCATCTTACGGAAGAAGAATGTAAGCATAAGTGTGGCGATGTGCGAACCATCGACATCGGCATCGGTCATGATAATAATCTTGTCGTAACGGAGTTTCTCAAGATTTAGCGCCTTGCTATCCTCGGCAGTACCGATAGATACACCAAGAGCGGTGAACATGTTTTTAATCTCCTCATTCTCCCACATACGATGCTCCTGAGCCTTCTCAACATTCAAGATCTTACCACGAAGAGGCATGATTGCTTGGAAATTGCGGTCGCGTCCCTGCTTTGCAGTACCACCCGCAGAGTCACCCTCGACGAAGAAAATCTCAGCGATTGAGCGGTCGCGACTTGAGCAGTCAGCCAACTTACCTGGAAGACCTGCTCCTGAAAGCACTGTCTTACGCTGTACAGCCTCACGAGCATTACGCGCAGCATGGCGTGCCTGAGCCGCAAGGATAACCTTCTGTACGATAGCCTTAGCATCTTTAGGATTCTCTTCAAGATAGTTGCTAAGAGCTGCCGACATAGCGCGGTTTACAGCACCTGCAATCTCATCATTACCAAGTTTAGTCTTTGTCTGACCCTCGAACTGAGGCTCAGCAACCTTAACAGATACAACAGCTGTTAGACCCTCACGGAAGTCATCACCCGAGATATCAAACTTTAGCTTCGCCAACATGCCGCTATCCTCGGCATACTTCTTCAAGGTACGGGTAAGCGCAGAGCGGAAACCTGTAAGGTGAGTACCACCCTCGATAGTGTTGATATTATTTACATAAGAGTGTACATTCTCCGAGTATGAGTCATTATACTGCATAGCAACCTCAACAGGAACGCCACTCTCCTCAGTATCAAGATAGATGATATTCTCGATAATCTTCTGACCGCGTGTAGCATCAAGATACTCCACAAACTCAGAAAGACCATGCTCAGAGTAGTAGTGGTCTGATAGAGGATTACCCTCCTCATCCTTAACGCGCTTATCTGTCAATGTAAGGTGGATGCCCTTGTTAAGGAATGCCAACTCACGAAGGCGGTTAGCCAAAATCTCATACTTATACTCTGTGGTGAGAGTGAAGATAGAGCCATCTGGCTTGAAGGTGATGGTTGTACCACGATCATCGCAGTCGCCAACAATCTCAACCTGTGATGTAGGCGCACCCTTAGAGTATGTCTGCTTATAGATCTTGCCGCCACGGTGAATCTCAGCTACGAGGAGTGTAGATAGCGCATTAACACAGGATACGCCCACACCGTGCAAACCACCAGATACCTTATAGCTACCCTTATCAAACTTACCACCAGCGTGCAACACTGTCAATACTACCTCCAACGCTGATTTGCCCTCCTTCTCGTGCCAGTCGGTAGGAATACCACGACCATTATCCTTTACCGAGATAGAGTTATCCTCGTTAATAGTCACATAGATGTCGGTACAGTAGCCTGCCAAAGCCTCGTCGATAGAGTTATCCACAACCTCATAAACAAGATGATGAAGACCCTTCTCTCCAATATCACCAATATACATCGCTGGACGCTTTCGCACTGCCTCCAAACCCTCGAGGACTTGAATATTCGACGCCGAATACTCCTCCTCGTGTTTCATCACTTTTTCCTGTTCGGTACTCATATATTTGATTATTTATATATTCTATATAAAACGCACAAAGATACGAATTATAAATCAAAAATCAAAACAAAACTCCACCATTTTTTCACACCACAATAAGCCTACAAAATAGCAATCATGTGCAACCGACTATTCATCTATAATATTACACCAATCATCCATGAAATACAACAAAATATCTATTCAAACATTGTTCATTTTGATAAAAATACCTATATTTGTACAATTATGGGAAGCCTAAAAAACATAGTATTTGACTTAGGGGGCGTGGTATTTGCGCGCGACCCTCGAAAATTCGAGCCCGAATTTATAAAATTTTTCTCTTATATTCTTCTGCCCGAGATGCCACGATTTTGGGAGGAGTATGATCGTGGCGTTGTAAGTTTCGAACAGGTCATAACAGATCTTGCCGAGTACAACAACTGCGACCGTGAGTTGGCAGAAAAGAACTTGCGTCGTTCAATACTCACACAAGAGGAGATAACTGCTACAAAGACTCTTATTTCAGAGTTAAAAACTGCCGAATATAAACTTTATGTATTATCAAACATGTCTTTAGAATTCATAGAGTTTCTTCGTAAGACAGATGTCTATAATTATTTCGATGGTGAGGTGGTATCGTGCGAGGAGCATGTTGTTAAACCCGATTCAAAAATATACAACACCCTCATAGCTCGATATGCGCTAAAACCATCTGAGACGCTTTTTATCGACGACAGAAAGCAAAATGTGGAGGCAGCTTGTAGAGAGGGTTGGCATGGATATAATTTCGATGCGCGCAATCCTGAACAAAGTTGCGAGGAGCTACGCAAAATATTATTGACAACAAACAACTAATTACATAAACAATAAAGTATGACACTTAACCTTAGATTGGAGTATCAGACTGCATACGGTGAGGATTTGTATGTAGTTGTAGGTGCTGAGAAGGAGAAGTCCTATCCTATGCACTATGTAGGTGAGGGCGTATGGTGTGCTGAGCTTAAACTTACAGCTACTGCTGAGCTTGTGTATCGCTATGAGGTGCGCCATGGCGAGCAGGTGGTGCGTAAGGAGTGGGGTGATAAGCACTACCTCAAAGTTGATAAAAAGGCGCAAAATTTGCGTGTATTAGATCGCTGGTTCGACATGCCTGCAGATCGTTCGTTCCACTCATCAATGTTTACCGATGGCGTATTCCACCGCGAGAAGCCTAAGAAGGTTCAGGATGTTGCTGAGGGTTACATAACCATTAATGCTGACATTGCAGTAGTTCGTACAAATCAGCATGTTGTAATGGTTGGCGAAGGTAAAGCTTTAGGTAATTGGGATGTAAAGAAGGGTATTGCGATGAGCGATGCTAACTTCCCAATTTGGAGTGCGCGTATCAAGACTCCAAAGGCAGGCTTTGCTTATAAATTTGTCATCGTTGACACTCTTAGCGGCGATGTAGTTGCATGGCAGTCAGGCGAGAATTACTACTTCAATGAGACAACCAAGGACAATGAGGCATTGGTTGTAGAGGGCTTGCGCCCACAGTTTGATATGGCTCCATGGCGAGGTGCAGGTGTTGCGATACCTGTATTCTCATTGCGCTCAAAGTCAAGCTTCGGCGTTGGAGAGTTCAACGATATCAAGCTTATGGTTGACTGGGCTGAACTTACAGGTCAGTCTATCATTCAGATTTTGCCTATCAACGACACCACAATGACAGGCACATGGCAAGACTCATACCCTTACAACGCCAACTCAACATTTGCACTACATCCTCAGTTCCTACACCTACCAGCTGTTGGTGAGCTTAAGGATAAGGAGGCTCAGGCGTGTTTCGAGGAGCTTGGTAAGGAACTTAACTCGTTGCCAAATGTAGATTATGAGCGTGTGAATAACGCCAAGAGCGAGTATCTTCACCTTATCTACGCACAGGATGGCAAAAAGACCCTTGCATCAAAGGAGTTTAAAGCATTTATGGCAGCTAACGAGGAGTGGTTACGCCCTTACGCTATCTTCTGTGCTTTGCGAGACGAGAAGGGTACGCCTGACTTTAGTGCATGGGGTGCTATGGCTAAGTACACCAAGGCTAAGGCTGCAAAATATGAGAAGGAGCATAACGCAGAGGTTATGTATCACTGCTTCCTTCAGTTCCACCTATCGAAGCAGCTACGCGAGGTACGCGACTACGCCCACTCAAAGGGTGTTGTACTAAAGGGTGACATTCCAATTGGCATCTCTCGTACAAGTGTTGATGCATGGGTATATCCAGAGTTATTCAACATGGACTCATCAGCTGGTGCTCCACCAGATGACTTCTCAGTGATGGGACAGAATTGGGGCTTCCCAACCTACAACTGGGCTAAGATGGCCGAGGATGGCTACGCTTGGTGGAAGGCTCGCTTTGTGAAGATGGCAGAGTATTTCGATGCTTACCGTATTGACCATATCCTTGGATTCTTCCGCATCTGGGAGATTCCACTCGATGCAGTCAACGCGCTACTTGGTCGCTTCAACCCGGCATTGCCATATTCATACGAGGAGATTGCATCATACGGTTTCCGCTTCGAGGGCTGGCATGTAGGCAATGTTGCAGAGACAGACAATGTACTCTTTGTGGAGGACAAGATTGAAAAGGGTAAGTTCCACCCTCGTATTACTGCTTATAATACAGATTGTTATAAGTGGTTATCTGACGACCAGAAGGAGGCATATAACCGTTTGTACAATGACTTCTTCTATCGCCGTCACAACGACTTCTGGAAGTGGGAAGCACTCAAGAAACTTCCACCACTTACCGAGGCTACCAAGATGCTTGTGTGCGGTGAGGACTTGGGTATGATTCCTGATTGCGTTCCATCTGTTATGTCAGGGGAGCAGATTCTATCGCTTGAGATTCAGCGTATGCCTAAGGATCCTAAGATCGAGTTCGGCTCAACCTACGACTATCCATACCTATCAATATGCACCACAGGTACACACGACATGAACCCACTCCGTGCTTGGTGGGAGGAGGATCGCGGTGTTACACAGCGCTTCTACAACCATATCCTTGGCGCATGGGGTGAGGCACCATACTTCTGCGAGCCTTGGATCTGCGAGCAGGTTGTAGCAATGCACCTCAAATCTCCTGCAATGCTTACAGTGTTGCCATGGCAGGATTGGGTAGCTATGGACGGTGAGCTTCGCCGAGAGAATCCACACGATGAACGCATCAATGTGCCTGCAAACTCTCGCCACTACTGGCGCTATCGCATGCACTTCACACTTGAAGAGTTACTCAAAGCAGACGAACTTAACAAGATGATTAAGCAGAAGATATCTGAGTCGGGTAGATAGTAGTAAAAGAGCTATATTTATAAATTAGTAGGGTGTCCAGCAGTTTGTTTGACACCCTCTAATTTTATGAGGTGAAAGGTGTACTTTGCAATTAATGTGAGAGCAGAGGAAAACTTGTTTCACTATGCCGAACCTAAGCAAAGTCGAGGCATTACGAAGTTTTGCCTCAAAGGTGTAGTCTCTGCGACGCCATGTTTATAAAGTAAAATGAGAGTGAATAAAAAGTGTATTTTGTCGTTACGCTTGCCCTCAAAAAGCTCATTTACGCAAAGTAAACTCCGCTTTTTCGGGCTTCGCAAGCCTAAAACTACATCTTTTTATTCACTCTCTTATGGGGGCTGGCTAAGTTACTTTTTAGTCAGCCCCATTTATCTATTACCCATAAGGGTAATTTCTCCAGTTAACCAGATTACTCAACCACCTTTAGTCCTGTGTCTTCTTGTGGTTGGAAATTGGCTCTATATGGTACTGTGGCTGAATAACGGCTTAGTGCTGCAGGCCCATTCTCAATCTTCATCCAACTCATCGGACCAGAGTAGTAGGATAGACTGCTGTCGTACCACGAGATACCACCAGTATTTGTATTATATGCAAATATATCGAACACAAGATATGGTGAGCCATTGAGTGAACCTACATTGCAACTAACATTACCACTCTCATCCATACTCATTGTATAGACAGCTTGACGATCATATGATAGATTTCCAGATTCAGATAGTGCCCACATGTAGAACTTCCACTCTCCATCGTATCCTGCATAGTTGTAATTTAGAATCACAAGGTCACCATTTCTGTTAACAATACCATCAACAGCAATTGTAGGGACAATAACACTTAAACCATATATCTTAACAAGGTTAGGAGCAACGGTGTTATGCTCAATATTTATCTCAAATGTTACAGGCTCATCATTCCATCCCATCTCAGGACAATATGTCCAATTAACCGTAGAGTTCCACTTACCAAGCCAGCGCACAGTATCTTCGGATACGCCTGATTCTATAGTGCAGTTATTTTTATAGTCGTATGGTCTGATATTAACTGCATATTCCATCCAATTATCTGCACTTATATAATCCTGATATGACTCAGCGGGGACATAAATCTTGCAATTAAGTTGAGTTTTTGTGTTAGTATTCCAAAATGCAAATATTCCTAAGTGTGGTGGTATAGTAGATGTACAATGAATGTTATCAAGGCTATCGCACCTATTGAACGCATATTCACTAATCTCCGTAACGCTATTAGGAATAACCATATGTGTTAGGCTTGAACAATCCTCAAATGCTGCAAAACCAATCTTTATTACACTATTGGGGATAGTTACACTTGTAATGCCGTTATAACGGAAGAAGGTTCCACGACCAATCTCTACCACACCATATGGAATAGTATATTCAGTTAGACCAGCAGGTGCGAAAGCTTTTAGCACATCATCAACAATCAAACATCTACCATCCTCTGATGCAAATTTACCTTTGAACTCGTATAGATGAGAGCAACCACCAAATGATTCATCTGCAATTGTAGTTACGCTATCTGGTATGGTAATACTTGTAAATATACAATGTTCGAAAGCAAATTGTTCTATCTCAGTTACACTATTAGGAATAGTTATACCCGTGAGATTAATACAGTTACCGAACGCCCATAAACCAATCTTTGTGACATCACCATCAAAGGTTATAACACCATTGCCTGTCGTAGCATCCCACTCATTTGAAATTATATTTGCTCCAAATGATGTTAGGGCATCAGCGTAATTGTTACGCTCGCCACTATATGGTTCAACCTTGGATGTTGCGGTGTAGGTGATAATATTATTTGAGGTAGAGGGTTCTTCATCATCGCCCTTGAAGTCATAACCCAAAATATAACTAGCATATGTTCTCCAATGCTCCGCACTAATGTAGGATTCTACAGATTGTCTCGGCACATAAATTATACGATTAGAGGCATTCGATTGGAACATGCCTATACTTCCTGTAGGCGGAGTTATAGCCTTGCAATATACATTAGTTAGACTAGTACAATCTAGGAATGCCATACTACCAATCTCAGTTACACCGTTGCCAATAGCTACACTTGTAAGGCTACTACAACCCTCGAATGCCCAGTCTCCAATAGTAGCCACGCTATTAGGCAGAACCACATCTGTTAGGCTTTCGCAATGCCAAAATGCATAATCTTCTACCGTAGTTACACCATTTGTAATAGTTGTGCTTATTAAGCTACTACAATAACTGAATGCATGATGTCCAATCGTTGTTACGCTATCAGGAATAGTTACACTTGTAAGGCTGCTGCAATGAGAGAATGCATAACGTCCAATCGAAGTTACGCTATCAGGAATAGTATACTCAGTTAGTCCCACAGAAGCAAATGAATTAAGTGTACCATCAATAATCAAGCATCTACCATCCTCGGACGCAAACTTACCTTTAAACTCTTGTAGACTGCTGCAACTTCCGAATGCATAATCTCCAATCGTAGTAACGCTATCAGGAATAGTTACACTTGTAAGGCTGCTGCAATAACGGAATGCACATTCTCCAATCGTAGTTACGCTATCAGGAATAGTTACACTTGTAAGGTCGTAGCAATCATCGAATGCAAAACTTCCAATCGAAGTTACGCTATCAGGAATAGTTACACTTATAAGATCATAACAACTTCTAAATGAACCACTTCCAATAGTTAAAACACTATTAGGCATAGTTACGCTTATTAGAGAATCGCAATTCCAGAATGCATCATCCCCAATTGTTGTCACACTATTAGGAATTAGAATGGTAGCTAGGTTTCTACACAATGTATATCCTTCATATTCCTCTGAAGAGTCGGGTAGAAGAGGCGAAGAGTAATAACCACAAAATGCACACTCTCCAATTTTTGTAACATCACTATCAAAGGTGATAACACCCTTACCATTCTCATAGGTATTTGAAATGATATTTGCACCGAAAGAGGTAAGTGCGTCTGCATAACTATTACCTCTACCTATATATGGTAGTATTATTTCACCATTGGTAGATGTATACCAAATCTGATTATTAGGAATATCTATTGAGGCAGGATTTTGTATGATTGTAATTTCTTGAAAAGTATCCCAGTCGACGGATAAAGTAAGTGTTGCACAACGTACAGCGAATTCTTCATTCGGGGATATAATAAAAGTCAATTCATCCTCGCGCAAAGAGCGTGTGTCTGCAAGAGTTATCCATGATGCCTCCTCCGGAATAAAGACTCCATACCACTTGTTGGTCTTAACCTTAACGACGAGCTCTCCACCTAAGGCATCGACAACATAATTTCTATCGCCATCAATAATAAGTACATCTTCCTCTGTTTTAGGTGGTTCTTGCGGATTGCTTACCTCGTCACCCTCCTTGGAGCAACTACTACAAAGCACTCCAAATAGAGCTAATAGTAAAAGTAATTTTTTCATAAAAATTGTTTGTGTTACCGTACAACTCCTTTGCGGTGGATTAGTATATATAAAGAAAGTGTGGAGTTGATTTCCGTTTATTTACAAGAAGGTTGTGGAAAGACCTAAAGAAGAATAAACGATACAATGCCCCACACTTGGATAGTATGGGGTAGATGCACAAGAGTGTGCATAGCCACATAGCTATACAAGAAATGAGTGCTATTCGTTTGTCCTCTTCTTTCGAAAACTTCCACATTTTCTTGTAAGGACTGCGAAAACACTTTCTATATGTCACTATTCTATCTGAATAGCACCACAAATGTATGAAATATTTTCCAAACAAACAACACTCATCAAGGGACATTGTTTAGATAAAATGAAAATATAGCATCAACCGATTTGTAAAAATAGCTGAATATAAGTCCTCCTTTGTTGGCGCTTGATTTACGGTGTGGTTTTAGTGGAGTTTCTATATTTTCTGTATTTTTTATTGTAAAAAAATTTTAAGCAACAGAATTTTGTGGTATATTTGCGCTATTAATTGGAGTGAGTGTGGGGCGAAATAAAAAGGATTATCCAACAGCTGTCGAATAATCCTCTCATGTGACCCCGAAAGGATTCGAACCTTCATCGTAAGAACCGGAATCTTAAATTCTATCCATTGAACTACGGAGCCGTGGCGCAAAGATATGATATTTTTTTGTAAAGTTATAGCAATCGCTCGGCTAATTAACGAAAATGAACAACATAGAAAATTATGACAAATAAATTTGACAACTGGTCGCGACTACTCAAAGTCATTGAGCGTTTTGGTAAGTCCATTAATGGATTCGCCATGCAGATAGGTCTTTCGCGAGCCGAAAATCTCTATCACATACGCCGAGGAAATTATGGAATCAGCGAGGACTTGGCCGATAGGATTATCAAGCAGGATCCTGACATAGACCGCACATGGCTACTTTCAGGTGTAGGCAACATGCTCAAAAGTCAAACCTTAGAGCACGAGAAGACCCCATTCTACATTGATGATGTGGAGGATATTCTCCCAGGCATCGCCTGCATTGAGCCATCGGGCTATATCGAGCTACCATATCGCACTCATTGTGATGTGGTAATACGCTCCTTCTCAAAGCCTATGAGTGACACCATTAGCGCTGCTCAAGATCTATTTTTGAAGCGTACAGAGGTGGAGAATGTTATTCAAGGAAACGAGTATGTCCTTATGCTTAACCGTCCTACGGACAATGTTATATGGCGTAAAGTTCGTTGGGTATCGGGCAATAGCAACCGTTGGCGTTTGGTTGCTCGCAACCGTGAAGAGTATAGCGACATCTTCATTGACAAGAGTGAGGTGATGCAGGCATGGCGCGTCATCGCTCGCCTCACCGTATTAGAGAGCTAAAACGATATAACTAATCATTATTTAAATATAATTACTAAGATGGAAATTCTATCTATTGTATGGAATTGGGATCCGACGCTTGTAATGCTCGGAAATCTTGATATTCGCTGGTACGGTCTAATGTGGGCCATAGCTATCCTTATTGGAGAGCGCATTTGTAACTACACCTTTAGCCACGAGGGGTTACCTCCACGCACATTGGAGTCAGCATTTATGTGGATTGTGCTCGGCACTTTCATTGGTGCGCGTGTGGGTCATTGTCTATTCTACGAACCAGAGACCTATCTCGCCGAGCCTTGGCGCATTATTACAGATATTCGCTCTGGCGGTATGGCAAGCCACGGTGCAGCTATAGGTATAATAACAGGTATATGGTTATTTACTAAGCGTAACCATCTACCTTTTACATGGGGTATCGATAGAATTGCCATCGTAACACCCATAAGCGGTGCAATCATTCGCCTTGGCAACTTCTTCAACTCGGAGATTGTGGGTTATCCTACAGATTCGGCACTTGGCATGAAGTTCGTATATCACGATGCACGCCGTGCATGGTATGAGTATTCGGGCAATGTACCACAGGAGATTATCGAGCAGATTCCTGCACGACATCCTGCACAGCTATACGAAGCAGCATGCTATATGCTAATCTTCATTCTCTTATTCTGGATGTATCGCGGGAAGGACTTGGGTCGTCGTCGCCCAGGATTGCTTACTGGTGTGGGTATGATATGCGTCTTTACAGCTCGTTTCTTCATAGAGTTCCTTAAGGAGCGTCAGGTAGCATTTGAAGATGGCATGGCTTTAGACATGGGACAATTGCTAAGTATCCCATTTATCATTTTTGGTATTTACATGACTGTTCGCGCATTTGCTCGTCCTGAGGTTTCGGACCTAAACGCTGTTGTGGAGTACGCAAATAGAGAGTATGCGCGCGAAGACAAGAAAAAGGGTAAGAAGAAGTAATTAGAGATGATAAACGAAGTTAACAAGCTAATTTTCAACACAGTAATTAGACACAAGAGCCTACATCTACCCGATGTAGGCACTCTTTCAATTGTCAGACAACCTGCAACAATCAGTTCTAACAACCAAATTATTCCACCTCGCTACATCGTTGAGCTAAGCCAAAATAACGAAGCTGTTTCACTCATCGATACAATTATCTCTGAGACAGGTGTTGAACACAATAGAGCTAAAGAGATATATTATCGCTGGTTGGATAAGAGTCGAGAGGGTAGCATGCTTAAGATTGGTGGGGTAGGAGTGATTGATAACAATAGTCTCAGGTGCGATAATGAACTTATCAAGAGGTTAAACATAAACAACGAACCATTGTTTATCACGCGCAAAAGAAGTTTCAAGCCTTTATGGGCTGTGCTTTCTTGTGCCATAGTAATCTGCTTGATATACGGAGGATGGTACCTATATAATAACAGACAAATTGATATCACAGAACTTGTTACAATCGTAACAGATGAGTCAAACACATCTTCAGTCGAGAGCTTGAATGAAAGTAATAGCGTAGATAATAGTGTTATCACAGCCAATACAGACAATGTTGACACTTTAGAAAATATCAACAGCAATACTGAAATAGAGGAGGTTACAACCAAAGAGCTTGACTGGCGCAAGGGTAGTGATATTCGCCATTGGGTTGTTGTTGGCAGCTACTCGACTGTTGAGAACGCAGAGCGTGCCATAGCTGATATTGAGAAGCGTATGCCTGATGCAAAATGTGACTACTTCAAACTTGGAAGCATGTATGCTGTAGCAGCCTTCGGAAGCTCTGAGAGTAATGTGTGTCAAGAGTATAAGCGTGCTCATATCGATGATTTCCCTCAAGCATGGGTATATACACCAAAGAGATATAGATAAAGGGTAATGGGGGTAGCACAAAGAATCATACGACTTGTAGATATGTTGTATATCAAGCCCTTACATAGCTTGATATCACGCGACATGTTTGCATATGGTCTTTGCGGTGCTTCAAACATGGTACTTGATACCTTATGGTACTTTGTTATATACAACTATATAATTGCTGAGCGATTTATAGATTTGAGTTTTGTTGTTGTATCGCCACATATTGCATCGCTGATATTGGTGTTTCCAATAACTTTTTTCACAGGCTTCTGGCTCAACCGTAATATTGCTTTTCGTGTTACTGAGTTTAGTTCTCGCCGACAACTTATTCGCTATACGCTCAGCGTTATAGGGTCAATATTGATAAACTACGCCTGCATGAAGCTATTTGTAGAACAGCTCAATATCTGGCCAACACCGTCAAAGATTCTTACAACAATTATATCTGTAGCATATAGCTATTTAATTGGGAAATACTATACATTTCACACATCAAACAACTGATTATTAATAACATGCATATATTATTTAACATAATGTAAATTATACGACAAATTAAGATAAGGTAATATGGATACAGGTTTGATGGTAATTGCGCTTATTGCAGGTGCTATTGGTTTATTGGGTGTTATTCTTCCTGTGCTGCCAGGTACGATTCTCTCGTTCGGAGGTATGCTATGTGCCTACTTTGTTCAAGGTAGCACAATAACTATGACACAATTAGTGGTATGTGGAGCACTATCTATTATAGTTGTTGTCCTTGACTATCTACTTCCGGGTTATTTTACTAAACTCTTTGGAGGAACCAAGGCGGGCATCACCGGTGCTACAATAGGTACATTCGTAGGTTTCTTGTTTGGCATACCAGGGATTATACTTGGTCCTTTTTTCGGCGCAGTAATTGGCGAGATGGTTGGCAGTAAAACGACATTAGACAATGCCATAAACATCGGTCTTGGCTCTATGCTATCGTTCCTTGTTGGCTCAGGAATTAAGCTTATTGTTGGCATATATATGATGTTCTACATCATAAAGTCTTTTATAGCCGTAATGTTTTAAAACTTTAAAAATCAAGAAGTTTATATTTAGCTCTAACGGTATCCATTGACATTATATCCTCATAGTGCCACCACTCGCGACGATATGGGTAAAGACCAGCTTCGAGCATAACCTCAAGGAGCAATATACGGTTTTGGGCTGCTTCATAGCCAATTATACCTCGTGATACCAAGCCTTGAACATACTCTCCATAGACCTCGATTGTGCGTGTGGATGCATCACTGGTATCTGGTGAACCCTTAACTGATGCTGCGTCAGTGAAATCATCAAACTCAGCTCCCATATCCAAGGGCGTGCCATCGTTTGTTGCAATCGTCAGGTCAACAGCCACACCATAGTTATGCCTACCTCCGCGTGTTCCATTAGCTACAAATCGTTCAAGATTCGTACCTTTAACACATTTATACATTGTGCGTTGAACACTAATTGGTCGGGCAGCATCGTAGATAAGCAGCGTATAATTACTATTGCGTCTTTTTAGTATCTTCTGTGCATCGACTACCCTATCTGCAAAATTTTTCTCGAAGTATGCGCGCTCCAATTCTCCATACATATCCATGCCAACAAAATTATCCTCGGTTGAATATTTAAGCTCAACGAGAATATCGGGGGCAATATCATGGATATCGACCAACTTATATTCATGCATCAAGGCATCGAAATTGGCTGGCTGTTGTGCTGTAACCCCATTAAAAGAGGTTATAATCATCAATACAACGAAGAATATTTTTATCATGTCGAATAGCAAATATTAAATAAGCTATGCAAAAATATATAAAAAAGTTCTATTGACAACCGATGAATTGAAAAATAATTGTAACTTTGTCGAAGTTATGGTGATAATTATTGAATATTAAGACTATGAGATACATCCTATCAATTTTAGCTGCCGTTGCACTCTTATTTACATCGTGTGATACGGCAAATGAGAATGCAGAAAATCAGCAAATTAAGCTTACTACCAAATCTGTAATTAAAGTAGGTAGTGATAATATAACAGCATTCATCCATTTTGACATCTTGGAGTTTATATCAGGTGCCAAGGTTGAGGCTGAGGCAAATGTAGATTGGATTGGCAATTTTAACTACCAACAGCAAGGCAAGATCACTTTCACTATTGATACAAACCCAAATGGCGAGCCTCGCGAGGGTATTATCACACTTACTTATGACAAGTCTAAATTGGAGGTGAAGGTAATTCAGGCATTAAATGAGAATCCATCAAACAAGACGATTGTTGCTGAGTATCTTCAGGGTAAGTACTATGGCTACATGCAGGGATTCTACAACTACTACCTTGTATTCTCGGATCTTGGCATGGATAAGTCGGGATTATACTCTATTCCTAATGCGCACTACTATTTTGTAGATCTTTACCTTGATGTAGAGCCAAGCGATATGGAAAATATCACCGTGCCTGTTGGTGTGTATGACTTCGATCCTAACAACCAGCCAATTGGTGACACCTTCAAGCAGCAGTGGAGCTGGTATCAAATAAACGATGAATCGGGCGTTGATACTGCACAGATACACTACGAAGATGGCTTGCTAACTATTGAGGAGGGCAAGGTTACACTTCAAGTAACACTTGAGGTGGACTTTAGACAAGAGACTCACACTATAATCTATGAAGGTGATTACTCTCTATTGGATTGTAGAAATGAAAACACAGGATATTAGTAGTAAACTTCTATAAAAGTGGCGACTAAATAGATTTTAGTCGCCACTTTTTGTATGGTGTACAGAGATATTACTTGTTTAGATATACCTCCATTAGTTTAGCGTCGCCCTTGATTGTGATATCGTTAACCTCGGCAGGTATGAGTATCACCTCACCCTCATCCAAGCTCTCCTCATTGCCATCAGCGATGATACGAGTAGAGCCATTTAGAGCAATAAGTACCACAAACGAATCAAGCGAAGAGCGATCAAGCTCCTTTATGCCTGCAACATCATGGAGTGTCATGGTAAAGTAGTTACACTCGATAACCTTAGCCTCGCCACCTTGATTGAGATTATACTTGCGATGAAGTAACTCAGCGTCAGCCTCGAAGTCGATAGCATCTACAGCCAGCGAAGTGTGAAGTTCACGACTCTTACCCTCTGCATCTACCCTATCCCAATCATATATTCTATAGGTCACATCAGAAGTCTGCTGCACCTCGACAACCTCAAGACCTGCACCTAAGGCATGAACTGTACCAGCAGGAATGAAGAACACATCACCTGGCTTAACCTCGACCTTATTAAGTAGCTCCTCAAGGCGTGACTCGGCAACAGCCGCTATATACTCCTCGCGTGTAAGGTTCAAATCCTTAAAACCTAAGTATATAGATGCTCCAGGCTTGCAATCCACGACATACCATGCTTCGGTCTTACCAAAGCTATTATGACGCTCCTCGGCAAGAGTATCATCTGGATGCACCTGCACTGATAGTTTATCATTGCAATCAAGGTACTTTATGAGTAGTGGAAACTCCAGACCGTACTGCTCAAAGATTTGCTCACCAACGAGCTCTCCCATGTAAACCTCAATAATCTCTTCGAGGTTATTGCCCTTCAGAAAGCCATTCGACACCACTGAGATGTCGCCCTTTACTGATGACAAATCCCAGCTCTCACCATATAGTTTATCCTTTGCAAGACGACTTGCTGCCTTGCCCTTCTTTTTTAGTATTGCCTGACCGCCCCAAATACGCTCCTTGATGCGAGGCTTAAACTTTATAGGATACAACATTCCTCAATTAAAATAGTGTTTCTACATATCTAACTACATCATCAATATCGGCATTAAGCGAGAATACCTTGCTTGGCTTAATGGTGAAAAGTTCACGGTTTTGCTTTGCTGCCTCCTCGCCTGCACCAGTGATATTGAGCATGATACATGCATCCTTATCGATAGTTCCCGCCTCGGCCATCTTAATAAGCGATGCAAGAGCCACAGCTGCTGCTGGGTGAATATCTATATCCTCAAGTTCCTTGAAGAGCTTGCGAGCGCGACGTGCCTGTGCATTTGTTGCCACCATAACATCGCCATTCGTAGCCTTCAAAGCATCGTACAAGCCTCCCGCAAAGGTGTATGGAGGTCGGCGATTTGAGAGCACCTTAGCGTCGATAAGCTCTGCATCGCGGCGCGCCTTCTTCATGTCATAAGCTAACATCTCGCGTGAATCAGCACGCCAAGCATCATAGATAGGAACAAATGGGGCATTCTGCGACACGATAAGCTTCATCAGATTGTCGCCATATCTTCCATCCTCAATAAGTCGCATATTTGCCTCCCATGCAGCAATAGCACCTGTGCCACTACCTACAGCCTGGAAGTAGTAGTCAGGAATACGACCTATGGTTGTCACTGCAGATAGTACTGTTGTTGCCATACCATCACGGCGAGCGACATTCTTCGCACCACCCTCAGCATAGAACTTATGGGATTTAAGCGCCATATTGCTAAGATTGATAGCATCGAAATAGTCGCCACCTTTCTCGCACACAATTAGCTTTACACAGTCATTAATAGGTTCTGTAAACCACAGTGCATCAAGATTATCAGCAGGGACAGCAAGAAGTAACTTTATGTTGTTATCTGAACATACTCGTGCAAAGGCACGGGCTGTATTTCCAGCTGACGCAACAACCAGCACCCTATCCTCATGCTCATCAATACGAGCACAGACACTATATGCCTCGGTCTCTTTAAACGAGCAAGTCGTCATCTTAACACCACGGCGTGGAGCGTAACCGCTCAGCGTAATCCATAGGTTTGAGAGTCCGAGGTGCTTAGCCAAAGCCTCGCTCTTGTATGTTACAGGAGCCGAAGATCCCTGCAAGATACGCTTCACTGGCAACCAATCACAAAACTTATAAAAACCATAGTCGTCAGACTTGAGCTCTAATCTTTTGTTCGCGTATTTAGCACGCACCAATGATGGCGTTTTACACTCTCTATCATCCAAAATCCAACCAGTATCGTCGAATTCACGACCTGTGGCTACACACTCTAAAGTGTATTTTGTGGGCTTGAAGTTTTCCATGTTACTCTCTTAAGTTTACATCGTGCAAATTTAGTAAAAATTACCAATATTACAAAACCATGATAAATGTTTAAAAAATAATTCGTATCTTTGTCGATAGTATAGATATGTATATCGTTGAGTTGATAATAAAAGAGACAACAAAATGAAAAAGATTTTATTGTGGGTATTTGCTATTGGCATCGCCATTGGAGTTGCAGCAATCACCTATTTCATGATTTCGAAAAATCATCAAGAGGAGACATTGGCACCTATCGAGGATAGTGTGTTTGTATATGCAAACCTTGAACAGCTTGCGACAAAGGGTGCTTTTGACAAGTTTATAACCGCTGATAATCGCCGCCTAATAGCCACAGCTTTATCATCACAGATTGACGACGCTGAGCTATCGCAACACCTAAGTGGTATAGTTACCAATCTCAATGCTACAGGTATAGACCTCCACGGACGCGCCTATGGCTACCTATGTGATGATTTGGAGAGTTTTGTTATAGTTGCGAATGTGCTTAATGTAGTAGATGTAGATCATACGGTTAATCTATTTTCGCATCTCCTTGAGAAGAGTGGTGAAGAGGCAATCACTGTAGAACAAGACGGCAATATACGCACCTTCGAGTACGATAATATCACGGTAGCATACAACGACTCACGCATAGTCTTTGTTCTAGGCGATGATAACTCTCGACATGCCATGGTTGAGAGTGCCATAACCCGCCCCAAGAGCGACCTTGCTGAGTTGGAGGGTAACGACATTGCCATTATTGCAAACTTCGAGCGACTAATCTTAATTATGAATAGTCAGATTGAGAAGAGTACTACAGAGCTACAGAGCAAGCTCAACAGAGGAGAGATTAACGACACACACTATACTAAACAAATAGAGGAGATAAATAGAGTTAAAGATTTAATTACCACCTATACATCTCACTTTGAAATAGGCGCCAAGGCGACAATATCTGCCAATTTTGACTTAGGTCGTGCAGCAGTTACATGTATGACCCAAGGCATTAACTATGGCGAATACTCCACACTTTTTAAGGCTACCAATACCACACACCTAAGTTACTTGAATAGTGATGCATACGCCGTAATAAGCATGGGTGTGGATGGCAATATTTTAGCTCAATTGGTACGCACACTACTCAACGATGAGTTTCTATCTACTGTGGGCATCACTCCAACCAATGAGATGAGCATGATACTCTCCATTGCATGTGATGCACTCAGCACAATTGATGGAGGTGTGACTTTAGCTCTTAATAACATCGAGGGTAGCATAAAACGCACATACGACTACTATTGGGACGAGTACTCTATAACACCAAACATCAAGAGTGTGGAGGCTATGCTTATGGCAGATGTATCAGACACATATATTATAAACAACATCGCGCAGTTTGCGGGAGGTTTCCTAAGAAAGGTGGACCCTATGCACTATACCCTACGCCTTATGAACTACAATCTATCAATGGGTCAGGATGAGCAGCTATTCCATCTTGGAGTGAATATGTCACCAAATCCAAAGACTCCTTCAGCCCTCGATTGTGAGTGGACAAAGGATATTGAGGGCTCTTATGGCTACATTGTGGCAAATGTTGATGCGATGATGAATGGTGACCTCCTAAGTTCAGCAAATAAGATTATCGTTAGAAACATCATCGACGAATATCGCTCAATATATACAGATAGCATGGAGGCTATAAGTTATATCTACGCTTCAGCTAAGGGTCTTGATTATGCAGAAGTTGTAGTTGTATTTGACAACAGGTCTATAAATGCACTTGAGCAGATTAACTCCATCGTATTACCAGTATTGGTGAGCGAGGGTATTAAAGCTATGATATAGTATATGGAGAGAGTAGAACTAAAGTGGGTTATTCCTGAGATATTTGCATCGCGCAAAGAGATTTTATCTGATATTTGGCAAAAGGAGATATGTTTAGAGCGCGGTAAGAGCTATCTTATTCATGCAGCCTCAGGAACAGGTAAGTCATCACTATGTAGCTACCTCTATGGTCAGCGCGGTGACTATAGGGGCGAGATACTCTTCGATGGCGAGAATATCAATAAATACAACTCCGCGCGTTGGTGCGATATTCGTCAACAGGAGATAAGCATTCTATTTCAGGATTTAAGGCTCTTTGGAGAACTCACTGCAATGGAGAATGTGTGGATAAAGAACACTATAACAGGTAAGAAGAGCAAGGAGGATATTCTACACCTCTTTGAAGAACTTGGCATTGAAGACAAACTCAACACGCGCATTGATCGCATGTCATTTGGACAACAGCAGCGCGTAGCTCTTATCCGCGCACTATGTCAGCCTTTTAGTTTCATCCTTCTTGATGAGCCAATATCGCACCTCGATGATAGAAACAGCGATATCATGCGCGATGTAATACTTCGTGAGGCTAAGAGCGAGGGAGCTGGTATCATCGCAACATCTATTGGTAAACACATGAACATCAACTACGACCTATGCCTAAATCTTTAAACCTTATCTGGAAGTTACTCAGAAAACATATAAGCATCTTCGAGTTGGCGGTATTCTTTATCGCGAACCTTATAGGCATGACGGTCATACTCGGTGGCGTGCAGCTCTATAGTGACCTAAAGCCTATAATGACGGGTGAAAACGCTCTTATAGGTAGCGACTATTTAGTCATCACACATCCTGTTGAGCGCATGGGTGTAGGTGGCAAAAGCTTCTCCGGGGAGGATATCACAGAGCTTGAGGCACAGGAGTTTGTGTCAAGTGTAGGCACATTCAACTCTTCCGAATTTGAGGTGTACGGTGCAATAGAGTTTGGTGGTCGTAAGTTATCTACGATGCTCTTCTTTGAAGCCGTGCCAGATAGCTTTCTTGATATACAACCAAAGGAGTGGAACTATAAGGTAGGTGACAGCATAATTCCTATTATATTGCCACGCAACTATCTCAATCTATACAACTTTGGCTTTAGCTCAACACAGCAACTTCCTCAGATTACCGAGGATATCATCAAGCGCGTAGAACTGGATATCATACTCCGCGGCAACCAACTTCGTGGTGATTTCAAAGGTCGTGTTGTTGGTTTTTCGGATCGAATCAACACCATCCTTGTCCCTATGGCCTTTATGGAGTGGGCAAATAAATACTATGGCGAAGCTTCTGATGAGGAGGCAACGCGCCTGATAATCGAGGTTGAGAATCCATCGGATCCTGAATTGATTACTTTCCTTGATGCAAAGAATTACGAAGTAGAGAATAAGCCTTCGGAGAGCAGTAAAGCGATGTTTATACTCAAAGTATGTATTGTAATAATCATATGTATAGGCATAATATTTAGCGTATTATCAATCATTATCCTTACACTAAGCATCTACCTACTTCTACAGAAGAACATTACAAAACTTGAGAACCTTATACTCATAGGCTACAAACCTCAGCGCGTAGCACTACCCTACAATCTTCTTACACTCACACTCAATATCTCGATATTGGCTCTTAGCATTGCCTTTATTGCCGTTGCACAGAAGCTATACATGGGCTATATATCACAGTTAGCAGGATATACACTCGCTTCCTCGCCTATCGTTGCTATTGGCGTTGGTGTAGTGTTTACCATTGCGATTATCCTCTTCAACTTCTATATTATTAACCGTAAAATCAGAGAGATATCTCGCAAGCGATGATTCGTAGAGCCAACAACAATGATATAGAGGCAATAATGGGCATCATAAGCGATGCTCAGGCAGCATTGCGTGAACTCGGTATTGACCAATGGCAGGATGGCTACCCTACTGCTGAGATTATCATGCGCGATATCGAATCAAAGGTAGGCTATGTCTATGTAGAAGAGAATACGGTGGCTGGCTATGCAGCTATAGTGCTTGCTGGAGAGATTGCATACAAGCAAATTCCGAACAATATATGGGCTACAGGAGAGGATTATGTGGTTGTACATCGTCTATGCGTAAGCAAAGGATACACACGCAATGGCATAGCTCTGTCACTAATGAGAAAAGCTAAGGAGTTAGCTATAGAGGCGGGGTACTCGGGTTTTCGCATTGATACCCACCGAGGCAATGTTCGTATGCTCTCAATGATGGATAGATTGGGATTTGAATACCGTGGCATTATCCATTATGAGAGTGGTGAAAGGTTGGCATACGACCTAAAGCTAAATAATAGTTTAGCCTTATAAATAGTTCTGTTATGGCAAGTTATCTACAAGTAGAAAATATTTCAAAATCGTATGGTGACCGTACGCTCTTCTCCGATATAAGTTTCAATATAAACGAGGGGGATAAGATTGCTTTGGTTGCACCAAATGGCACGGGAAAATCATCCTTGCTTAAGATTTTAGCAGGCGTGGAACACTCTGACAGAGGTGGTGAGGTTAAGTTTATGAAGGATATCAAAGTGGCATTTCTTGATCAAGAGAGCCACTTCGACCCTAAGCACTCCATCTTTGACGAGGTGTATGCGCGCATGGGAGACCTATCACCAGAACTTAAGGAGTATGAGCATGCGGTTGCGAGTGGCGACATCAGGCGTTTGGAGAGAGCCATAGCTGCAATGGATGCATCGAATGGCTGGGGCATAGAACAGAAAATTCGCCAAGTGTTATCCTCTCTCAAGATTGAGAGGTGGGAACAGCCTATGGGCGAGCTATCGGGCGGCGAAGCAAAACGCGTAGCCTTAGCATGTATGATACTTCAGGATGCCGACTTCATAATCATGGATGAGCCTACCAACCACCTCGATATTGATATTATAGAGTATTTAGAGGGGTATCTACAACGCTCACGATGCACACTCCTTATGGTTACACACGATCGCTACTTCCTTGATAGAGTGTGCAATACGATTATGGAAATTGACCGAGGAAAGATATTCACTTATCGAGGCAACTACACTGAATATCTTGAGAAGCGCGAGGAGAGATACCTTAATATGCAGGCTGAGATTGACAAGTCGCGCAACTTGCTACGCCGAGAATTAGAGTGGATACGCAGCACGCCACAAGCCCGCACAGGCAAGGCTCGATATCGCATAAACGCCTTCTATGATCTCAAGGACAAAGCTTCGGTTAGCCTACGCACAGATAGCGTAGAGATTGATGTTGCTACATCGCGCCTTGGTCGTAAGATTATCGACTGCACAGATGTATCGCTTCAATTCGAGGGGCGCAAGATGTTAGATAACTTCTCATACAAATTCACGCGTGGTGAGCGTGTGGGCATAGTGGGTCGCAACGGCGTTGGTAAAACCACCTTCCTTAACCTTATGGCGGGCAACCTAACACCCGACTCAGGTAGTATCGAGCAGGGTGAGACCTTACGCATAGGATACTACACCCAGCGAGGAATAAACTTCAAGCCAGGACAAACGGTATTGGAGTGCGTGCAGGAGGTAGCAGATGTTGTCAAGGCATCAGATGGTCATGCTATATCGGCTACGACATATCTCAATCGCTTCCTTTTTCCACACGAGACCTTCAACAAGCGTGTAGATATTCTCAGTGGCGGTGAGAAGCGTCGTCTATATCTACTTATAGTGTTGATGCAAAACCCCAATATGCTTATCCTTGATGAGCCTACTAACGACCTTGATATCATGACTCTCAATGTATTGGAGGAGTATCTTTCTGAGTTCAAGGGATCGCTACTTATTGTATCGCATGACCGCTACTTCCTTGATAAGTGTACAGACCATCTCTTTGTTTTTGAGGGCGATGGTCGCATCAAGGACTTTGTGGGTCACTATAGTGAATATCGAGAGTTTGTCAAGGAGCGCGAGGCTAATGAGCGTAGCGAACAGCGTAGCAACACGCCACAAAAGCCTCAACAGCAACGCACTCACGACACAACAAAGCGCAAGCTATCCTTCAAGGAGCAGCGTGAACTGGAGCAGTTAGAGGCAGATATTGCAACGCTAAGCAAGGAGCGTACATCATTGGAGAGCGAGATATCATCTGGCACACTACCATACGAACGACTTTCAGAACTATCCAAGCGCATCGAGGAGCTTATTACCATCATTGACGAAAAGGAGATGCGATGGTTGGAATTAAACGAGTAAAGGACTGATTTCTCAGTCCTTTACTACTAATATACATACAGGTTTAATATATCTCCTCCAACAACTTAGCAAGGCGAATACCAGCCTTCAAGAGTTGTTGTTCAACAATAGGGGTATAGTAGGCGACATAGTCATAGGAGAGATTACCACCCTTTGTGGAGCGTGCATATACATCGTCTGCGAGTATCACACACTCCTCAATCCAATTATTTGGTGTTCCCTGCACGATGCGTTTCACCTGTTTTTTATTTAGACGATCAACCTCGCGTTGCCACTCTGTGTAACTCCAATTATGAGCAGACTCAACAATCTTACTATCCCACACCGAGTGCAGCTTCTCCTGCTTACCGAAATACTTAACCTTTGTGCCATTACCACCCTTATCGCTCTTGTGTCCTGCGTGCATAGGGCAGTGCATATCGCCAACAAGGTGGATAAGCATCATTAGTTGTACTCGCTCCTGCTCCGCAGTTAGGTCATCACATTTTAGGTTCTTAACAATATTATTTACAGCCGTTACAACATCACCCTTATCCTCCTTTTTTGAGCGTGCATAACTAACCTCCTCTGGGTCAACATTCACATAGTGCCAGGTTTTTGTATGTTCATACTCATCCGTATGGCTTGCATTATCCATCCAATTTGCAACATAAACCATTGAGTAACCACCGAGCGTCTGCTCAACATTGCGCTTTGCACGCTTCGAGAGGTGCTGCTCGGCGATATAAGCCACTACATCATGTCCCTTAGGCCCCCAGGCAAAGGATATTGCAGGTATCAGTGCTGCAAGAATTATAACGACTAATCTACGCATAATTGGTTAATGTTAATACAATAAATGGCTACCCTACTATTTTACTGGTTCATCGTGGCGAGGAACTCCTCATTATCACGCGTTAGGTTCATCTGCTTCTGTAGGAACTCCATAGCCTCCACAGGAGTCATGTCCGCCAAATGCTTACGCAATATCCATGTACGCTGCATAACGCTCTGACTTAGGAGCAAATCCTCGCGGCGTGTACCCGATGCCACAACATCCACAGCTGGGTAGATACGCTTATTCGCAAGCTTACGATCCAGCTGCAGCTCCATATTACCCGTACCCTTGAACTCCTCAAAAATCACCTCATCCATCTTCGAGCCAGTGTCGATAAGGGCAGTTGCGATGATTGTAAGCGAGCCCTTCTCCTCGGTGTTACGCGCAGCACCAAAGAAACGCTTAGGCTTATGTAGTGCATTGGCATCGACACCACCCGAGAGCACCTTACCCGATGCTGGCTGCACGGAGTTATATGCTCGTGCAAGGCGGGTGATAGAGTCGAGGAAGATAACAACATCGTGACCACACTCCACCATACGCTTAGCCTTCTCCAAGACCATCTCAGCAACCTTAACATGGCGTGTTGCCTGCTCATCGAAAGTTGATGCTACAACCTCAGCCTTGACATGACGCGCCATCTCGGTAACCTCCTCAGGACGCTCGTCAATAAGCAACACAATCATATAGACCTCTGGGTGGTTATCGGCAATAGCATTAGCTATAGACTGCAAGAGCATAGTCTTACCCGTCTTAGGCTGTGCTACGATAAGTGCACGCTGACCCTTACCAATAGGGGCAAAGAGATCGACTATACGGTTAGATTTGGAGTTATTGCCATTGCCCGTAAGGTTAAACTTCTCGCTTGGGAATAGCGGTGTCAAATACTCAAACTGCTGACGGTCACGGATGATATCGGGTTTCAAACCATTAATAAGATCGACATGTACCAAAGGGAAGTACTTCTCGCCATCCTTGGGTGGGCGTATAGTACCACTTACTGTATCACCCGACTTTAGTCCAAATAGTTTAATTTGCGATGGTGACACATATATATCATCTGGGGAGTTTAGGTAGTTATAGTCTGCCGAGCGTAGGAAACCGAAGCCATCTGCCATAATCTCCAAGACTCCCTCACCCTCTATTACCGCAGTGAAGTCATCTTTTGTGATGTTGCCATCAGAATAATCATCCTCCAACTCATCACCATCATACTCCTCACCATCATACAACTCATCCTCCGCATCGACATCCTCATCTGCAAGCTCATCGTCTAAATCGCCCACAATCGGAGCGTCATTCTCATCAAGACCTATCTCCTGATTGTCGTTGCTATGCTCCTCGCGTGTGCCATGCTCCTCTGTCTCTACATCATCCTCAGCTCTAACCTGCTCAGCCTCGGCAGCCTCCTTCTCGAGCAACCACCTTGGCTTACGACCGCGACGGCGTGGTGACTCCACAACCACCTCTTGTTCAGCATCTTGTTGAATAGCAGCAACTTCGGTCTGAACATGCTCACTATGCTCATTATTATGTTCTGGTGTTGTAGCATGCGACGATTCCACCTTATTAACCACTCTATTCGCGTCATTGCCACCTATCTTTACACTATTCATGCGAGGTCTGCGACCTCTGCGCACTGGAGTAGCCTCTATGCTATTTGACTCACCACTCTGCTCTACGCCCACAGACGCAGGCACACTATCAGCAGTAACACCACCTGTCGCAAACTCCACAATCTTCTCGAAAAGCTCCTGCTTTTTCATGGTCGAAGGTACAATACCCAGTCCTCGTGCAATCTCGCGCAACTCCACAATGGTCTTACCCTCCAATGTCTCTAAATCCTGCATATATCAATCTTTGATTATTATCCGAAACCCACGATGAAGCCGCGGGGGATTATCGTTCATCTTTTAAGTGATGCAAATATAGTGCTTTTTTGCTAAATTCAAAAATGTTTTTTGATTTTCTTTACAGTTTTATTGCCAAACTCAGCGACAGTTTTTGCGATGTATCGTTTGTTCTTGTCGAAAAATAGTATATCTTTGTGGTAACATATTTAATTACGCGGAAAGTGTAAGTTTATTCACAGAGAATAAATCTGGTAAATTTAGGAGAGTGAATAGGCGGACATCTTCCTGCGTCATATCCTCTATTTGGGTATGGCGTGGGGCTGTTGCTTATTTTATCTTCAAGGCTTTACCAGAGCCCATTCTCTTAAAATAAGTTTTCAGCACCACGCTTTCTTTGTTTTTATAAATCACTATCGAGGTGCGGATAGTATTTATGTTTTGCTTTATTATTATGAAAAAGGTATTGTTAATTGCAGCTATTGCTATTATTTTTGCTTCGTGTGAGGATAGTAATCCTCACGAGCCAGAGCAACCGGGGGGCAATAATTCAATAGATAATACTCAAATTATTGAGTTCCAGGATCCAATTGCCAAAGCAATATGCACTCTCTATTGGG
>JAZRRF010000088.1:0-12690 GCA_045650465.1 Alistipes sp.
ATGGTCACACGCTTGAATGGTGCCTTGAACGAGATAGTCTTGCCATCGAGAACAACATCCGTAGTGCCGTTTACCGCCATCGCTACGCGCTCCAACATCTGCTCGGTGAACTCCTGCATCCAGATATAGTCCTTGTATGCAACATAGATCTCCATACAAGTGAACTCTGGGTTGTGGGTGCGGTCCATACCCTCGTTGCGGAAGTTCTTGCCGAACTCATAAACACCATCGAAGCCACCCACGATAAGACGCTTCAAGTATAGCTCCGTAGCTATTCGCATGTAGAAGTCTATATCGAGAGCGTTGTGGTGTGTGATGAATGGGCGTGCCGCAGCACCACCAGGTATAGGCTGAAGGATAGGTGTCTCCACCTCGAGGTAGCCGCGCTCGTTGAAGAAGTCGCGCATGGTCTGCATAATCTTAGCGCGCTTCACGAAGGTATCCTTAACATGTGGGTTTACCACCAAGTCGAGGTAACGCTGACGATAGCGCACCTCAGGGTCGGTGAGGGCATCGAAGGTCTGACCATCCTTCTGCTTAACCACAGGGAGTGGGCGTACAGACTTCGAGAGCACGGTAAACTTCTGGCAGTGTACCGACAACTCTCCTGTGTTGGTGTGGAAGGCAAAGCCCTCAACGCCGATGAAGTCACCAATATCGAGAAGCTTCTTAAATACGGTGTTGTAGAGCGTAGGGTCGCCCTCAGGGCAGATGTCATCACGACGGATATATACCTGAATACGGCCTGAGGCATCCTGCAACTCGAAGAAAGATGCTGAGCCCATGATGCGGCGACTCATAATACGACCTGCGATAGATACCTGCTGGAAGTTACCCTTCTCAGGGTCAAACTGCTCGGCAATCTCACGAGCTGAGGCATTTACCTCGAAACGCGCTGCAGGGTAAGGGTTTATACCAAGCTCACGCAACGCCTTAAGCGACTGACGACGCAATACCTCCTGTTCACTAAGTTCAATACTCATAATATCTCTTTGTTAAATTTAGATTCTAATGTGCAAAGATACAAAAAATAATTAGTAATTAGAAATTAGTAATTAGTAATTAAGGGTGTTTAGGGGTTATTAGGGGTTTTTAAGGGTGTTTAAGGGTTATTAGGGTTGTTGCTGCCGAGCGCTTTGCACTGCCTTGCGGTTGTCCGCGACTTCGCTGTCGTCTCTTTCGTCTTTTTCGTCTCTCGGGTCTCTTGTTTTTTGGGACGAGAGGGACAAGAGAGACGAGAGGGACGGGAGCGAGGTTGGGCATCAGAGGTCGTGCGTTAGTCTGCGTTGATGCTGCCGTGCGTTGTCCGCGACTTCGCTGTCGTCTCTTTCGTCTCTTTCGTCTCTCTGGTCTCTCAATCATAAGTATGGTGTAGATAGGGCGAGGTGGAGGAGTATGGAATTTGGAAATTTGGAAATTCCCTATGTTTTTCCAATTTTCCAAATCCCTCTTCCAAGGGTTATCAGTAAAGTATTGTTTGGGAGTGTAATGATAACCGCACTTATCAAGGCGATTACACTTACCTACATTCTCACTGATATATATATTATTATTCTCAGTATCTATATATCGTGTGAATGTATATTTTCTACCACACTGAGGGCAGGTATATCGTGTACCTCGTCCTCGGTATCTCTCAAGGATATATCTATAGTTACTCATTGATATTATTATTAATTGGTAGTAAGTCGTGCGTTGTCCGCGACTTCGCTTTCGTCTCTTTCGTCCCTGAGGTCTCTTTCGTCTCTGAGGTCACTTTCGTCTCTTGTTATTTTTAAGACAAGAGAGACCAGAGAGACCAGAGTGAGGTCGGGTATCAATGGAATTTGGAAAATTGGAAATACATAGGGAATTTCCAAATTTCCAAATCCAAACAAACTACTTACCTGCGTTTTTGAGTTTCTTCTGTATCGATGAGCCATCCTTATACCCCAACTCATCGGCTATCTGCTGCAATGTTTTACCCTCCTCGCGCATCGAGCGTATAAGCTCCAGCTTCTGCGCCTCCTCAGCCTCGGCATCGAGGTTGCGCTCCTTAAGCATCGCAAAGGGTACGCGCTCGCCTGTGGCGGTGTAGTTCAGGCTATTGTCGAAGTGTAGTTCGAAGCTATCGTGCTTATACTCAGCGGGTAGGTAGTTGCCCTTGACGATGCCGTGCGCTATTTGGTCGTGCGTCTTATGGGTAAAATGGGTAATCTTGGGTAAAATGGGTAGTATGGGTAATAGGTCGTGCGTTAGTCCGCGTTGTCGTTGCCTTGCGCTCCGCACAGCCGTGCAGATAAATGTTGTCCGCGCTTACCCACACTACCCACACTACCCATCCTACCCATTTCTAACCATTGACTGCGCATTCCCACCCACTGACTACCCATTCCCATCCACCGACTGCGCAAAATAACAGCCTTTTAACCGCAACTAATTTCTAATTAGTTACTACTACTTTGGAAAATAATTCTTATCTTTGCAGTTTAGAAGATTAAACTAAACGATATATGATTACCAAAATCGAACAACTACTTGCCGAGGTTGAGGCATTTGCCCCTAAGACAGCTGCCGATGTTGAGGCATTTCGTATTAAGATGCTCAGCAAGAAGGGTGCTATCTCAGCCCTTATGGATGAGTTCAAAACTGTTCCTGCAGAGCAGAAGCGTGAGCTCGGTCAGAAGCTCAATAACCTCAAAAATGTAGCCACAGAGCGCATCAACACCCTAAAGGAGGAGTTGGGTAATGCTGCGGCTATGAGCGCATCGAAGATTGATGATATGACACGCCCAGGTTCTGAGGAGTCTGTAGGCTCGCGCCACCCTATCTCTATCGTTAAGAATGAGATTGTAGGCATCTTCTCGCGCCTTGGCTACACCGTGGCTGACGGACCAGAGATTGAGGATGACTGGCATGTATTCTCTGCCCTTAACTTCCCACCTGAGCACCCAGCACGCGATATGCAGGATACATTTTTCATCGAGAGCCGTCCTGATGTAGTGTTGCGTACCCACACATCATCTATTCAGGTGCGTACAATGGAGCGTCAGAAGCCTCCTATCCGCGTAATATGCCCAGGTCGTGTGTTCCGTAACGAGGCTATCTCATACCGCGCACACTGTATCTTCCACCAGATTGAGGGACTATACATCGACCGCAATGTATCGTTTGCCGATATGAAGCAATCGTTGTTGTACTTCGCTAAGGAGCTATTTGGTGAGCAGGCGCAGATTCGTATGCGTCCTTCATACTTCCCATTCACCGAGCCATCTGCCGAGGTGGATGTATCATGCTCTATCTGTGGCGGTAAAGGCTGTGGCGTATGTAAGGGTACAGGCTGGTTGGAGATTATGGGTTGCGGTATGGTTGACCCTAATGTCCTTGAGGCAAACAATATCGACCCTAAGGAGTTCTCGGGCTTCGCGTTTGGTATGGGTATTGAGCGTATCGCTATGCTAAAGTATGGCGTTGGCGATTTGCGTCTATACTTCGAGAATGATGTGCGCTTCCTCAACCAGTTTGAGTCGGCACTATAATAGAATTTAGGAGTGTGTTAAGGGCGATAAGAGTACACCTCCTATTGCCCTTAATATTTTAGATATGAGTAGGTTGAGAGCTATATTTTTGGTTGTGTTGATGGTTGTGGCAACTATCCCCGTTGCTACTGCCCTTACGCGTACCACCCTACCCGACTCGCTAAGTCGCAGCTATCGTCATACCGAGGCTGTTAAGGCTCTCGCCGTACAACGAGATACAGCTTCGGCACGCGAGATATGGCGCGAGATAGTGAGGGAGGATAGCACCTATGCTCCTGCCTACTACTACCTTAGCCTCACGGAGCGAGATAGGGAGCAGGGTGTCAAATATGCTTACAGGGCCTTTGCTTCGGATAGCACCAATAAGTGGTACACGCAGAACTATGCCGATAGGCTTGTAAGCTCGGGGCGTTATACAAGGGCTATACCCATCTTTCGCCGCCTGATGCGTCTTGACCCGCAAAATCTTCAGTCGTATCACGCTTTAGCCATAATATATGGCATAAACGGCATGCCATACTCGGCTATATCCGTTCTCGACTCTGCGGAGTTGCGCCTCGGCTATAATGCTTATCTTGCCGATATTAAGCAGGAGCTTCTTCTCTCCACGCATCAGTATGATAGGGCTATTGAGGAGGGTTTAAGGCGAACTACAGAGCATCCCTATGATGCAGAGGGTTTCACTCGACTTGCCAATGTATATGAGGTTGCAGGGCGTGATTCGTTAGCACGAGTAAACCACGATATAGCTTTCAAGCTCGATACGACGAATGTGGAGACCATACTATCTATTGCTGATTACTACTCGCGTAAGGGTAATACCACGCGTATGCTCGACTATGAGCAGCACCTCTTCAGTAGCGATGATATAGATATAGAGCGTAAGTTGGAACGCTTGGATAACTATACCTCTAATAGGAGCTTCTATAGTGTTAACTACCATCGTATTGGTGGTATTATACGCAAGATGGCTATTGACTATCCAAACAATCGTGGTGTTATAGATATATATTCTCAGCACCTTATAGCTGGAGGCTACCATGATGAGGCGTTGGAGTATCTTCGCCGCCATTTGGGGGATGAGGGTGTCGAGGAGCAGGACTATCTCTATGTCATACAGTTGGAGCGTTACATGGGTCGTGAGGAGGCTGTCATGGCTGATATTTTGGAGGCCTTGGAGCGTTTCCCTGGTAGTGTTTCGATATTATCGCTTTATGCCTATCTACTAAGTGCGGATGGCGACTATGAGAGGGCGATAGTCATCTTTAAAGCGGCATTGGATTATGCCTCTGATGATGTTCTGCGTAGTTCTGTTATGGGTAGTATAGGTGATATCTATCATGAGATGGGGGAGGATAAGCGTGCCTTTCGTTATTATAGGCGTGCCCTCGAACTTGATGCTGATAACGCTTTGGTACTTAACAACTATGCCTATTTCCTAAGCCTTATGGATAGGGATTTAGATAAGGCACTGAAGATGGCGGAGCGTGCTGTGGAGCTACAGCCTATGAATGCCTCATATATAGATACTAAGGCGTGGGTGTTGCATCGCTTAGGTCGCAATGAGGAGGCTAAGCAGGTTATGCGTCAAGCATTGTCGTTAAGTTCGTTGCAGGATGCCTCGCTACTGCTCCACTATGGAGATATACTATGGGCTCTGGGTGAGAAGTTTATGGCTGAGACCTATTGGCAGAAGGCTGTGGAGCGTGGCTATGATAAGGAGCTTATGGATGCTCATATAAAAACATTAAAGCGGATAGACTAATGTCAAATATTTTCAAGATACTAACCCTCATACTCCTTCTCACCACTACCCCACTTGCGGGCTACTCACAGGATAAACGCACCGAGGAGCAGCGTCGTAGGATGGAGCAGTACAAGAAGGAGCTTAACAACGCTAAGGCGGAGGTTGACAGGGTTAAGAAGGATAAGAAGAGTGCCAAGGCGCAGGTTACTGCCATTGAGCAGGAGATGCGTATGCGTAATGACTATATCCGAGAGATTGAGGATGAGCATACGAGAGTGAAGCGCGAGGTGGGGTTGTGTGATAGGGAGGTTGACTCCTTGGAGCAGGTGCTGGAGTACAACAGAGCGCTCTATGCCGAGGCGGCACGCGTGGCGTATCGTAACTATCGTCAGAACAATACAACGAACTATATCTTTGCATCCGAGAGCCTTACCGAGGCTGCCCGCCGCATGGCAGAGATTGAACATATCACCACACAGCGCCGCAGCTTGGCAGATAGCATCACACGGCAAGCTCAGCAGGTTGATGCGCACCGAACGACATTGCAGCAGCGAGCAGGTGAACTTGACTCCATAGATAAGGTTTTAAGGCGTGAGCGCCGCGTTTTGGAGGATAGTAGGGTGGAGGCTCAAAGAGCCTATAATAAGCTCTCAAAACGCGAGAAAAAGGCTATTGATGAGCAACGAAAGCAGCAGAAACAGTATGATAATGCCGTTGCAGAGCTTCAGAAGATGCTTAAGGGTAATAAGGTGGGTGCTGGCTTCTCGCGCAACACTCGAGGATTGAACCTCCCTGTGGAGGGAGGAACACTCTCCGAGCAGGGCTTTGGTGCCACTATCACAGGCAAGAAGGGCGATGCTGTGCGTACCATCCATGAGGGCATCGTGCAGGAGATTCAATACAAGAAACAGAACAACAGATATACAATCTTTCTTGGCTATAATGAGTATTTGGTGACCTACACAAACCTTAGCTCGGTAAGCGTCAAGAAGGGAGATATTGTTAAGAAGGATCAGAAGATAGGTGTTATTGGCGCAGGCATAGATGCCAATGATAAGCCCTTTGTGCGCTTGGCAATCTATGACTCTAAGACCCAAAGACCACTCCATGTATCTGACTTCTTCAAAAAGCTCTAACTACGATGATACACTTTTATAATCAGGATTGCAACTACCTTCCACCCAAACGCCTAATTCTGCGCCGTTGGATTGAGGAGGTAATAAACACAGAGGGCTACCAAGTGGGAGATATAAACTATATCTTCTGCTCATCGGAGTTTCACCGACAGATGAACCGCGACTTTATAGGTCATGACTACTTCACCGATATCATCACCTTCGAGGAGCGTGAGGGTAGGGTAGGCGAGCATATCGTCTCAGGTGAGGTATATATCGATGTGGCTACGGTTGAGGATAACGCTCCGCAGTATAACGCGCTGCCTATCAACGAGATGCGCCGTGTTATTGTGCATGGAGCATTGCACCTTTGCGGACATAAGGATAAGACAGCGTGGGCAGAGAAGAATATGCGCCGCATGGAGAATAAATACCTTAAACTGCTTAGAGAGAAGTACCTATGAAACTCTCGTACGATATAGTTGTTGTCGGTGCAGGTCATGCGGGTTGTGAGGCAGCTTCTGCCGCTGCACGCCTCGGCTCTCGAACACTCCTTATCACCATTGATATGGAGAAGATAGCCGCGATGTCGTGTAATCCTGCAGTTGGTGGTGTGGCTAAGGGTCAGATAGTCAGAGAGATAGATGCTCTTGGTGGTCGTATGGCTCGCATTACGGATAAGAGTGCCATTCAGTTCCGTATGCTGAACCGCTCGAAGGGTGCTGCGATGTGGAGTCCGCGTGCGCAGTGCGACAAGGCAGAGTTCTCGCGCCTATGGCGTAGGGAGCTGGAGAACACGCCTAATCTCTATCTATGGCAAGATAGCGTTACGGAGATACTCTTAGACCACACAGCGGAGAAACCCAGAGTAAGGGGTGTTAAAACGCGTATGGGGGTCGAAATAGAGTGTAGTAGGGTAGTGCTCACTGCGGGTACATTCCTCGGTGGTCTTATGCACTGTGGCGAGGCACACGCCGAGGGTGGCAGAGCAGGCGATCAGGCTTCATACGGTATTACCGAACAGCTTGTGGGCTTAGGCTTCGAGGCTGGACGCATGAAGACAGGTACTCCTGCACGCCTTGATGCACGAACAATTAACTTCGACGCACTGGAGATACAGGAGGGTGATGAACAACCTTCAAAATTCTCGTATGATGCAGATACTGAGGTGGTTAAAAACCAGTTGCCATGTTTTATGGTATATACATCGAAGCGTGTACACGATATTTTGCGTACGGGCTTTGAGCGTTCGCCACTATTCAACGGAACTATACATGGCATAGGTCCTCGCTACTGTCCAAGCATCGAGGATAAGCTTCGTACCTTCGCCGATAAGGAGCAGCACCAACTCTTCTTGGAGCCTGAGGGTCGAGGTACCAACGAGTACTACCTCAATGGCTTCTCGTCGTCACTACCTTATGAGGTGCAGCTCGAGGCTCTGCATAATATCGTGGGTCTTGAGGATGTGCATGTCTATCGCCCTGGTTACGCTATCGAGTATGACTACTTTCCGCCTACACAACTTAACCATACACTTGAGACGAAGTTGGTCGATGGACTCTACTTTGCAGGTCAGGTGAATGGTACTACGGGTTATGAGGAGGCTGCGGCGCAAGGTCTTATGGCGGGTATCAATGCACACCGCACACTTCGTGGTTTGGAGGGTGTAGTGCTAAAGCGCGATGAGGCTTATATTGGAGTCTTGATTGATGACCTTGTGACAAAGGGTGTCGATGAGCCATACCGTATGTTCACCTCGCGTGCCGAGTATCGCATCTTGCTAAGACAGGATAATGCCGATGTTCGACTCACTCCATTGGGTCACGAGATTGGTCTTGTATCGGAGGAGAAATACCAAAATCTGCTCAAAAAAAATAACGCTGTAGAATCGCTTATTTCTATGCTCCGCAAGAGTTCGGTGCGAATAGGCGAAATTGACGACTATTTAATTTCGCTCGGCGAAGAGCCACTTTCGCAAGGAAAAAAGCTCTACGATATAGTTTTGCGTAGTAATGTAACCCTAAAATCGTTGCGATGTGTTGTTCCTAAGCTCGAAAAGTTTATTGAGAGCAATAATCTCTCGGATGAGGTTGTAGAGCAGGCGGAGATACAAATCAAGTATCGTGGCTATATAGAGCGCGAGAAATACTATGCCGAGAAGATGCATCGCTTGGAGGAGATAGCTATTCCTGCTAAGTTCGACTATAATGCTATGCAGTCACTAACCATCGAGGCGCGTCAGAAGCTTAGCCGTATCCGCCCAGAGACAATAGGTCAAGCATCGCGCATCCCTGGTGTCTCACCTGCGGATATCAATGTTTTGCTTGTGAAGTTTGGTAGATAGAGAGGGCAGGGCTTTTAGTCCCAATTGTGGAGTGTTCCACGGGGAACATATCAATTAGTAATTAGAAATTAGTAATTAGTAAAAGGCTGTGACTTCGCTGTCGTCTCTTGTTATTTTTGGGACGAGAGGGACAAGAGAGACGATAGGGACGGGAGTGAGGTTGGGTATCAGCGTTGTCGCTATCGAGCGCTACGCACTGCTGTGCTGTTAAATGATGCTCGCGACTTCGCTGTCGTCTCTTTCGTCTCTTGTTATTTTGAGACGAGAGGGACAAGAGAGACGATAGGGACGGGAGCAGGTCGGGCATCAGCGTTGATGCTGCCGAGCGCTTTTCACTTTATAAACACGCGTCGCAGACACCTTACCTTTCAGTTTTCACCTTTCAGTTTTCACTTCAATTTCTTGTCATAAGGGGTTAGATTTGGCTCTGACACGAGAAATGGCGGATGGGACATACTAAGCGTATTTCCCATTCGCCATTTGGACTGAAGAGTCAAAGATGACCCCTTATCACAAGAAATTCACAGGGGAATTATAGAACTTCTACATTCCAATTGTGAATATCCTCAACACGGCCATACTGGATGCCCTGAAGGTGGTCGTACATCTTCTTGCAAGTCTCGCCAACCTTCATGCCGTAGTCGTATGTAACATTGTTGTCAAGGTCATACAACGCACCGATAGGAGAGATAACCGCAGCTGTACCGCAAGCACCTGCCTCCTCGAATGTAGCCAACTCCTCAACAGGAATATCGCGCTCCTCAACAGTAAGACCAAGGTCAGCAGCAATCTGACGCAAGCTCTTGTTGGTGATTGATGGAAGGATAGATGCTGACTTAGGAGTTACATAGGTGTTGTTCTTGATACCGAAGAAGTTTGCAGCACCGAACTCCTCAACCTTAGAGTGTGTTGCAGCATCGAGGTACAATACATTTGAGAAGCCCTTCTCGTGTGCAGCCTCCAAAGACCAGATAGATGAAGCGTAGTTACCACCTACCTTAACATCACCTGTTCCACGTGGAGCAGCACGGTCCTGATCACGCATGATAAGAGCCTTGATAGCTGACATACCGCCCTTGAAGTAAGGACCTACAGGAGCGCAGAAGATGATAAGATCTGCCTCGTCAACAGCGCGTACGCCCAAGCAAGTCTTAGTACCAAGAAGTGTTGGACGCAAGTAGAGTGATGCGCCAGTCTCGTATGGTGGAACGAAGTCCAAGTTGCGCTTTACACACTCAACGCAACCCTCAACAAACTGCTCAACAGTTGGAGCTGGCAAGCAAAGACGGTTAGCAGAGTTGATCATACGCTTAGCGTTCTCATCTGGACGGAACAAGCGTACCTTACCATCAACACCGCGGAATGCCTTAAGACCCTCGAAAATCTCCAAACCGTAGTGCAAACAAGCAGCTGACATGTGCATCTTGATGTACTCGTCATCTGTTACCTGCATCTGGCTCCACTGACCGTTAGCGTAGTGGTAGCGAACATTGAAAGCTGTCTTGTAGTACGCAAAACCAAGCTCTCCCCATTTAATGTTTTCCATAGTAAAAGTAAAAAGTTTAGTTGGTTATATTTTTTAGGTTATATACATCTAACCCATTAACATTCAATCATTTAAACTATCCAATCATAGCGCCTGACATGGTCTTATCCTCTGGCTGTACAAGCACCAGACGACCAAGAGCATCCTCCGCCATAAGTATCATACCGCGTGACTCGATACCCTTAATCTCGCGTGGCGCAAGGTTGGCAAGCACCAAGACCTGACGACCCACAAGCTCCTCAGGGGTGTAGTACTCGGCGATACCCGATACGATGGTGCGCTTATCTATACCTGTGTCGATAGAGAGCTTCAAGAGCTTCTTGGTCTTTGCCACCTTCTCGGCTGCAAGGATTGTAGATACGCGGATATCCATCTTCTGGAAGTCGTCGAACGACACCTCAGCCTTCTGCTCTGTGACATTCTGTGCTGCCTCAGCCTCGAGCTTCGCACGGCGTGATGCCTCAAGCTTGTCGAGTTGCTTCTGGATAACATCGTCCTCAATCTTCTCGAATAGTAGCTGTGCCTCGCCGATGGTGTGACCCGCAGCGATAAGCTCCATAGAGCCGAGCTGCTCCCAGCCATACTTCTCCACGGCAAGCATATTGAGAATCTTCTCTGCTGAGAATGGCATGAATGGCTCGATGGCGATGGCGATGTTTGCAGTAATCTGAAGTGCGATGTTAAGGATTGTCTTAACGCGCTCAGGGTCGCTCTTAACAACCTTCCAAGGCTCTGTGTCGGCAAGATACTTATTACCTATACGCGAGTATGCCATAGCATCCTTCAACGCCTCGCGGAAGTGGTAGTGCTCGATATTACGCTCCAACGACGCCTTAATCTTTTGAAGCTCCTCGATAGTAGCCTCGTCATACTCGGTCAACTCGCCACGCTCAGGCACTACGCCATCGTAGTACTTCTTGGTGAGCACCAAGGCGCGGTTTACGAAGTTACCCAACACGGCTACAAGCTCGGAGTTGTTGCGCGACTGGAAGTCCTTCCATGTGAAGTCGTTATCCTTAGTCTCAGGTGCGTTGGCACAGAGAACATATCGCAAGACATCCTCCTTGCCTGGGAACTCATCGAGGTACTCGTGCAACCATACAGCCCAGTTCTGCGATGTTGATATCTTGTCGCCCTCAAGGTTTAGGAACTCGTTGGCAGGTACATTCTCAGGGAGGATATAGCCACCGTGAGCCTTAAGCATCGATGGGAATACGATGCAGTGGAAGACGATGTTATCCTTACCGATGAAGTGTACCATCTTTGTGTCCTCGCTCTTCCAATACTTCTCCCAGTCTGGAGTAAGGTCCTTAGTAGCAGATATATAGCCGATAGGAGCATCGAACCATACATACAATACCTTGCCGTCGGCACCCTCCACAGGTACAGGAATACCCCAGTCGAGGTCACGGCTTACGGCGCGAGGCTGAAGACCAAGGTCGAGCCAGCTCTTGCACTGACCATATACATTAGACTTCCACTCCTTGTGACCCTCCAAAATCCACTCGCGTAGGAAGCCCTCGTACTTATCCAAAGGCAAGTACCAGTGCTTAGTCTCGCGCTTCACAGGCACAGCACCCGATACGGCACTGCGTGGGTTGATAAGCTCGTTAGATGAGAGCGTAGAGCCACACTTCTCGCACTGGTCGCCATATGCCTTTTCGTTGTGGCAGTGTGGACACTCGCCCACGATATAGCGGTCAGCAAGGAAGGTCTGAGCCTCCTCGTCGTAGAACTGCTCTGAGGTCTGCTCGATAAACTTGCCCTCGTCATAGAGCTTACGGAAGAACTCCGAAGCTGTAACGCGGTGTGTAGGTGACGATGTTCGAGAGTAGATGTCGAACGACATGCCAAGACGGCGGAACGACTTCTCGATAATCTCGTGGTAGCGGTCCACGACCTGCTGTGGGGTGATACCCTCCTTGCGTGCCTTGATTGTGATAGGCACACCATGCTCGTCACTACCGCATACTGAGATTACATCATGACCCTTCAAACGAAGGTATCTTGTGTAGATATCTGATGGCACATAAACACCTGCCAAGTGACCAATATGCACAGGTCCGTTGGCATAAGGGAGTGCCGATGTTATAAGATAACGCTTATACTCTTTGCTCACAGTTGAGAATTTTATAAAATACAACTAATTGCGCCCTGCTCCCTTTCATGGGCTAACCCACTGAGCCACGGAGAGTAACACCCTTTGTGCTACGCCCAAGCGCATAATACGAAACAAAGGTAATAAAAAAAACTGAAAAGTGAAAACATAAAAAGTGAAAAGTGTGGTGGCAGCGACAACGCTGATACCCGACCTCGCTCTGGTCCCTATCGTCTCTCTTGTCCCTCTCGTCCCAAAATAACAAGAGACGAAAGAGACCTCAGGGACGAAAGAGACGAAAGCGAAGTCTCGGACAACATTT
>JAZRRF010000089.1:0-5864 GCA_045650465.1 Alistipes sp.
CGAGCAGATGCAACTACCGTCAACAGATATAATTGGTTGCTCGTCAGGTAGTTGCTTGGTCATATCGACAATATATGGCGATATATGCTCCTCAGCACGGTCAAGCTCCATTTGCCTGAGTAACTGTTCATTAGTCAAATGGCTTGACTTTGCCGATTTGACCATACCCCCAGTGGGGTTAGTAATAATATTACTATCCATAATCTTAAATATTAAAATGTTAGTATGTTAATATAGTGATATTTAGGTGTGATATTGGCATCAGTATGCGCCTTGATGGCTCACTGATAAGCCTAAATCTCACTGCAAATATACAATATTTTAATCCGTTTGTCAAGAGGTAAAGTAAAATATTTTGCTTTTACAGGTAAAATATTTTATAATTGATTGTAAACGAGGGTTCCGAGGCTGTGAAGTAGAGTTGATGGATATGATTGATAGGCGCAGTGGTCTATCCTGAGCGTTGACGATACAATCACTGATAGCACGATGTCACGATGTCACGATGTCACGATGTCACAATGTCACAAGGCGTCCCCATGTGACAAGTGTGACAGATGTGACAAAATGTGACACTTATCCAACGGCGATGCGCTATCCGCTGACTGCGCTATTTAGGTCGTGCGGTTTGTGGGTAAAATGGGTAATATTGGGTAGTGTGGGTAGTATGGGTAATAGGTCGTGCTGTAGTCCGCGTTGTCGCTATCGTGCGCTCCGCACAGCCGTGCAAATAAATGTTGTCCGTCCTCTCTCTTGTCTCTCTCGTCTCTCTCGTCTCTCTCGTCCCAAAATAACAAGAGACCCAAGAGACGAAAAAGACGAAAGAGAAGTCGCGGACAAACTGCACTGCCATGCAGATAAATGATGCTCGCGCTTACCCACTCTACCCATCCTACCCACACTACCCACTCTACCCACCGACTGCGCATAACCATTACTAATTACTATTCATACTGATACTATTTGGTTATATGTGAATGTGAAATTGTGAAATACATAGGTAAATTCACATATTCACATTCACATATTAACTTAATTGCTATTTCTCTTTAGCAGTTTGCTCACGGCAGAGTGGAAAATTAGTAATTAGTAATTAGTAAATTTCCTTAATCTCCCTAAACTCCCTAAACTCCCCTTAATAACCCTTAATCACCCTTAACAACCCTTAACCACCCCAAAAAAAGCAACGCTTTTTAACTTTTACTAATTACTAATTACTCTTTACTAATTATTTTTTGTATCTTTGCGCGCTAATTAACAAATTAACAACGGTATGGCTCTAATAGACGAGATTACACGACGACGAACATTTGCGGTTATCGCGCACCCTGATGCTGGTAAGACAACCCTCACCGAGAAGCTCCTCCTCTTTGGTGGTGCTATCCATGTGGCTGGTGCGGTGAAGAGTAACAAGATTAAGAAGGGTGCTACTTCGGACTTTATGGAGATTGAGCGACAGCGTGGTATCTCTGTGGCTACCTCTGTGATGGGCTTCGAGTATAAGGATGTCAAGATTAACATCCTCGACACCCCAGGTCACGAGGACTTCGCCGAGGATACATACCGAACACTCACAGCTGTTGACTCTGTAATCATCGTTATTGACGGTGCTAAGGGTGTTGAGACGCAGACACGCCGCCTTATGGATGTCTGCCGTATGCGTAACACCCCTGTTATTGTCTTTGTCAACAAGCTCGACCGCCCATCGAAGGATGCATTCGACCTCCTCGATGAGATTGAGCGCGAGCTAAAGATTAAGGTGCGTCCTTTGGCATTCCCAATCTCTTCGGGCGACACTTTCAAGGGTGTATATAACATCTACGAGAAGAACATATCGCTCTTCACCTCAGATGAGCGTCAGACTGCCGATGCCTCAACCGTGGAGATTTCTGACCTCGCATCGAGCGACCTCGACAAATATATCGGCGATAAGTTCGCGGGACAGCTACGCGAGAATATCGAGATTGTGGAGGGTGTATATGATGCCTTCAACCGCGAGGCATACCTTGCAGGTGAGCTTGCCCCTGTATTCTTCGGCTCGGCGGTAAATAACTTCGGTGTACGCGAGTTGTTGGAGTGCTTCATCCGCATTGCACCATCGCCACGCACAGCAAAGACCGAGACTCGCGTTGTTGAGCCTGGGGAGAATAAGCTCACAGGCTTTATCTTCAAGATACACGCCAACATGGACCCTAACCACCGCGACCGTATCGCCTTTATGAAGATATGTTCGGGTAAGTTCGAGCGTAACAAGAACTACCTCCATGTGCGAAGTGGTAAGCAGCTCAAATTTTCATCGCCTACAGCCTTCATGGCGGAGAAGAAGTCGATTATCGACGAGGCTTTCCCTGGCGATATCGTGGGTCTGCACGACACAGGTACATTTATGATTGGCGACACCTTCACCGAGGGCGAGAAGCTCAAGTTCACAGGTATCCCATCATTCTCGCCTGAGCACTTCCGCTACATCGAGAATGCCGACCCTATGAAGTTCAAGCAGTTGGCTAAGGGTATCGACCAGCTTATGGATGAGGGTGTGGCACAGCTCTTCACCTCATCGCTCAATGGACGCAAGATTATCGGTACGGTAGGTGCGCTTCAGTTCGAGGTTATCCAGTACCGCTTAGAGCATGAGTATGGCGCAAAGTGTCGCTGGGAGCCTATCTCTATCCATAAGGCTTGCTGGATAGAGTCCGAGAACGAGGCACAGCTCGCCGACTTCAAGCGCCGCAAGCACACCAATATGGCGATAGATAAGCATGGCAGAGATGTATTCCTCGCCGACACAAGCTACGCCTTGGCTCTTGCACAGGAGAACTTCAAGGATATCACATTTAAGTTTACATCTGAGGTATAGTGCTACGCAAGGAGAGGATAATAGCATTTCTACTACTGCTCACGATAGGTCTCTATCTGGGTGGTAGTACGCTATTTATACATAGCCACAACATCGAGGGCAGGAGCATCGTACACTCCCACCCCTTTAGTGGCACTCCTGCATCACATAGTCACTCAGCAACCTCTTTTGATACTATCTCGCGCCTTGCAGGTAGCGACTATATTGCAGCCTCAACCCTAAGTGTTGAGTGCTCCACAACAACACAAACATCCCTCTACAGAGCCACCTACTGCGAGCACTACGACTCAGCACAGGGCTCTATATGCTCACTTCGAGCCCCTCCCTCATTGGTCTAAACGCCTACAAAACAACACTACCTACCCCTATTTGGGGATACTCTACACTACAAATATACCGCACAATGGCGATTGAGCCGCTGTGCTTATATCACTACCTTTGCAGCTGCAAATGGTAATAAACAAAACGCGACAAACAATGAGGAATATTATTTTTACACTACTACTTCTTACAACCACAACTATAACCCTATCGGCACAGGATATCCCAGCGACAAAGCATATCGAGGCTCGTGACTCGCACCATAGCATACGCCCTAAGCATAGCGACTCGAACATCTACGGTCATATCATCGATGCCTCAACCAAGGAGCATATACCCTATGCCACAATATCTGTGGAGGGTACAACGATAGGTTGTGCTGCCGATGGTACAGGACACTACAACATCAACAACATCCCTGTGGGTGAGCATAACCTTGTTATCTCTGCCATAGGCTATCAGACACTAACAGTGGCCTACGATGCCAAGTTCAGCACATCAACCGAGCTTAACTTCACACTCAAGGAGGCAACAACCTTCGTAGATGAGGTCGTGGTGTCGGCAACGCGTAACGAGACAAACCGCCGCAAGACCGCTACCGTGGTGAATGTGGCATCAACAAAGCTCTTCGAGGGTACAGCCTCATCGAACCTCTCGGATGCAATGAACTTCCAGTCGGGACTACGCGTGGAGACTACTTGTGGTAACTGCGGTGCGCCACAGCTACGCATCAACGGTCTGGAGGGTCAGTACTCACAAATCCTGCTCGACAGCCGTGCTATATTCTCATCGTTGGCGGGTGTCTATGGTCTTGACCTTATGCCTGTGGCTATGGTCGAGCGTGTGGAGGTTATACGCGGTGGTGGCTCAGCACTCTTTGGCTCAAATGCCATTGGTGGTGTGGTGAACATCATCACCAAGGACCCTGTGCGTAACACCCTATCGCTATCCAACACAACAAACATACTCGAGGGCGGCACACCAGATATCAACAGCTCGTTGGGCGGCGCTTTCGTATCGGACGACTACAAACTCGGTGCCTATATCTTCGGTCAGGTGAAGAGCCGTGACGGCTACGACCGCAATGGCGACCAGTTCACCGATATCACACGCCTACGCTCCGAGACTGTAGGTTTCCGTGGCTACTACAAGACCTCGGCACACTCACGCCTGAATGCTGAGTATCACCATATCCACGACTTCCGCCGCGGTGGTAATAACCTCGATGCTGCACCACACATGGCAGACCTCTGCGAGCAGGTGGACCACAACATCGACGGTGGTAGCATCAGCTTCGACTACTTCCCTAACCTACGCCACCGTGCAAGCGGCTACCTCTCGGCACAAAACATTGGTCGTTCGAGTTACTTCGGTGCTGGAAACGACCCCAACGCCTACGGCACTACAAGCGATATGACCTTTGTTGGTGGTGCGCAGTACACCTTCAAATATAAGGCGCTACTTCCAGCTGAGCTTACTGCAGGCATTGAGTATAACTACAACGCCCTTAACGACTACTACATCGCCACAGATCGCCGTATCGACCAGCAGACAACTGTCTATGGACTCTTTGCTCAGAACGAGTGGAAGAGCGACAAGCTAAACGCTCTTGTAGGCTTCCGCCTCGATAAGCATAATATGATTGAGAAGCCTATCTTCTCACCTCGTGTGACCGTACGCTACAGTCCTATCGAGGATCTCGGACTACGCGCAAGCTACTCAAGTGGCTATCGCGCTCCTCAGGCCTATAACGAGGACCTACATATCGACGCACTTAACAATACGGTATCTGTAATCCGACTATCTGAGACACTTCGCCCTGAGTACTCACACTCGTTCAACCTCTCGGCAGACTACTACCGCAACTTCGGTCGCCTCCAGGCAAACATGCTCCTTGAGGGTTTCTACACCATCCTCGATGATGTGTTTACACTCGAGAAGGTGGGTGTAGATGAGAACGGCATCATCATCAACGAGCGCCGCAACGCCACAGGTGCCACCATCAGAGGCTTCACCATCGAGACAAAGCTCGGCATACCATCACTCTTCGATGTACAGCTCGGCTATACCTATCAGCAGAGCCGCTACGAGGAGCCTGAGCAGTGGAGCGACAGCGTAACCCCACAGCGCGAGATGTTCCGTTCGCCTGACCACTACGGCTACCTAAGCTCAAACTTCTATATCACCGAAAACTTCGGAGCATCGCTCTTTGGCACATACACAGGCAGCATGCTCGTTCAGCACGCCGCAAACACAACTATCGATGGCGTGGAGATTGGCGATAGCGAGGTTAAAACACCATCGTTCCTCGATATGGGCTTTAAGCTAAGCTACACCTTCCAGCTTACGGACCTTATCCGTTTGGAGCTAAACGGGGGTATTAAAAATATCTTCGATGCCTATCAGAACGATATAGACAAGGGCGCAGGTCGTGACTCGGCGTATGTCTATGGTCCATCACTTCCACGCACCTACTTCTTCGGTGTGAAGCTACACTTGTAAGATTTGAACGATTGGGAATGATTAAGGGGGCTGACTAAAAAGTAACTTAGCCAGCCCCCCCCCTTAACCTAAGAGAGTGAATAAAAAGATGTAGTTTTAGGCTTGCGAAGCCCGAAAAAGCGGAGTTTACTGAGCGTAAATGAGCATTTTGAGGGCAAGCGTAACGACAAAATACACTTTTTAT
>JAZRRF010000090.1:0-59552 GCA_045650465.1 Alistipes sp.
TTTTACCAACACGTCTACGACCATATACTGCTATCAACTCTGAATACTCAGACTGTGCTGCCGAAAGCAATATTTTCTGCTCTTCTTTTCTTCCGATTATCATAACTATAGAATTTTGTCTCCACAAATATAGCACAAAAAATCAATATAATTAGCCAAATCGCATAAAAAAACAAAGATTTGGCTAATTATAAGTGATTATTGAGCCTAAAATCACACATTTATGGAATTTCTAAAGATAATCATTGCGTAATATTGAGCAAAAACGCTATCTTTGCATAAGAAATCATTTGGAACGCAAATGCGGTAAGAGGCTGAATAAGAATCACTTCAATTTGGTATCTACCGAAACTTGAAAATGAGCTTGAAAAGCGCGGTACAACACGTATATCGAAATCGCTGATTTTCAGCACGATGAATTTGTGAGTATTTTCCGTGTCATTGTAAAAATGCGAGTTGTACCGATTAAATGGCTAAAACGCTTTCAATCAATAGTGTAAATGTGTTGCATCGGAAAATAACTAACGCCCTCTAATGCTCACGAACAAACGCTAACGCCCACAAATAGCAACAGTAATTCCCACAAAAATAGACGAAAAAATCCCGAAAGTTAGACTCGACTTTCGGGATTTTTTTATGCTTTAATGTCTACAATAAAAATATCTCGCCAAGTTTGCAATGGTGTGCAATGAGGTGCAATGGAGTGCAACGAGCTGCAATAACAGGGCGAAGAGAATTGTACTTTCTACTAAAAAGGCAATGATTGTCGGCGACGAAAGTCGTTAACATCTTTTTTTGCAAAAAATCACTAATTCATAAACCTTATTACTAACGCCCCTCTATACTATATATGAATGTTTAATTCTAAAAAATAAAGACAATGCAAGAAAAAACTTTATCATTTGAGCAACTACCGGAGCTCATTCAAAATCTGGTAGAGAGAATTGAAGCACTTGAGAAGACGGTCCGCGAGAAACAGCAACCACAGCCGCTTGAAGGAGAGCTGATGAGTGTGGAAGATGTTTGCAAGATGCTTGGTAAATCGAAATCTGCGGTGTACCGAACGGTGAGGTGCCACGACATTCCGTTCATTCGCCAAGGTAACAGGTTGTACTTCGACCGACCGACAATAAAGAAGTGGCTCGAGAAGAAACAAAATATCGAGTGCATCACCAACATGGAGGAGTTCGAAAAGTTTATGACTCCCGACCCGTGGCGCTACCGAAATCGACGATAGTGAAGTGGTATGATGGATTAGACTAAGATTGAAAAGGCGGATTGAAGTGACCCAAAAGTTTTTTATCCAAACCATTTGAGTCACTTCAATATTGCCCTCCCTTGTTTTGCTTATTCTATATAAGAATCACAGTAAATACATTATTAATAAATCAGTTTCCTGTCCCAATCTGTTTATTTAGAGTTAAATCCACAAGTAATACAGCATGTTCTTTTTCCTCCTTTGGTGCATCTTTAGGTCGCCATGCTACAATAAAACGAATTGAAACATCCGACACAAAATAATCTTTTTCATTCCAAGTGGATAGTTCGCCCATTATCTTCTGTGACAATTGGCATACAGGCTTATTCGTTTTTATATCAAACAGGTAACCATTGTTATATCGGAGTTTTTGTCCAGCACGTAATGCAAGCACCTCCTTCTTACGGTATTTGAAATAGCCTAAATTTACATCTTTATGTGAGAGTTGAAGAACAATCTCATTAGGCATATCATAAATAGTATGTTCTACACTTTTTTGAACGATACTTGATCTATCAAACAAAGAGCCGTTAGTATGTATAAATAGTCGTTGTTTTGCACGAGTTATACCCACATAATATCGGCGGAGCACTTCATCGGTCAATTGTCGAGGTTCTGAGATTAGCATATACACATCATCAAACTCCATTCCTTTTGATTTATGTATGGTTGAAACTACAACATCTGCATTTTGCAAATCACAAAAATCTTCTGCCGATGACTCAAATATGTACTCTTTGAAGTCGGTCAAATACTTTGCTTTATTAGTCTCTTCAAATAACTTGACACATTGCTGTAAATAACAAAGACTTGCTGAGTCTGTATAGGCAGAGTATGTCAGCTGCTTCGATTTCTCCCACACTTCATCTGCGATGAGCGGAGTATGTGTATCTGCTTCAACACATTTTAGGAAGAATCTCACCTCTGCCATATTCCAGAAGCGGAATCCGTCCATACTTTGAATAAGTTTGCTTTTTAGGTTGTGCTTTCTCAAAAGCGCTACTATAATAACGGCCTCTTCATTAGTTTGAGTGAGAACACACATAGTGCCTTGCCCACGATGTTTCATTAAATCATCAACGAGAGGTTGATACATATAGGTCGATGCATGTTGTATTATACTTACACTTCCAGCCTCTGAACTCATCGATATGATTGGATGGCTCTTCATTCTGTCTGTTATAGATTTGACAAAATTGTTGGCATAATTCACTACATGTTGTGAGCTGCGATAATTCTCTGTCATCTCAACAAAACGCCCATTGGACTCTTTGAGCAGCTTTGCCATATACTTTGAATTAGACCCACGAAACTCATAAATATTTTGATCATCATCACCAACAGCAATTACACGCATTTCCTCATTTGCTGCCATTAAGGCGTGTACTAACGCATACTCCTCCGCGCTCATATCCTGGGCCTCGTCAATCACAAGGACAGTTTTCGCAATGCGATTTGGTTCTACCTCTCCGTCATTTATCATTTGCGCTGCGCGTGACACTACATCTTTTGCATCATCCAGATTACCTATTCTACCGAGCAAATCGAAGCAATAGGAATGAAAAGTCTTTATCTCTACAAAATGGGCGGCATTACCTATCAATCCCATAAGTCGCTGTTTGAACTCAGTTGCAGCAGCTCGTGAAAAGGTTAGCATTAGTAATTGCTCGTGTTTTACATCTTCAAGCAAAAGCAGTGATGCTAATTTATGTACCAATACCCTCGTTTTACCACTACCTGGACCAGCTGCAACAACAATACATCGTGACTCCTTGTCAGAAATTATCTCCATCTGCTTATCTGAAAGCGAGCCAAAGAGTTGTTCGTATTTTCCAGGCGTAACATTGCGTTCTATCTCTCGAACACGCTCACCTTTGAAATACTTTGCCACAAAGCGCTTATAGTCCATTTGGAAATAGTCTTGTACATATTGCAGAGCTGCATTGTAGTCCTTAACCATCAAATTGGCATACTCACCCACAATATGAACTTGCTGTATCTTCTGCTTATAGAATTCGTTTAACATACGATAATCCTCCTGCTTATAGCGCAATCGATTATCTTTAATGCGGCGAATATCCATAGCATTATAAAGGACAAGGAAACCTCCCTCTAATTTTAATGCCCCGATTTTAGATAGATACAGCAACGCTTCCTCAACATCTTCGAGTTGCACATCTTGTAATGAACCAAAAAGATTAGAATTCTTTTTTATATCATTTAGCAGTTCAACAATAGAAAATTGTACACCTCGCTTTTTCTCTTCCTCCCCGGCCGACGATAATGTCTGCTTGAATAACCACTCCACAGCAAATTGACAAATTGCCAAACGCTTTTCAAATCGCTTTATAATGGTATCCAAATCTACCTGACGGACAACTTCTATATTATGTGCAGCATCCTCTTTCTTACGAGTGTATCCCTTTATTGTAAGAAAGTAGAGTAATGTACGAATATCTTTTTCTGTTGCCGAAGCGATTCCTTCTTTCTGCGCATTGTCATTCAATTGTTTGCACGAAATCCTTAGAACATCATCAGGAATATTATTTAGTATGTATCGCTCCAATTTTGTAAACTGTTCCAATAATCGCTTGGACTTATGTTCTGACTCTCCGGCGTCATTTAAATATGCCGAGATATCCTTTGTGTCAGCCAATATACCCTCCTGACGCATTCGTTCAACAACCGAAACGACATCAGTCTTCTTGAGTCCAAGAATATCTGCCAAATAATCGACACGCGATTCCGCCACATCATCTTGAGCTTTGGCAATATGCTTCTGAGAAATTAGCGATTTAATAACGCGAACTGCCTTTTCGACCTCTTCATTTTCAAACAAGACAGACTCCGTGATACGCCTACGTGCCTCGTCTACATTCTTGACAGTGATACCCGTAGCATATACATGTGGTACATTATTGCCACGCTCCAAATAACCAGCCTGTTCCAATGAGGCCAGAGCAGTACGGACACGCGTTTCAATATCAGATACAGAGTCGTCCCAACCCGCTTTGCGTGCAATCTCCAATGCAGAACAACATATGCGCGTACGATGCTTTGTCATCTCTTTAACCGCTTTCCAGACTTGCTGAATCTCACTAATACTCAACTTTGTCTGATTTAACAGAATAAAGTGCTTATCTAAGTCGGAATCGCCATATAACACAAAACATCTTGCCTGTAACTCTGGATCTCGGCCAGCTCGACCTGCCTCCTGCACATAATTCTCTAACGAATCAGAAATATCATAATGCACGACCAATCCAACATCTTTCTTATCTACGCCCATACCAAAGGCAGATGTTGCCACGATAATACGTACCTGATCGGACATAAAAGCATCCTGATTGGCAATCTTCTCATCAGCTTCCATTCGGCCATTGAAAGGCAATGCTTTATATCCGTCACGCGTAAGTTTTTCAGCAAGTTGTTTTGTCCTTTTCGTTCTCGACACATAGACTATAGTGGGGCACGACGATTCTGCTATTAGTGATCTTAATTTTGCATACTTATCTTCGTCTGTATCGGTGTGAATAACAGAGTAGCGCAGATTAGTTCGCGAAGCAGTAGATGCGAATAGTTGAAGGTCTATATTAAGCGTCTGTTTGAAATAGTCGCAAATATCCTGTACCACCTTTTGTTTAGCAGTAGCCGTAAAACACGAAACGGGTATTGGTGTGACGAGTTTCTTCTTTTTCTGATATTCGCTTATAAACTTACCTATGTAGAGATAATCGACACGAAAGTCTTGTCCCCAAGATGAAAAACAATGAGCCTCATCTATTACAAAGCGCACTATATGTCGTGCCAATAAGATCTTCTCGATTGTCTTTGAACGCAGCATTTCGGGAGCAATATATAGCAGCGAAGCATCGCCATCTAAAACACGCTGAATAGCAAGTGAGCGACTAATGGGATCAAGAAGTCCATTTATTGTGACAGCGTCTGCAATACCTCTCTCGGCAAGATTATCAACTTGATCTTTCATAAGAGATTGTAGCGGAGAAATAACAACTGTCAGGCCATGTACGGAACGCCCCTCCATCAATGCCGGCAACTGAAATGTAAGCGACTTTCCACCACCGGTAGGGAATATAGCAAGCAACGATTTACCATCAACTGCAGCTCTTACTGACATTTCTTGCAGCGGTTCACCCTCATATGTGCGAAATTGATCGTAACCAAAATATTGCTTTAAGTTATAATGAACATCAAGGTCTTTATTACAATAATTACAACCACGAAGGCACCTAGTGTGTCGCAATAGCCTAACAATATTTTCGACATTGGGATAATTGCATAGCACCCACGCCGGTGTAATAGACCTATGGTCCGTTGTATCAATCAATGCTAAGGCATATGCTAATTCACAAGGGTGTTGAGCAATTATATTTTCAAAATCTGCATGCTCGCAGATCTTTCCTTGATATGTAGTGCGTATCAAATTTACTAAATCATCAGCCTCTAATACTTTCGCATTAACAAAATTGAGAAAACCCTCAAATTCAGTTATACCATCCAATAATGTAGCATAGATACTCTTTTTATCTTCCGATAATGTACTCCATCGGGCGACTTCGTCCATTAACAGGTCATGCGCCTTTTCACAGTCATTGACTGGATTATTTATCTGATCGCTAATCAATTTATCATCTTTCAATAGATGATGATATGGCTTTTCAGGAAACAGCAACGGCGAAACATATAACGTATCGACTAACATCCATCGGTGAGGGACATCACCGAAAAGATATTTTGCATCATGGTGGACAATATTATGCCCACACACAAAGTCCACGCCGTTCAAGAATTCAAGCAATTCCTTTTTGTTCGCAGAGTGAAAAATTGCTCTATCACATCTAAGCGCACCAATATCGTGAATACGATGATCTTTCATACCAATCTCCGCATCAATAAAGGCGTAGCGTGAAGCATCACGAGATATCAGCTTAGTAGGATTATCTACCGTATCGCTTATTGATTTTTTTATTCTATCCCAAAGAGACATACTTTCAAATTGAATAGTTTTTTGGTTCTTACCATTATTAATCTCAAAAAAGACTAAAGTATGTACATCAATATCTGCCGAGGCTATTTAGAGGGTGTTATCAAATCTCTTACATCCACATTCAATAGCTCAGCTATTTTATTTAATGTAGCCAAATCAGGCTGAATAGAGTTGCTACACCATTTGCTGACCGTGCAAGTTGATTTACCTAATTGCTCTGCCAACCATTTACCTGTTTTCTGCTTTTCGACAAGTATTACTTTTATGCGATTTAGATTTGCCATTACACTCTAATCAATTTAATTTTTATACAAAGATATTATAATTATATTAAAATATAGAGTAATATTCACTAAAATGTAAATCAGTATTAATTGATCGTGAAACCTTTATGAAGAGTATCGACTACTCGTACTACTACGAGCAGGAGAAGTAACAAAAATTTCAAAGTGACAAATTCGAAATTCCAAAGAGCCAAAATGGCACTTTGAAATGGCACTAAATAAAGCTAAGCAACTCGTGAGCGAATCTCACGAGTTGTTTTTTTATCCTATTAACTCAATTAGTTCCATCTTACTTTTTTGTGGCATTTTAACTTGTGTTTTTGTGATAATGAAACAGGGGTAAAATAGCACTTTGAAAGTTGTCTGCACTTTCCAAAATAAAAAGTAAAATTTATACCCTAGTGAGCAAAAATGCTTCAAACAAGGAATCTTTATTTATACACCTTTTAACACAATTTTCTATGAAATTTTTCTATCTTTGTACTCGGATTAGGGCTCCAAGCAGGTAATCTGAGACGTGTGCATTTACTATAATAGAATGCCACAATTATCGACCCTATTTCTGCTCAAAGTTTGTAACTAATTGATTATCAACACTATTTTTCACACTGCATCGGCAAGTGGAAAGACTTTATCATCACCTATCCTGCCACTAATAAAGAGATTTCACCAAGTTTGCAATGAGATACAACTGAGTGAAATGAGGTGCAATGAAGTGCAATGAAGTGCAACTGAGTGAAATGGAATGAAATGAGGTGCAATCAAAAAACAATCAAAAATTCACATTGTATAACAAGTAGATGTTATCTCACTTAGAATATCATCGGAGTTTATTTCGCTGGTGATATGGTACAGATAAAAGAGATATACCACATTCTATAGTTTAGGTTATAGACAAAAAGGAATGATGCAAAAGGTATTGCTTTTTGCATCATTCCTCGACTATATTTTTATTGCTGTTATTTATCTCTTTGCGCGATGCATAGCATAAAGTGTGAGACCTCCCGATTTCAATGCCACCTGTTCCTTAAGGTCGAAGGAGAAGTGCTTATATAGATCCACATTACCTGCTTTTAGCGTTTCGAGATAGCAGCCCTCGCCTGAGGCATCAAGATAGCGTAGCAGAGCCTCCATAATATTTTTGCCATAGCCGCTACCCTGCTTATCTTTGCGTGTTGCAAAGCTCAAGACATAGCCATCGTCATCTGTTCTGTAACGCTTAGCTATGCTCTGTGCCATAAGATCGAATCTAAGCAACTTCAGAGCACTACCTAGTCCCAGCCTATATACCATCTTCACAACTCCCGCTTTGAGGTAGCTTACCACACCCGGCTCCTTACTCTTAGGTTTTATATAGATAAGCACCGAGTTTACCTCCTTGCTATCTGCTATACATATCGCGTTATCTACAATAGTAGCTATCGACATAGCCCAAAATAGGCTTATCTTCTCAGGGCAATACCTATTACCACACGCATACCTAAATAGGCTATACCCACTAAAGCCATCTGCCAGCGTATCGGCGAACGATTTAATATCCTCTGGCTGCATCAAATAGCATCCATCGAAGCATTCGATATGTTTGATATCCATCACTCTATTAAATTTACTCTGCCACTTCAACACTCATCACCTGTGTCATGCAGTGTGCTGCGCCATAGCCCTTAATAAGTGTTTCAAGAGGTATCCACTCCACCTTTACACCATGCTCATCGAAGGCACTTTGTAGCTTTTGGGACTGATTACCCACTGCCATGATGTGACGAGGTGCTATAGTTAGGAAGTTGTTGGCATAGTGTAGCTCATCCTCCTGACTTATAGGTATTATTGTGAATCCACGCTCCCTTAGGAACTCCACAAAAGGCACATCCTTGCGTGTAAGTGCATACTCCTTTTCGCCACTTTCACGGGTATATATATCGACTGTCACCCACTCAGGGTCACTCTCTTTGGCGTAGTATCGGCTTTCGACAAGCGTACATAGGTCCTTATCGATGATATTGAAGTATGTATCGAGATGCATCTGCATCTGCCACCACTTATGGTCGTTCACAACGGCTACTGTGTCGTGACCGAATGCATCAGCCTCCATTATCTGCTGGATAGCCTCCATGTTTGTACGCATACCGCAACCTATATATGATATATCTCCACCACGGAGATAGTCACCACCCTCCAATCTACCATCGCCAGTGATTGTTAGTATAGGCTTCACACCCAACTGCTCATAGCAAAGAGCTATGATCTGAGTCTCATCGGCGCGCTGCGATGAGTTCATCTGACTGATGATATGTCCGCGAGGCGTTGTTATACTCTGGTCGCGGGTAAAGTATAGGTTCATCAGTGGCGAGTGTGTATATACTGCCTCGAAGCCTGTGTTTATATCTGAGCCGTAGAGTGTCACCGTAGGACGAAGAAGCATGCAACGAATGAGATCGGCACGCGACATCTCGCCAATGACATACTGATGATACTTTGCCGTCTCTTCCTCGCTCATGTTTGGCATGTTTGAGGTGTCGTAGGTAAGAGTATTAGCAGCACACGCACGCAACTTCTCAATTGGCACCCTACCGAGCAACTCTCTTACGGTGAAGACCTCAATGCCATTCTTCTCAAGAGCTTCGATATATCCTCTATGCTCCTCAGCTGCGGCATCGACATCAAAGTAATACTCGAAAAGACCTGCGTATGGATGAATTACGCCATCAAAGAGTTCTTCGCCAGGAGTATGCATAAGTATAGTCTTGGCATAGTCCCACTCTGAGCGAGGGTATGTTGCGTTTTCCTGTTGTTGGCAAGCAGTAAAAGTCATCGCTAAGATTAGCGACATTATTAACAGTTTTGTTCTCATAGACAAAAAGTTAGAGTCAATTATTATATATTTATCCTATTCCACTGTAAGTACGATAGGCTCCTTGTTCTCGGCAAGTGTGTACAAGAGGTCTAAGTCAACACTCTTTGCGACACCGTTCTCCATATAGTTAAAGTTGTAGGTTATATCGTTGCCCTGCGAGTCCTTCATGGTATAGTAGAAGTCGATAGGGTCATCATCCCAAGAGTAGGTGTACTCCTCGCGAAGGTTAAGTTTAAACTTACCATCCTCGTAAATAGTTACCACACCTATTCGGGCACCTGTACGCAGACGCACGAATGCGACGAATGCATTATGTGGCACAGGGTGCTGCACGCCGTTACTATCCTGATAGTATATTTCGCCCATAATATGCTCGGTCTCGACATTGAATGTCTTATCCCAGAAGACAATTCTATCTTTATCAGTGGTGATATGTATATCGCCACCTGCTGTAATTGAGGTCTTCTTAAATGGCAAACTCTTACGCTCACCACTTTGGTCGATGCTGCCCTCTACAGGTACCTTCTGACCAAACTGGTTGAACTGCTCTTTTGACTCATCCTTATTTGCCGCTGGGAGACTGCCATACATATGTCCATGCTCGCGGTGACGGTCAACGGTGTAGATAAATCGACCAGGAATTGTTGGGTGGGGGCGAAGCTTGTCAACGGCTACTCCAGTGCCGCTATTCGCTGCCTTTTTCCAATTTTCAGGGTAACGGTCATAGTCAATCTCAAGCATAGGTGCGTCAATATAGACCTCGAAGTGGTCACCAAAGTTCTCACCGAATGGGTGTACTGAGCAACCATCCGAGCCTTTGAAACTTGTGATATCGAAGAGAATATCTACCTTTTGACCAGGCTTATAACTAAACACTACATCATCTATAGTCTCATCCGTGTCGCCATTCTTCTCGTTACTTAGCAACATATCATCTGAAGGTATCAACTTCTCGTTTCCACCACCATCATCAGAGACCCTAACCTGCGCAGCAAAGCGATAAGGGCGGTAGTGTGCCACATCGAAGATTACGGAGCGGTACTCGTTGCCTTCGTACTTCTTTGTACCATATGCCATATCCGAGCTATCGCGTGAGTTTGGAAAGGCGTTATAACTATAGGTATTGTTTGACGCAACTCGCACAACATCCTTATTATTTGCACTATTTGTTATGAAATAGATGTTGTATGTTCCATCCTCCTGCAGACCATATAGTTCCGCCTCGGTTGTTGCGCTTGTTTTATAGTTTTGTGTTCTGAATGCCATAACACGACCATTGGTACTCCAAGTATCCTCGCTAAAGAGTATCACATCGCCCTCCCATGCCAAGCCTTGAATCTCCTCGTAAACATCTTCGTTATGGTCATAATATGTTCGATAGTCACTAAATGTCTTCGAGTATATCAAGAACTCATCGCGTCCATTCTTATGCCACTGTTCAGAGTCTGGATTTGCCGCATGGTTCAAAGGTTTATAAGTACCATCATCCTGTCGCTCCTGCAACATAATAGTAAATACAAGTGGATGCGCACGCTTCTGAGGCACAAGCATATAGTATAGTTCCTCATCTTCGGCGTAAGCATTACCATAGGAGCGTAGGTTCTCTACAAATATTCTACGATGGACGTGGTCATATCCTGAGAATACCACATTTTTAGTGATGGCCTCGAAGAACTCTGCCTCAAGATGCACCTCCTCGATGTCACCATCCTGATGCTGGAGCAATGAACGCATATGAAGACGATGCTTACCCGGACCTGTTACCGTATAGGCATACTTATAGTTGATACCCTCCCAATCGGCACCAAAATATCCCTCCTCGCCTTTAGTATATACAGGCAACTGCTGACCTGAGTCGGAGCGCACATCGAGATGATTTACCGAGACAAGCACCGTAAATGGAAATAGAGCCTCAGGACAACTCTCTGGGATGGTGAAAATAATCGTCGCAGACTCATTTGCCACACCATACACCTGTGTAGATACCCACGAAGGGGTAAAGTGCTGCGTACGTATGATATATACCGAAATCTTTCGCTGCAACTTACCGTGTTTGATAAGGAATGAACCCACCTGCTGCTCATTACCCTCATACATTGGGTATAGGCTAAGCGTCACAGTGCCCTCACCCGTTGATGTATTGTAATTGTTCGTAATATTATCATACGCCACATTATTCTCAATCCACGTAACCGTTGGAGCGACAGCATCACCCTTGCCTCCCTTGGTATATCTATATGGTATTGTCCAGTTCGTACCTGCATACTCGTCACTACTCAACACATAGACCGTCTGCTCTACCCACATCGTCTCCGTACCGTCCGAGATCTCGTTTACCCACTCATCGATAGAGATCCACGCATTGTTTGATGCTGGTGCCGTGAGTGCCTTTTCAAAACTATCCTGACCAAAGGAGAGCATACCCGTAATCTGGATATTGTAGTTGTGGTTACGACGTATCATAAAGTTGCTACCATCCTCGTTTTGTAGCACCACGCGGTAATACTTATCGTTATCCTCGGTGTGTACATCACCTGGGGCGTGACCTCGAATGATGACACTCACAAGCTTCCCACCAGAGTTCTCAGTCTCAAAGATATAGTCCTCAGGCTTAGTATTGATATCTGTGATGTCGGACATAATACTCTGATTGTTAGGCAGCGTCACAAAGTCCTGGGTATCCTCCCAATTCTCCACAATGTTGAAGTGGTCGTTGGGATGGTGTGGCGCTACGGTACCAAAGGCAGGGATATTTACCGTACGGAAGCCTGTAACATGGAAATATGGGGTTTCCCAATTGTCGATTGTTACCTTAGCTTGATTACGGATAAGTTTCACACCCTCATACGTCGTGCCATTGATTGTGTAACTCAAATCCATAAGTTGCTCACTTATGCTCTTATCCGATTCTGCATCCATCTGAAAACGCGACCAATAGACAAGCATACCTGATCCACCCTCCATATTGGCAATTACCATACTCTCGGTCTGACCTGGAAACTCCGACTCGTCGAAGAGACCTTCGCTATGGTTACCGATAAAGTGGATGATTTCTGTATGGTTGGGTATGACAGCCTTAAAATGACCACTATCCTCACTATAGGATGTAAGCGTCGCCTCCTCGGAACTGATATAGAGACCAAACTCATTGAAGCAGAAGAGTGTCATATTACTAAGATGCAGACCATCAGGATCTACAGCACGAGTGCTATGACGCTGAATATCCGATATGTTGGCTTCAAACTCTACATAGGTGTATCCCTCTGGCACCTCCACCACAGGCTCTTGTGGCACGATCTCATCAATAGCATCGCGCTGACACGATGCCACTATCGCAAGCGCGATAAGGATATATGCTGTATATAGTACTCTTTTCATATTATATCTTATTCATAAGCATCTCTCACGCAACGGATAGCTACATCCGAAACGCTCCATTTATCATTAGCCTCACTAACGCCACTTGTATTCTTTGGGTTAAAGACAGGACCGCTTGCACTCATGTAGTAGCCACCATTAAGCAAAAAGTCGATAGCATCTGCATTCTCACCATCACCACCCTGAAGATCCATGATAATCTTTAGCTCTGCCTCTGTAGGTAGTCGCCAGTTGTCATAGACCTCGCCTTTGGTTCTGCCATCATCATTTACATCCTCGACCTCGACATAGTTCTTGCAGTGGTCAGCAAAGACAACCAACTTCTTCTTGGCACTCATACCACTAAGACCACTATATGTCGAAAGCACAGCACCAAGACGCGATGCGATAACGAATGATGGCGACACCAACTTAGCATTGTTATCATCGCCTGCCGTATATCCATATTCGTCGATATTTGGGCGCGCAAGAATGTAGTCTTTGGAACTTGCCATCACTCGCACTTTGTAGTTACGCACATTATGGGTCTCACAACTTGCTGTTTTCAAACTCCAGGTCCTTCTTGAATATGTGAAATAGTAGTAGTTAATTGCATACTTTCCGCCACTTGATGCGTTGCCACGAACTTTTGAACAGGTCCAACTCGAGTTACTTCCAGAATGATTATGGGAGTAGGTATAAGTAGCCGTTTTGTTAGTCTCATTAACAGATTTAATTGTACTGATACTCACAATATGGTCTCCATAAGACTGATATGTGGTTGGTAGGTTGCCAGAAGCCATTCCATTGGTGATATTTGAATCCCACGAATGTCCTTCATTAGTACGATAGTAGTAGTCATCGCGATAGGAGTACCAAGGGAGCGAGTTTGTGATGTAGATAAGCGGATACTGCTCCACATCGATAATCTCTGTAAGACCCTCCTCGTTTTTGACCTCTATTTGGAAGTAACGGATAGTGTTATTTGTAGGGTTGGCACTCTGAATACCGATACTTCCTGAGGTAGCAACAGGGTCAACAATACCCTTTATGCTTCTCACCTCATCACTATTACTACCTAATGTTTTCTTTGTATTATACTTGTCTAAGTAGTAGCCACTATTAGGAACATAACTAACGGTGACAGGCGAAGATGACGAGAAGTAGAGCGACTCCAAATCTTCATCACTGTTATACATTATAAGTTTATTCTTGTTGACCTTAAGGTACTGCACTCCAGCCTCGCCACTGACAGGAATGTTCATAGTCTCCCACGGTGCAGCAAAATACTTAAGATCCTTAATCTCCTCAGGCGAGGTGTAGTCCTCGGCACCTGGGGCGTTGAGCGTCACACGCAGGTCGTAGAGCGTATTGCGTTTGATAAGGTGATAACTATCGGTAACACTATCTCCTGCGCTCTCATTCTTACTGAACGATATCTGGTAGTAGTTGTTGATATACTCTATAGGCTCGCTATCATCATCCTCCTTATAACTAATAGGTAGCATTACGACCAACGAAGTACCCTTATGAAATATCTCGGAACTTAGCCATGTATGTGAGTAGCAGTATGCCGTAATCTGTAGTTTGTAGCCTTCGTTGCCATCATCCAAAAGTTCAAAGTAGGGGCTCTGAGAGATTGTAGGTGACATCCAATATGGGCGTGCGTCACCCTCGGTTAGAGGATAACCGCCATCAGCCACCAAGGTAGTACGAACAGGCATATTACGCAAGAGATAACCCTGCGACTTGGCAATAAGTGAGGGCGAGAAGGATACCTTATCACCAGGGGTGATGGTAACGATAATCTTTGCTGCGGCACGGCGTAGCGTAACCTTAAGTTTAACATCCTCTGGGGTGCCGTCGTTGATAACCATACTACTCTGCGCTGGCTCTGTGCTGCCCATATACGCCACACCATCCATAAGGAACATCTGTGGATATTCAGAGTGTGGTTGGCCAAAGTCGATACCCGAGAGGTGTATTTTGTTATTTGTCTGGTCGAGTTTGAGGAAATTGCTGTGGCTGATGATATTGCCTGAGTTATAGTAAACGCTCTCCTCCACATCGCTATTGGCAATGACATATACCTTATATCGTACACCCTCCTCGAAATCCTCCTTGGTTCGGTGGATGGTTGTGACACCATCGGGCGTATCAGATACACTCACACGCTCGTGGTAGAAGCCCTCGTATGACACACCGTCAGGCAACTGCTTGTAGATGATAACATCCAAGTGGCTGAGGTATGACTCACACTCGTTGTCGGCAATGGTGCCTCGTGTATCGCCATAGGGTGCGAAATAGAGCTTTATGTAGTTATCATTACCCACATATGAGATATCATCAACCTCCGCGTGGCATCCTGCGAAGCCAAGCAGCGCGACAAGCGATATAATATATGTTAGTATCTTTCTCATCATTCCTTTATATTACTCCTCAGAGGCATTCTGTACCTGCTGTATATGCTTAATCTCAATAATCTTAGGGTTGTTACCACTATTTGGCCAGCGCAACGCATTGTACTCTCCGTTGATGAAGAGGTTGATATACTGGTCTGTCCATACCTGATAGTATGACACACCAAGTTGAATTGTCGTCGAGCCTGCGCCGTCACCACTAAGCGGGAATACCACAATTTTGTACCACTCATCTGTGCCACACGCCCCGAGGTTACCCTGCAATGATGGTACGCCTGAATCGAATATAGGCACACTCTCTTCTTCAAGATTCTTGTCCACCTTGTACACCCTGATACGATAGTTCTCCTTAGAGCCCATAAATCCGGGCTTCCACTGCACATTCAAAGGCGCTGTAATGCGGAAGTAACCCACAAAGGCTCCCGCCTCAAGGTTATCATTACCACCGAAGTACATCTCAGGCTGTGTGGAGATAACATAGTTATCAAGTTGACTATTTCCTCTATCAATATAATCCTTTGGCACAATAGGGTTGAGATAGGTAGGATATGAGATATCATGCTCCTCATAATCCTTGCCCGTACCCCAATTCTCGGCATCCCAGTCAGCCACATGGTACTCAAGCATAAGACTTGAGCCTGCGATGTTGCGTATCTCAAACTCATAGATATGGTTACGCACAATGCTGTAGTGGCTATTCTCCACAGGCTTACCATCACTATACTGGCAGAACGAAATGGCATCCTCGAAATATTTATCTTCGCCACCCACATTAAACTCAAGACTTATCTTGTTACGCTCACCCGAATAGTTGATATTATCATACTCGGTGATGTAAATATAGCAGTATTCGCCATTCTCATCCACCACAAACGGCATATTTACCGCCGCATGACGATATACCCTGATGCAGTTCTCCTGGTCGAGCTTAAGGGTGTTATCCACCTGAGTCCAACCCGCAGGAAGCACATATCCCGTCTGGTTGTAGTACTTGAGCGTCGCACTATTTATCTTCGTGCCATTACCCTTTAGCTCGTCCGACAACTTAACCTCCACCTTTGCTGCGGCACGAAGTAGGTATATAGTGTCCAAGTCGAGGTTTCTGCCATTGATAAGCGGTTTTACATCAGACTCCTTAACACCCCACATAGGTATTGCAGACTCCTCCTTTGATGTGTCAAGCTGCGACTGGCTATAGGTGATATACTCCTCGCCAGTTGTGCTATCGCCGCAGTTGGCAAGCACCATAAATCTGTATGGGTTTGCAGCGCCCGAGGTATTGACATGATCGACAAACTCTGCTGGCAGCTTACCCATAAACTGGAATTCGGTGTGATCCTCATTTATAGGCCAATAGTAAATATCGCTCACCTGACCCAAGCGTGTGCCGTCAGCAGTAAACACCACCATGCGCAAGTCGTCAGGGTTGATGCGGAAGTCGAAAGGCACACCTTCCTCCTTTGGGTACTCCTCGCCCCACGATGCGCGAGTGCGCTGACCCTCGACAGAGACTGTAAACATAATCTCATGTGACTCATCGGCAGGTATGACACATCTCTCCTCATCGAATACGCACGATGCGGAAAGAATGCCTACCCAGAGCAACATTAGATATTTTACAAACTCTCTCACTCTATACTATTATTATATAGCTCTACTCTTAAAGTTCTATGTTGTTTATAACCACTCTCCACGAGTTGATATATATCACCGAGCTCACCCACTCGCCCTCATCGAGGAAGAATGTCATGGTGTACTCATCCTGACGGTCAAGATACTCCTGATTGCTCATATTTCTGTTGTAGTGTCCCTTGACAAGCAATGCATAATCTGCCAACGGCAAGCGTAGTACATCCTCGCCTGTTTCGCGGTTACGAATATGGAGTATTGGTGACTTATTAGCCCTCATGCGTCCTATTGTAAGTTCGGCAAGCGCTACGGTTATAGTCTCGGTTGCTCTGCTGTATGTTTCAATCTCGGTGCTACCACTACCCTGATACCATGCCGAGTATGTTATCTGCTCATCCTCGAGCAGTGTGTTATCCCAATCGTAGAGACCATTGCTATCCTTAATCTCGAAGATAAAGTGGTCTGCATTCACCTCATGTCCCGACATCTCATGTAGGAGTATGCGCACGACATTTGTATCTTTCATTAGCGACATTGTGTGGTTGTATGTGCCATCAACATCGTTTATATCTATCTCCATAGAGCCGTGATATAGCGGTAGCAGATCCTTCTCTACTACGGCATCGCCATTTTCGTTGTGGTCGCGGTGCATCCTCACCTGCAACTCCTGGAGCTTAGTCTTGCCAATCTCGGCATCAGCGAGGAGGTCGAACGACTCCTCATTCATTAGTCCGCCCCACGCCAAGAGGTGATATTTTCCTGGGTCGAGCTGTAGCGCCATCTTAAACTTGTCATCTGATAGTGCCTCTTTATCGGTGGTGGTTATCTGCTCGATGAGGGTGTCATTCTCATCGAAAACATAGAGTGCAATGGAGTTTACCTCTTTAGCAAAGGCGTTTGCATCTTTTAAGTTGTAGTCGTATTTGAAGCTAATATAGACTCCACAATCTCCCTCGCCATCGAAGGTGCCAAGTCCATCATTGCACGAAGTCGTAGCCAACATCGCCACCACCATAGCCGACGCTAAAGCCAATCTTCTGAATATATGCACTCTCTTGTTCATTTTATTTTACTCTTTGTTTAGGGGCTATCCCCACTTGTTTTTTTTTGTAAAGGGGTCGTCTAACAAGCCGCCAGGCGACCCCTTGAATATATTATATTGAATTACTGTACAATATCTACAGTCTGCTTAACAATCTTCCATGAAAGAACGTTGATTCGAGCAGCTACATAAGATGACTCGTCTTCAACCTCTGGATACTCTGGATCAATGATGTTACCCATGCCATTATATACAGGTGAGCCATAACCCTGGATTGAATGAATATCGATCTGATATACATGGTTACGAACTACACCGTATGCAGCTGTATCAGTACCAAAATGCTCTATATCAACGATATAGTATGTCTGACCAGTTGTGTATAGTAGTGCAGGCTGAACACTCTTTAGATATTCGTTTGCCTCTACTGCATTATCACCAGGAACACCTGAATCTCCAAGTATAGTATAATCATTTTCTGAATCATACTTATACCAAGTCTTATTAGTACCATAATCAGTTGTTGATGAAAGTTGGAAACCTACCTCGTAAGCCTCTTTACCAACATCATTGCCATCTACACATATAAGATCTTCAGGCTTGATAGGATCGAAATTAGTACCATCTGAAGAAGAGAACAATGTGTACTTAAGTGAGTTTGCAACAGCTATTCTCAAAGCATACTCACCTGCATACTCAGTACCATACCAGCGAGCGAGTTCAAGTGGCTCGTAGGTTGTCTCGTTAATCTTCTTCATAAGCTGACCCTTAAGGATAACCTTAGTGTTCTTAGCATATGGAGTTATCACCTTATTGCCCTCTATCATTGATATTGTTGATACTCCTGTATTCTCACCGCAGTATGTATATGTAGTAGCATCTTCGTAATTAACCTCACTTGCAACGGCAAAACCATACTTAGTCTTAAAGCCCTTTGCAGTCTGATCGTATGATGAATACTGCCAAGCAAAATTATCATTTAATACGCTTTTATCCTGAGATAATGCCCAGTATGAACGGAAGTTAAATCGGTCATTCCAATTAAGACCTAATCCTTCACCATCACCCCATGCAGGATCGATATTCTTCAATAGGTTAGATGAGTTGTGATCGTTATATAACTCCCAACCGTGAAGCTGTACATATACATCAATCTCTGAACTTTGACCAGCTGAAACTACAGGTGTGGTGTTCTTCTGTGTATCGAAGATATTAGTTGTACCATCAACCTTACCGCTTGCAGTAAGCACAACCTTTGCAGCAACACGCTCTACATAAATCTCTACAGGAGCATCCATAGCCTCTGTAGCAGAAGTCTTGATGTTAGCTGCTGTAAGAGGTACTGCATCAACAATTTTGCCTGCACCATCCATATATACGGAGTTACTCATAACAAAACCATCAGTACCACGAAGTCCTACAAGTGCATCACGGAGCTGCTCCAATGTATATGCATTTGCATTAGGTACCCAGTTGATAACTGCAACGATTTGGCTTGGATATACACCCTTGTAGGTCTCCAAAATCAAAACAGCTTTCTTAATATCTGACACATTAGGCATGTCCGATGCAGGATTGTCATATTCGCTAATCGATAGTGCCAAATGGTTTGTCTGGTCAATGGCACCTGGCTGTGTAGCTGGGGCATTTGTTGTGTTAACATAGAATGGATTGCCCTGAGCATCGAAGAAGAAGAAGTAAGCGGTATTAACAACACGCTCAGCATCTGTACCCTCCTCGTAATCATTATCATTTTTTTCAGAAGTACCTCGCGTACCAGAATCAGCAGCCATAAGGTTGATAGCGATATAAGACTCCTCTATCTCGCCATTGTGGTTTGGCTTATTACCTGCGTTAAGATCGTCCTTTGCGCATGATGCCATGCCAAGGAGTGCCAACGCGATAAATAAATACTTTTTCATAACTCTATTTGTTAATTTTAATTCGTAACCATCTACTTAAGGAATATTCAGCATTGCGAAAAACCTCAAGCAGATAATTCCTTTTATTCGACATTATATTCGTTTCTAACAACTTTCCAAGAGAGGATGCGCACCTCGGCAGCTACATAGCTATTAACATCCACAGGGCGGTCAGGGTCATCGAACTCGATATCCTTTTCGAAGACAGGCGTTCCCAAGCCCGATATTTTGGTGATGTTCACCTTATATATATGGTTGCGAACAACGCCATACTCCGACGCCGAGTCTGAGCCTCCCAAGTGCTTAATATCGGTGTAGTAGTAGGTCATACCATCCTTATAGATAAGTGCTGGCTCGATCTCAGCAAGGCGGGCGTTGACAGCATCATCCGTTGCGGCAACATAACCCTCGGTGCTTGAGTAGGTAAACCACTCCTTAGCCAAGGCATCGTCCGAGAGCTGGAAGAAGACCTCAAAAGCCTTGACATCGACACCCTCAGGTGCTTTGCTACCCTCCACAGCCTTGATATCCGCCATGCCGATACCCTTATACTCGCCACCCTCGATGTAGTACAACTCCGAGGATAGCAACGACGCTATCTCCGTGCGTACAGCAGCCTCGCCATAGTACTTATGACCAAACCATACTGCCACCTCCACAGGCTCGCCACTCTCATTAACAATCTGTGCCTTGATAATCGCCTTGGTGCGTGGATTTGAGGTGATATTACCCTCGCTATCCTTCACCACAGGGCGGGTGTTCTCGCCGCAGTATGCCACATCGGCGTTAGGTGCAAGACCATCGTCCCAGTTGAAGTGGTTGTCCTCAGGGAAGCCACCCACATAGGATGCCGCCCAGTAGGAGCGATATCTGTTAGGGTCGTTCCAGAGGAAGCCTATCTCGCTTGCCATGCCCCACTTATCGGGGTAGATATGCTTAAGCAAGATAGAGTGACGATAGTCGTTGTGAAGCTCCCAGTTTATCACCTTGGCGTAGAGCGCAATATCATCGACCGAGGTCTCGATATCGTATGTAGCCTCCTTAGCGGCAACATCGCCCTTAGCCACAACCTCCACCTTAGCCGATAGACGCTCGACATATATCTCCACAGGGTTATTCTTCGCCTCCTCCTCGCTCTTAGCGATATTATCTATCCTAAGAGGTGTGGCGTAGATAGCCTTGCCCTGCATATCGGCATATACCGAGTTGCTCATCGCGAAATGGTTGTTGTCGTTGCGCACAGCGGCAATCGTATTGTAGAGTGCATCCAGCGTGTAGGATGGCTGAATATACTTTGTATCCCAGTTCAACACCGCAACGATGTATGCGGGATACTCTCCCTTGTAGTTGTTGAATATAAGTACCTTATCCTTAACATCTGAGACATTAGGACCCTCATTTGCCTCGCCACTCTCGTCGGGCTGTGTGCCGTTGCTCTCGATGGTCAATGATAGGTAGTTCTTACCACTCACACCATTTATAGGAAAGGCACTCTTGTCGTGCTTGAATAGGAAGAAGTGAACATTCTCAACATAACGCTCCTCAGCCTCGCCATACTCAAACTCGTCGCCCGCGCGGGTGCTATCGTCAGACTTTAGAGTGACCGAGATATACGACCTCTCCAGCTCCCCCTTGTTTACAGGGGGCGCTGGCTCGGTCGTCTTCTCAGAACATCCCATCAAGCCCAACACGGCAAATATTATGAATGAAAATCTCTTCATCTCGGATGTTAAATTTTACTAATAATCCTCACCAAGCTGGTAATCCTCATCAACAATTCTCCAAGAAAGGATATTGATCTGTGCAGATACAAATGTATTCATATCCTTTGGAGTCTCTGGAGTGATAATATCAATAGTAGGATCGTAAACTGGTGTACCGAAGCCCTTGATCTCAGTGATATTTACCTTGTAAACATGGTTACGAACAACACCAAACTCTGTAGTAGAGTTAGGAAGACCCAAGTGCTTGATATCTGTGTAGTAGTATGTCATACCATCATTGTAAACCAATGCTGGCTGAACATTTCCCTTAAGCTCTTCATTCAACACTGCAGAGTTAGAGTACTTCTCATAATCGCTCTTAAACTCATTGAACTTATACCAATCCTTTGCAGCAGCGTCATCGCTCAACTGGAAGTAAACCTCGTATGCATTCTTCTCAGATGCCTTGCGTGCAACACACTTCAAATCCTCTGGTGCAATACCAATATACTTTGAAGTTGCATTGTCGAATGTGAAGTAAGTATGCTTAAGAGTGTTAGCAACAACGATCTTAAGCTGCTTCTCACCGATATAGTTCTTACCATACCAGTTTACAACCTCAAGTGACTCGTAATTATCACCAACCTTCTTTACAAGTGTAGCCTTAACGATAACCTTTGTATGCTTGTCTGCCTGAGTATTCTCACCGCAATATACAAATGGCTTCTTTGCATCAAGAGCAGTGTAGTTCTCATTCCAGTTAAAAGTGTTATTAGGGAAATCCTTAGTCTGTGACATTGCCCAGTATGAACGGTGGTAATCAGGATCGTTCCAGTTAGTAAAACCGAAGTTTGGATCATCATCAGTCCATGTAGGGTTAATTTGCTTCAAAAGATGTGAATCCTCGAAATCGTTGTAGAGCTGGAAACCCTCAATTCGTGCATATACATCTACTGGAGCATCGCCAATAACATCATCGCCGCCCTCAGCGTTGCTAACCTGCTCGCCGATAGGGAAAATACCCTCTTTCTCTGCAGAGAAGCTTACCTTTGCAGCAATACGCTCAACATAGATGTTAACAGGATTCTTTAGAGCGATATCCTTATCTGTAGAGATATTAGCCTCAGTAATCTTAACCGCATCAATAACAGTCTTAGCCGCATCAGCATATACTGCGTTGCTCATAACATAACCCTTAGAGTCGTTGCCAAGGTCTGAAATCTCAGACTGAAGCTCGCTAAGAGTGTAGCTTGACTTCTTTGGAGACCAGTTGAGAATTGCCAACATCTGGTTTGGATACTGACCCTTGTAGTTCTCAAGAACAAGCACCTCATCCTTAATATCAGAGATATTAGGCATATTGCTTGCAGGATCATTGTCCTGGAGCTTAATCTTAAGGTAGTTATAGCTACCCTCGTTAGTAGATGTGTTGTTGCGATCGTCATACTTTACATAGAATGGCTCGCCATTCTTGAAGAAAAATACAATAGCCTGATGTACTGCACGCTCCTCATTAAGACCTGCCTCGTAATCCTCATCAGCACGAGTAATGCCATCAGCAGTGAAAGTTACAGCCACATACGACTGCTCCTTCTCGCCATTGTTGATAGGCTGGTTGCCCATCTCATCCTTCTCTGCGCAAGCAGCAAAACCCAATGCTGCAAGTGCAATAAATAAATACTTTTTCATAAAACTGAAAATTAAGTTAATAAATTAATTAGTTTGTTGTTTGTTAATTATTAATTGTTTATATTGTTTTTTTTGTTAATTTTTCTTATCCGACATTCTATATATGTTTCTATTCTTCGCTATCTCCTTAAGCACCTCCTCAGCCTTAGCAATACCAAGCTTCTGCGCCTCGATAAGGTATGGCTTCGCAGCATCATTATTATCCATATATACCTCCAATGCTCCACGAGCATACTTAGCCTCGGGTAAGTCCCCAGCCTTATCCAAGAAGCGCAAAGCTCCGCGGTAATCCTTGCGTAGGATTGCCGAGTTAGCAGCATTGAGGTTCGCAACAGGGTCGTTAGGGTACATACGCACTGCCGTCTCAAACAAGTCGTTGAACTCATCGCTACCCGACTCGTAGGTCTGAGCAAGGATGTAGAACTCCTCCAACGATAGATTCTGTGGTGCGGTGCGCAAAACACGCTCAATCTCCTTAGGGTCGGCATAGCTCTTAACCTCATACTCGATAGTATAATCGGAGTGTCGCAACGCTGGATAGCAGTTATCCAACAAGAAACGATACTCATCCTTCCAGGTCGATTTGATAATCCACTCCTTTGTATCAGGCTCACGATTAGAGCGTATAGCCTCCAAAATCTCCGTCTTGTGAGGTAGTGACGACGCCTCGACATAGCGCTCAAGACCCGCCCAGTCCTCAGGCTCGTAGTCAGTCTTGATAAAGCCCTCGCCAAAGTGGTACATATCCTCGACATAGCGCTTCAACGCCTCGGTACGACCCTTAGCCAAGCGTGTATTGTTGCTGTAGGGGCTCTCAGGCGATGCAAAACCCTTGATGAATACCGACTTGATGGTGATATCGCTATCGCGCTTAACAGAGTCGATAGTACCTGTAATCTTTGCAAGCTCCGCAACATTGTTTCGATATGTTGGGTAGATGACAGTCTGGCTTACGGGGAAGTCCACGAATGCCGAGCCGCTAATCTCGCGCGTCTTGACAACCTCATGCTCAGGACGTAAGTAGATAAGCTCAGGGAAGTACTTATCGAGCGGAAATCTATTCACAAGCTCCTTCGCGGCGATAAGATCCGAATGACCACAGCAACCATAGTCCCTGCGAGAGATCTCCACACGGCATCCATTCATCCAATCCACAAAGGCGACAGATGAGTTATAGCTTACCATATCTGCGGTCTGTGACGCTACAAGGTCTATATCCCCAGGATTTGTCGGCTTAATATCCTCGTTACGCTCATAATAGATGCGGCGGTTACGACCATAGACACCAACAGACTTTAGTTGCAATGTATCAGCACCGTTGATAACCTTTGGTGTGAGCACCACAACCTGAGTAGTCTTTATATCGAGCTGCGAAAGATCAATATCAATATCGACATTGAGATAGTCATCCTTTAGCTCCAATGTAAAATCCTTGATATCCACATCGGGAATATCTTGCGAATAGGCAGCACACACCGTAAGAAGTGCAACCGCTACTAAGGAAAAAACTCTATTCATGGTTCAATGTCTTTTTAGAATACAAATACAAGATTTACTGCCGCCTTGGTAGGACCTACATAGTGATGGTTGTCGCTACCTATCTTGCGACCACAGCCACTACAATTGAAGATGTCATAATCCAAATAGGCATAGCCAAAGCCCACCTCAAGTTCAAGGTTTATACTTTTGGACAACATAAAAGCAAAGCCATAAGCGACACCAACTCCATAAGCATAACCCTGGTATCGCTTATTGCTAAGAACAGAGAAGTCTGTTCCGAGTATTGACATGTTGTTTTGAAGATTTCCCAAATTAAAGGCGCCGCCAATAAGATGTGCTCCGACAAAGTGACGCGAGAAACGGTCACAAAACCAATAGCGAGCCTCAGGCTGGATGAATGCGTGCTTCCACTTCACGCTCTTGTTCTTGCTCCAGTTGTTGTAACTACCCGAGATGTCAATGGTCCATTTGGGAGCAACACCTACCTCTGCGCCGAGGTTCACCGTGGCAGTTGCATCGCTGAGGATGTTGGTTTTTATAGCCCAATCCTGTGCATGAACTTGCGATATTCCACCACCCATTACAAGGGCGATGACGATCAGGCAAAATCTCAATTGGGGTCTCATTTTCTTCTATTGTTTGTTAGGGTTTGCGTTGCTTTCATACAATTATGTAATAATTGACTCGCGAATTTATTTCATTATTCAATAATATCCAAATATATATATCCTACATTTGCATTAACACACACAAAATACCCCCCCCATTTTTTGAAATGTAGCACTAAATGTAAACAATGTATATTTGTTAATTACAATAAATTTACATACATTTGCCAATAAATAGACAATTAGGGGCAAAAATCATACACCTAATTTACAATTTACACAAACAACCATTAGAACTACAGAAAACATGAGCAGACTAATTTGGTTAAGGTACATATTATTATGTTCATTATTCCTACTGACATACGAGAACACTTTTGCAGATGAGAGACTCTTTCAGCAAGCAAGGTCTTTGCAGCGTAGCGGAGAATTTGATGAGGCAATAACGAAGTATAAAGTATTCCTTACACAAACCGTGAATGAGAAAAATCTTAAGGAAGAAGATATATTTCTCTACACAGAAGCGTTAGTGCAGTTGATGAACACATTTCAGAGCAAGGGCGACGCCGAAGGGTGTCTAACCACCTTAGACGAAATATTTGCTGCCTCTGCTGTGATACAGAAGCACTGCTTGCGCGACTACTACTCCATCAAAGGCTACGCACTATCACGCACAGAAAGAATGGCTGAGGCTGAACAGACAATGTTAAAAGCATTAACTCTGCCACTGCACAACCCTACTCCTCAGAACTACTTTCGCGACTATGCCTATGCAGCGGCTGTATTTTATAGCAATCCAGAGTATCAGACAGAGGTTGTACAGTGGTGCAAAGAGGCTTTGCAACAGGCTGAGCAATGCAAAAACAACTCAGGCGTTCAATGGGTGAAGTCAATGTTAGGCTCTATATATAAGCGAAACGGAAATCTCAATGAAGCATTGATATTGTTTCATCAAAGTAAAGATGAGGCTGAATCGCGAAACGATGATTTAGGTGTGCTTAACAGCCTAAACTCATTGGTTGATCTATTCCTATATTGGGATATACCCGAATATGCAAATATGTATGCATCACAAGCTATAGATGTGGAGAGTCGTATCGTTGTAAAAAATCCGATGATATCTACACAGACATATATAAACAAGGGGCGTGCTTTACATAAACTCGGAGAGATTGATTCACTACATATCTTCGTTAATCAAGCACGAATACTTTGTGAGTCAATGCCATATAACAGCGGTATGGTTGATGTTGATATGCTTCATGGCAGTCTTTTGACTGATAGAGATAACGACTCCTTACTTGCTGGTATTCAGATGTTAAGGCGTGTAGCTGAGCAAGGAACGACAGCCAATAGAGCTAAGGCATATCATCAATTGGCACAGACATATCTAAGACGCAGCGAAAATAGAATGGCTGAGGTGATGTTAGATAGTCTATATGTATTACTTAATCATAGCGATGTACCCATCTATATATCAGTTGATTATGAGCCAATACTAAGTTATTATCATAGGGTAAATAACCATTCCAAGACTGAGCAATATACAAAGTTCATGCTCAAAGAGCAACAGGCATTTAAGGCAAAAAGGTTGAACTACAACCTCGTTGAAAGTATCGTTGACCTACAGACCGAACAGAAGAATCAAGAGCTAAGAATTATGAAACTAAGAGAGTCCAATCAGCGACTCATGTTCATGATAATTATCACATTAGCTATAGTCATCATCTTTGTAGTCTCCGTATTTGTTTTGCGACAAAGGAAATACTATATAAATCAGGTGAAAAGAGCAAACGAGAAGTCTGACTATTTGATCAAGGAGCTTAACCAATCTAACATCGAAAAGGAGAAGATAACACAAGACATTAAGGATTTTTTGAAAGATACGGATAACCGTCAAGAGTTAGAGACCTTGACACCATTTGTTCTTAAAGACAGTGGCGAGATAAAGTTCCGTCAATGCTTTGAGTTGCTTCATCCCCACTTCCTACATCGTCTGCGTGAGAGAGTACCATCTATAACACGCCGCGAGGAGCTTCTATCTATGCTTATCGTCCTAAAGCAGGGAACTAAGGAGATCTCTGAGTTGCTATCTATTGCGCCACGAAGTGTATTGATGCTTCGTCACCGTTTTCGTCAAAAGATTGGCATGGACACAGATGTATCTTTAGAAAACTTTATTGAAAATACACTTGGGCAACCTATTAACCATGAGAATGCAACTGGCACTAATTCCGAGCAATAAGAGGCTTAGAACAGGGAAAAGTGTGATGCAAGACCTTCGATAATTCAAATAAAGGTCATCGTTTATGTTATTAGATGAATATGTATTTTAGTATAAATAATATCGCAAGGATATACATAGCAGGGGTAATCTTAGAGAATTTACCGCATGCGATATTTAGCAATACATAGGTAATCATGCCAAGCAAGATACCATTTGAAATGGAGTATGTCAGTGGCATCATAATAATACACACAAACGATGGTATAGACTCTGAAAAGTCACCAAAAGGTATCTTCACAATAGGCTCCATCATCATAAGGCCTACAATTATAAGTGCTGGTGCTGTTGCAGCCGATGGTATTGAGAGAAATAGTGGAGAGAAGAACAATGCCACAGCAAAGCATAATGCTATAACAAAGGCTGTAAGACCTGAACGACCTCCTTGCGCCACACCTGCAGCACTCTCGACATAGGTTGTTGTTGTTGATGTTCCGAGCATAGCACCCACAGTCGTTGCAATAGCATCCGCCATAAATGCCTGTTTGATGCGATAAATTTTGCCCGACTTATCGACCATATTTGACTTAGTACAAACGCCCACGAGCGTACCAACTGTGTCAAACATATCTATAAAGAGCAGAGTAAAGACTACAACCAACATATCAAGTGAGAAGATATTTTCAAACTCGAATTGACAGAATATAGGTGCTATGGACTCTGGGTGCGACAACACACCTTTGAACTCCGTAACCCCCATAGGAATACCAATAAACATTGTCAATATAACACCCACAAGGATAGCTCCTGGCACATCATGCATAAACATAAAGCCTGTAATGACAATACCCACAAGTGCGAGTAGAGCAGAACCTGAGGTGATATCACCCAATGACACAAGTGTAGCACCATCTGCCACAACAACTCCTGCACTACTAAGACCTATAAACGCTATAAATAGACCTATACCAGCACCTATAGCATTTCGCAAACTGATAGGGATGGCATTAACTATCGCCTCTCGGATATTTGTTATCGTGAGCAGTATAAAGATAATACCCTCAAGCAAAACTGCTGTAAGAGCAAATTGCCATGAATATCCCATACCCAGACATACTCCATAAACAAAGAATGCATTAAGACCCATGCCGGGAGCAAGACCAAATGGGAGCTTACCACAAAATGCCATAGCAAGGCAACCTACGATTGCTGCCAAAGCGGTAGAGGTAAATACAGCACCTCCAGGCATACCATCAAGCTGACTGAAGATAGTAGGGTTTACAGCAAGGATATACGACATTGTAAGGAATGTTGTTACTCCTGCGATAATCTCTCGCCTGATTGTTGTTTGGTTGGAGTCAAAGCCAAATAGTTGTTGTAGAGTGCGTATCATAATAGTTATGTTTGGTCAAATCAATGCAAAAATAACATAAATATTACAAACAACATCCAATAAAGTCAATAAATAGAGTCTTTGTGTCGTAATATAATCTTAACACAAATGAAATAACAAAGAAATATCTTAAATATACCTTTGTCACCGTATTTAGAGATGAATTATAAGATTAAAAGATGAAAGTTATGGAAAAGAGATTAACAGTAGCACTCGTTGCACATGATGCAATGAAGCACGACCTTGCAGAGTGGGTCGCATGGAATTGGGAAAAGCTATTATCACACCGCATGATATGTACAGGCACGACAGGACGCATTGTTGCAGAGACACTTATGGAGCGCCGTGGTGCAGATAGAGCAAACTCGCGCTTTGATATCACAATGCTCAAATCAGGTCCATTGGGCGGAGATCAACAGTTGGGTGCAATGATTGCTAATGATGAGATTGATATGCTGATTTTCTTTTGGGATCCGATGTCAGCGCAACCACACGATGTAGATGTCAAGGCTCTACTTCGATTGGCAACGCTCTATAATGTTCCAACAGCTATAAATCGTTCATCTGCGGACTTTATGATATCGTCAACGCTTATGGCTCACGCAGAATACAAGCCCGTTGTCAAGGATTATTCCTCTTATATCAAGCGAACAATTAAGTAGCCTACCCTACCCTGCTAAAAAACAATATAGGCGACACCACAGAGTGATATCGCCCATATCTTCATTATATATAACAGATTAGATACCTACGCGATCGAAGATAAAATCAACATTCTTCAAGTAGTACTCCAAAGTGAAGCATGAGTCAAGTTCCTCGCGTGTAAGCACAGCCATAACCTCTGGAGTCTCGGCAAGAAGTTCCTGATAGTCCGCACGCTCGCTCATAGCACGCATAGCTACAGGCTGAACAGTATCGTATGCCTTCTCGCGAGAGAAGCCCTTCTCAATAAGAGCATTCATAACACGCTGTGCGAAGATAACCTTGCGTGTACGGTAGATATTCTCCTTCATCACATCCTCGAATACAACCAAGTTCTCCAAGATACCACGGAAGCGGTTAAGCATATAGTCAAGAAGCATTGTAGCATCTGGAAGGATGATACGCTCAGTAGCCGAGTGTGAGATATCGCGCTCATGCCACAAAGCCACATTCTCGTAGAATGTTGCCATGTAACCACGCATCACACGCGCACAACCACACATATTCTCCGAAGAGATTGGGTTACGCTTGTGAGGCATTGCAGATGATCCCTTCTGACCCTTGCCGAATGACTCCTCCACCTCGTGTACCTCAGTACGCTGAAGGTTACGAATCTCCATAGCCATCTGCTCGATGCTCGATGCAATAACTGCGAGAGTAGCCATATAGTAAGCATGACGGTCACGCTGGATAACCTGAGTAGAGATATTAGCGCTCTCAGTACCAAGTTTCTCACATACATAGTCCTGAATGAATGGTGGGATATTTGCGAAGTTACCCACAGCACCAGAGATCTTACCAACCTCTACACCACGCGCTGCAGTGACAAAACGCTGAAGGTTACGCTTCATCTCCTCATACCACAAAGCCCACTTTAGACCAAAGCTGGTGATATCGGCATGAATACCGTGTGTACGACCAATGCAAGGGGTGTTCTTGAACTCGATAGCACGGTTGCGCAACACCTCCAACATCTTCTCGATATCCTCCAACAAGATGGCATTAGCCTGCTTTAGAAGGTAGCCATTTGCTGTATCAACAACATCGGTACTTGTAAGACCGTAGTGAACCCACTTACGCTCCTCGCCAAGAGTCTCACTCACAGCACGCGTGAAGGCAACAATATCGTGGCGTGTCTGCTGCTCGATCTCATAGATACGGTTGATATCGAACGATGCGTTCTTCCACAACTTCTCAACATCCTCCTTAGGCACTACACCAAGCTGGCTCCAAGCCTCAGAAGCCAAAATCTCAACACGAAGGTAGGCATCAAACTTATTCTGCTCGGTCCATACCTTACGCATAACCTCTCTTGAATATCTTTCAATCATAATTTATTGGGTTTAGTTATTTTACAATTCTACGCTCAAAGCACTCCACGGTATTCTCCATAAGGCAGGCAATGGTCATAGGACCAACACCACCAGGTACAGGCGTAATCTTAGATGCTACATGCTGAGCCTCATCAAAATCGACATCGCCACAGAGCTTACCATTACGACTATCACGGTTAACACCAACATCAATAACCACAGCCCCTGGCTTAATCATATCTGCCGAGATGAAACGCTCCTTACCTACAGCCACAACCAAAACATCGGCACGAAGAGTAACCTCCTTAAGGTTTGCAGTGCGTGAGTGAGCTACAGTCACTGTTGCATTCTCATTCAAGAGCAACTTAGCAACCGGCTGACCTACAATATTGCTACGACCAACCACAACAACCTCCTTGCCAGCAAGTTCTGTACCTGACTCCTTTAGGAGTTTAATGATACCCTTAGGTGTACATGGCAACACTGTAGGCTGCTTAAGCCACATGTGTCCTACATTGCATGGATGGAAGGCATCCACATCCTTCTCTGGAAGTATAGCCTCAATGATATGATTCTCATTGATATGCTTTGGCAAAGGTAGCTGCACAAGAATACCATCTACATCTTTATCGGCATTAAGCTCTTGGATGATAGCCAACAACTCCTCCTCGGTGATGCTCTCTGGGCGGCGGATTGTGGTGTTGCGTATGCCAATCTCAGTTGCAGCCTTAGCCTTACCTGTAACATATGACACACTACCAGGATCCTCACCTACAAGTATCACAACAAGGTTTGGAGTGCGACCATACCTCTCCTTAAGCTCGACTACACGCGTTGCCAAACTCTCCCTGAGAGCCTTTGCCACCTCTTTACCGTTAATTATATTACTCATAACAAAAGTCTAAATTATTTGAACGCTTTGTTACCAATATCTGTACGATGGAACAAATTATCGCACTCAATCTTGGAAATATCCTCACGAGCTTTTGCTTGTGCCTCTTGAAGTGTTGGGGCTGAAGCCACGACAATCATCACACGACCTCCAGCAGTTACAAGTTCACCGTCTTTCATTGCTGTACCCATATGGTAAATCTTAGACTCCACTCGCTCTGTACCTCGGATAGCAAAGCCCTTAGCATAGTCACCTGGATAACCCTTAGATGCCAATACAATACCTAATGTAGCACCCTCGCTCCACTCAGCCTCTGGCTGCTCATTGCGTGCTACTGCACCAAACACCTCCACAGCATCACTCTTAAGGCGTGGAAGTACAACCTCAGTCTCTGGGTCACCAAAACGAGCATTAAACTCGATAACCTTGATACCCTGAGGAGTCTTCATCAAACCTCCATACAACACACCGCTAAAAGGTGTACCCTCCTTAACCATAGCGTCAGCAACACGCTGCATGATGTTCTCCATAGCGTAGGCGTGATCCTCATCGGTGATGAATGGAAGCTCGGTATATGCACCCATACCGCCAGTGTTAGGACCTTCGTCGTTATCATAAGCGCGCTTGTGGTCCTGAGCAACAGGCATAGGGCAAATCTTATTACCTGCAACAAAGCACATTAACGAGAACTCCTCACCTGTGAGGAACTCCTCGATAACTACCCTACCCTCGCCAAACTTTGTATCAAGAAGCATATCGCGCAATGTTGCCTCAGCCTCCTCCATGGTTGTTGCAATAACCACGCCCTTACCTGCGGCAAGACCGTCGTACTTCAACACTGTTGGGAATGTTCCCTTGCGTACATAAGCCATAGCCTCCTCAAAGTCTGAGAATGTTGCGTACGCAGCAGTAGGCACATCATACTTAACCATGAGGCGCTTAGCAAAGTCTTTGCTTGCCTCAATCTCTGCAGCTGCCTTTGTAGGACCAAATATTGCAAGACCCTCTTCGCGGAAGCGGTCAACAACACCTACAGCAAGCGCTGCCTCAGGACCTACAACCGTAAGCTCCACATCATGCGACTTGGCAAACTCCACAAGTTTCTCGACCTCAGTATCTTTAATCGCCACACACTCAGCAAGCTGGGCGATACCAGCATTTCCAGGTGCAGCATATATCTTTGGCTGCTTTGGTGAGCGCGACAATGCCTCTACAATGGCATGTTCACGACCACCTGAGCCTATAACTAATACATTCATAATCAATTAGTAATTGTGTAATTAGTAATATTAAAGGCTTTACCTTTTTGAGTTAGGAGATTAAAGAGTTTAGTGTCATTTACAGTCATTCATAAATTCTCTAAACTCTCTAAACTCCCTATAAAAGCCACCTAAATTAGCTTCAAATAATTTGTTGTCAGAAGTGGTTAGATTTGGCGCCAAGTCGAAATTGACACGGATGGGGGTGTACTTGGCGTACATCCCCATTCGGGACAATGAGCTTGGTGCCGAAGATGACCACTTATCACAACTAAGAACCCAATTTGTTGTTAGAATGGTGCATATACGGTAGTGGGTCGCAGGCTGAAAAAGCGGAGTTTACTTGAAGTATATGAGCATTTTTCAGACAAGCCCAATGCCGTAGATGCGCCATTATCACAACAAATTAATGTTTGAAGTGACGCATACCCGTTACAAGCATCGTCATTCCAAACTCGTTAGCCTTCTTAACAGAGTCCTCATCACGCACTGAGCCACCTGGCTGTACAAGTGCAGTAACACCATACTTCTGGGCAAGGGTTACAGTATCATCGAATGGGAAAAAGCCATCAGATGCAAGTACAAGACCCTCGGTGAAGCCTGCTGCCTCGGCCTGCTTAAGAGCAATCTCAGCAGAGCCTACGCGGTTCATCTGACCAGCGCCAACACCTACGGTGTGACCATCCTTAACAACAACGATAGCGTTAGACTTAACATGCTTAACGATGCGCCAGCCGAAGTTCATATCCTCAAGCTCCTTAGCAGATGGCTTACACTCAGTAACACACATATCTGCTACAACCTCCTTAGTATCAGTATCAAGCTGCTGAACAAGTAGTCCACCATTTACTGATACATACTGAGTCTGTACGCTCTCCAACTCACCCATATCAACCTGCAAGAGGCGCAAGTTCTTCTTTGTACATAGAATCTCCAAAGCCTCCTCAGAGAATGATGGTGCCATGATAATCTCAAGGAAGATAGGTTTCATAAGCTCTGCCACCTCCTTGGTAATCTCACGGTTAACGGCTACGATACCACCGAAGATACTCACAGTATCTGCCTCGTATGCCTTAACCCATGCATCCTTGATATCAGTACCAATAGCAGCACCACAAGGATTCATATGCTTTAAACCTACTGCAAATGGCTCCTTGAACTCACGCACGATGTTAAGCGCAGCGTTAGCATCCTGGATGTTATTGTATGACATCTCCTTACCGTTAAGTTGCTTTGCTGTAGCCAAAGAGTATGGCACACGCTCCGAAGATGCATAGAACTTAGCCGACTGATGAGGGTTCTCACCATAACGCAAAGTCTGTACAAGGTCGAACGATGCAAAGAGCTTCTCGTTTAGCTCCGCCTGCTTACGCATATATGTAGCGATGCACATATCATACTCCGCAGTGTGAGTATATGCCTTTGCTGATAGCTGTAAACGAGTCGCCAATGTTGTATTGCCCCCCTCCTCAATCTCCTTGATGATACGCGCATAATCCTCAGGGTCGCACACTACGGTAACATCACGATAGTTCTTGGCTGCCGAGCGCAACATCGATGGACCACCGATATCGATATTCTCGATTGCATCCTCCATCTTAACATCTGGCTTTGAGATGGTCTGACGGAATGGATAGAGGTTTACACATACCATATCGATAAACTCAATAGAGTTATCCTTCAAAGCCTTAAGGTGGCTCTCATCATCGCGGCGCGCCAAAAGACCTCCATGCACCTTTGGATGGAGAGTCTTTACACGACCGTCACAAATCTCTGGGAAGCCAGTCACATCGCTGATACCAATGGTCTTTACGCCGCTGTCATCAAGGAGTTTCTGTGTACCACCTGTAGCGATAATCTCCCAACCAAGACGAACGAGATTTTGGCAAAACTCAACCACGCCCGCCTTATCGCTAACACTTACTAATGCTCGCATATATCTATATCTAATATTTCTTATTTATCAATTTGTTAATAGTCTTAACATAGAGCTTATGCTCGATGTTGTGAATAAGGTTTGTAAGTTCCTCAATATCTGAGCCTTCATAGACCACAGCACCCTGATCGATGATACGACCACCATCCAATGTCTCATCGACAAAGTGTGTTGTAACACCAAAAATCTTAACGCCATAGTCAACGGCATCCTGAATAGCGTGCGCACCCTTGAATGATGGTAGCAACGATGGATGGATGTTTACAATACGCTGGGCATAACGCTCCAAGAGCACCTTACCCACAATACGCATATAACCAGCAAGGCAGACAAAATCTACACCGCGCTCATCCAACATATCGGCGATCACAGTCTCGAACTCCTCGCGCGAAGCGTAATCCTTAGGATTGAACGCAAAGCTCTCGGTGTCATAAATCTTGGCACGCTCCAAGACCTTAGCTCCCGGCTTGTCGCATACCAACAACACTACATCGGCATCTATTCTACCATCGTTGCAAGCCTCGACAATAGCCTGATAGTTACTGCCACTACCGCTTGCAAAGACTGCCAAACGAGCTCTCTTCATAGCTTAGAGAAATTATAGAATTGTTACACCCTCACCCTCAATAACACGACCGATAACAGTGGCACGCTCACCCTCAGCCTCAAGTATTGAGATAGCCTTCTGGGCATCTGCCTCAGGGAGTGCGATAACCATACCGATACCCATGTTGAAGATGTTGAACATCTCTCTGTGGCCTACCTTACCATACTTCTCCAAAAGACGGAACACTGGCAGAATCTCCCAGCTACCCTCCTTAACCTCTACGCCCTGGCCATCCTTGAGGATACGAGGGATATTCTCATCGAAGCCACCACCTGTGATATGGCTGATACCATGAACATCACACTCTGCAATAACCTTCAACACCTGCTTAACATAGATGCGTGTAGGGGTCAACAAAGCCTCGCCCAAGGTACGCTCGCCAAGCTCCTCATAACGCTCATTAAGCTTTAGATTATTGTCACTAACAACCTTACGCACAAGGCTAAAGCCGTTAGAGTGAACACCGCTTGAAGCGATACCCACCAAGACATCACCTACCTTAACACGCTCACCAGCATCGATAAGTTTCGAACGCTCAACAACACCTACTGTGAAACCTGCGATATCGTACTCACCGTCCTGATACATACCTGGCATCTCGGCAGTCTCGCCACCAACCAATGCACAACCAGCCTGACGACAACCCTCAGCAACACCAGCAACGATAGCCTCAACCTTAGCAGGCTCATTGTGACCTACAGCAACATAGTCAAGGAACACCAATGGCTCAGCACCCTGTGCCAAAACATCGTTCACGCACATTGCCACAGCATCGATACCGATAGTATCATGCTTATCCATCTCAAACGCGAGCTTTAGCTTTGTACCAACACCGTCAGTACCGCTAACCAACACAGGCTCCTTAATATTAAGCTCTGCAAGGTTGAACATACCACCAAAAGCACCGATGTTACCCATCGAGCCACGACGCTTTGTTGATGATACATGTGACTTAATTCTTCGTACTACCTCGTAACCTGCTTCGAGGTTTACGCCAGCCTCTTCATAACTCTTTGCCATACCTATATATATTTATTACTTATTACTTAGCTTATTTTGATAAAGTGATGTTGCATAGCATCCATTGAAACATGCCATGCACAATTCCGAACGATTACCCGCCTTAAGAAGCGCCTCCTCTGATAAAAACTCCAAAGAGTCTGCCTCAATAGCCTTGCAAGCCTCCTCCTTTGTCATGCGTGCGCACAACAACTCATCGCGTGTTGACATATCAATACCATAGAAGCAAGGGTGTGTAATTGCAGGACTCGCAATACGCACATGTACCTCCTTAGCTCCCGCCTCCTTCAATAGTCGCACGATACGCAACGATGTAGTACCGCGAACAATACTATCATCAATCAACACTACTGACTTATCCTTAACAAGCGAGCGCACCGCCGAGAGCTTCATACGCACACCCTTTTCGCGCATCTCCTGTGATGGTTGGATAAAGGTGCGAGCGATATACTTATTCTTGATAAGTCCCATCTCGTATGGAATACCACTTGCCTCAGAGTAACCAATAGCGGCACTGATACTCGAATCAGGCACACCAATTACAACATCTGCCTTAACTGGCGACTGCTCGTAAAGGTACTTACCCGATAGCTTACGGAAAGCATGTACATTGCAACCCTCGATATCCGAGTCTGGGCGCGCAAAATAGATATACTCCATAGCGCACATCAAGTGACGCTGATAGAGAGAGTATTTATTAGTGCGAATACCGTGGTGGTCAATAGAGATAACCTCACCTGGCTCAATATCACGAATATACTCAGCACCTACAATATCCAAAGCACATGTCTCCGAGCTAATAACATAGCCCTCACCGAGCTTACCCAATGCCAAAGGGCGCAAACCATGCTTATCGCGACATGCATAGATACGGTTCTTTGTCATGATAAGGAAAGCAAAGGCTCCCTCCAGCATGTTTAGCGCCTCCATGATGTTATCAATACGCTTGTCCTCGCTCTTCTCCTTCTTTACAAGGTGTGCAAGAAGCTCACTATCGCTTGACGAATGGAACAATGAACCACGCACCTCCAAGTAACGAGCCAACTCCTTAGAGTTTACCAAGTTACCATTGTGAGCAAGTGCGAAATCACCTGTATGGTGACTGAATGAGAATGGTTGCACATTGTTTGCGCCTCCGCCACCAGTTGTAGCATAACGAACATGACCAATGGCAATGTTACCCTTAAGTTTAGATAGTTTCTGTTGGTTAAAGACCTCTGTTACAAGACCTTCACCCTTAACCGTATTAAGTTTTTCACCATCAAATGCCGAGATACCACACGCCTCCTGACCACGATGCTGTAAAGCATGAAGTCCATAGTAGGCAAGATTTGCTGCATCCTCAACACCGAAGATACCAAACACACCGCACTCCTCGTGCAGGTCATCGCCATATATATCCAAAGACTCTTTTAGCATACCTTATTATTTATTTAGTGCGTTGTGAATACGATTTGCAACATCCTCATAGGTCTCCCTCACGCGACCTAAGTCACGGCGAAAACGATCTTTATCAAGACGATCTCCCGTTGCGGCATCCCACAAACGACAGGTGTCAGGTGTAAGTTCATCTGTTAAGATAAGTTCACCACTATCCGTGCGACCAAACTCAATCTTGAAGTCAACCAAGCGAATCCCAGCCTTCGCGAATAAATCACTTAGAAGTAGGTTCACCTTTGCTGATATTTCATAAATCTCAGCCAACTCCTCGTATGTTGCAATGCCGAGGGCAACAACATGATGATCGTTAATCAACGGATCACCAAGTTGCTCCTCTCTAAGACACAAATCAAATATGGTGTTCTGAGGGACAACACCCTCCTCAATACCAAGACGCTTAGCCATAGAGCCTGCTATGACATTACGCACAATAACCTCGATAGGTATATGCTTAACCATGCGACATAGCTGACTTTCATCATCAAGACGCTCTACAAAGTGTGTCTTGATTCCATTTTCATTGAGATAGGCAAGCAACAACGATGATATGGTGCAATTCATTCTCGCCTTATTCTCAATCTTGGCGCGCTTGATATTGTAGAAAGCTGTCACATCATCCTTAAATCGGATGACGATATGCTCCGAGTCCTCCCCCTTATAGATAAGTTTACTCTTACCCTCATGAAGTAGTTCTTGCTGCTTCATAGCCTATCTATTCATAAAATAGTTAACTGCATTAGCGAAGATATCCTGAACCTTATTGCCATGGATATTCTTCATCAAATCACGCTCGTAACGCTCGGTGTGACCCATCTTACCGAGGATTTGACCACTTGGGTCGATGATACCCTCGATAGCGAAGCTCGAACCGTTAGGATTGTATGGAGCATCTGTAGTAGGACGATTCTCAGCATCTACATACTGGAATGCTACCTGACCATTGCGGAATAGCTCCTCAGCCATCTCGTCACTAACAACGAACTTACCCTCACCATGGCTCACAGCAATAGAGTGGATATCTTCCACCTCGAATGAGCGCAACCATGGTGATGCCACAGTACCTACGCGAGTTGATACAATCTGCGAGATATGACGATTGATATCGTTACGGAATAGTGTTGGAGATGCCTTTGTCACCATGCCCAAGCGACCATAAGGCAACAAACCCGACTTAACCAATGCCTGGAAACCGTTACAGATACCCAGCATCAAGCCACCACGATCCAACAAGGCGTGGATAGCATCCGCAACATCCTTATTATTTAGAACATTTGCAATGAACTTACCGCTACCATCAGGCTCATCACCTGCAGAGAAACCTCCAGCCAAAGCCATGATATGACACTCGGCAATGTTCTCCTTCATCTCGCGGATTGAAGCTATTACATCCTCACCTGTTAGGTTCTTGAACACACCAAACTTAACCTCAGCACCAGCACGCTCAAAGGCACGAGCAGTATCGTAGTCGCAGTTTGTACCTGGGAATACAGGGATGAAGACCTTAACCTTATCGACCTTCTCACCTGTGTACTCCTTCATGTGAATCTTACCATCGCTAACGCGTGTAGGTTCACCCTTCTTACCCTTATCTGTATATACCGAAGTGTACTTCTCGGTATTAGCCTCCAAAAGCTCCTCCAAAGGTAGGCGTGTGCCATTTACGAAGATAGCCTCCTTGTCAAGGGTATTACCAATATACTCAGCCTGTGGGAAGTTGAGCGTACGGCGGCTCTCAACAACGATAGAGCCGTATGAGTAGTTGTAGAGCATCTGCTCATCGCACTCCAACTCTGCACCAATCTTGTTACCGAATGCCATCTTAGATACAGCCTCAGCAACACCACCAAAGCCTACTGCATAACCTGCAACGATATCACCCTGGGCAATCTTATTATTCACAAACTCAAAGTTTGCCTTGAGCTGGTCGGTATCAGGCATGTAGTTATCCTTAGGAGTATGGCGGATGATGTAAATCTTATGACCACCCTCCTTGAACTCTGGACTGATAACATTGCGAGCGTCAACAGTTGTAATACCAAATGCCATAAGCATTGGAGGCACATTGATATCGCGGAAAGTACCACTCATAGAGTCCTTACCACCGATAGAAGGAAGACCCAACTCAACCTGCATCTTCAAAGCGCCGAGCAATGCTGCAAGAGGCTTACCCCAAGACTTAGCATCTGTCATACGCTCGAAGTACTCCTGATAAGAGAAGCGCATATCATTATATCGTGCACCTGCAGCAACAACCTTAGCACAAGCATCTACCACAGCGTATGCAGCACCATGATATGGGCTCCACTTAGCGATGAATGGGTTGTAGCCATAAGCCATGATACTTGCTGTATTGGTGAAGCCACCACCTACAGGCAACTTCTGTACTGATACCTGAGTCTCTGTACACTGAGTCTTACCACCGTAAGGCATCAAGACTGTAGATGCACCGATAGTAGAGTCAAACATCTCGATAAGACCCTTCTGTGATACTACATTATCATCCGAAAGATTATTCTTCATACGCTTAGTGGTTGTAGCGCCCTCAATCTTACGCTCGAATGGGTTAACATTCTCCACCTCGCCAATTCTAATCTTTGTATAGTGCTTAGCACCTGCCGAGTCGATAAAGTCGCGTGATAGGTCAACCACAACATCCTCGCCCCAGAACATACGCATACGGCGTGTATCGGTAACATCCGCAACATATGTAACCTCGACATTCTCCTCATGACATAGTGCCATAAACTGCTCCATATCCTTACGCTCGATAACTACAGACATACGCTCCTGCGACTCCGAGATAGCAAGTTCCGAGAAGTTAAGACCCTTATATTTTGTAGGCACGCGGTCAAGGTAGATATCCAAGCCATCGGTAAGCTCGCCGATAGCCACACTCACACCACCAGCACCAAAGTCATTTGATTTCTTAATGAGGCGTGTTACATCGCCACGGCGGAACAGACGAGCCAACTTACGCTCCTCAGGAGCATTACCCTTCTGCACCTCTGAGCTACACTCCTCCAATGATGATAGTGTGTGCTCCTTAGATGAACCTGTAGCGCCACCTACACCATCACGACCTGTACGACCACCAAGCAATAATACTACATCGCCCGCAGCTGGTGACTCGCGGCGTACATTCTCAGCCTTAACAGCACCTACTACAGCACCCACCTCCAAACGCTTAGCAACATAGTCTGGGTGGTAAACCTCGCGAACATGAGTTGTAGCAAGACCAATCTGGTTACCATAGCTTGAATAACCTGCTGCAGCCTTAGTTGAGATAATACGCTGAGGAAGCTTACCTGCCATAGTCTCAGATACTGGTTTGTAGATATCGCCAGCGCCTGTTACACGCATAGCCTGATAGACATAGCTACGACCTGACAATGGGTCACGGATAGCGCCACCAAGACATGTAGATGCGCCACCGAATGGCTCAATCTCGGTTGGGTGGTTGTGTGTCTCGTTCTTGAATTGCAACAACCACTTCTCCATAACGCCATCAACATCGACATTCACAAAAATTGAGCATGCGTTATTCTCCTCGCTCTGCTCCATATCATCAAGCTTACCCATCTTCTTTAGGTAGCGTGCACCAATTGTTGCAAGCTCCATAAGACATAGGCTCTTCTCTTCACGACCAAGCTCCGCGCGAATCTTACGCATCAAGTCGAGCGACTTCTCGAACTCAGCCTTCATGAACGACTCATCGAGGGTAATCTCCTCAATCTCGGTAGTGAATGTTGTGTGACGGCAGTGGTCGCTCCAATATGTATCGAGAATACGAAGCTCTGTCTCTACAGGGTCACGACCCTCCTTAGTGAAGTAGTTAACAACCTCACGAAGGTCATCGGCATTCATCGCTAGACCATTCTCTTTGCAGTACGAAGCCAAATCCTCCTCCTTCATATTGCAGAAGCCCTCCAACACTGCAACAGGCTTAATCTCGGCATTCTCCACATCGGTCAACACCTCAAGGTTCTTCTTGCGAGACTCAACGGCATTGATAAGATACTTCTCGATACGAGCTAAAGCATCAGCATCTACACTCTTGTCGAAAATATAGAGGCGTGATGACTTAATCTTAACATCAGCCTCAGGCTCGATAAGGTGTACACAATCTACAGCCGATGCTGCGCGCTGATCGAACTGACCTGGGAGGAACTCAACAGCAAGGTGAGGCATACCCGCCATATCACACTCATCTGTTACAACATCTGTTACGACCTCACCAAACACCGAATAACGGCTCTTCTCCAACAACTCATCAGAGAAGCCAAAGAGATCATAAACATTGATAAAACGAAGTGTCTCGATATTTAGTCCAAGGTTAGTATTCAACTCTTTGCGAAGAGTATCAGCCTCGACCTGAAAACGAGAATATTTTTCAACAAATATGCGACGATTCTTCATAATTGTCCGTTTGTCGTTAGGGGGTTAAATATTACAACTCTGATGCAAGCACCTTCTCTGTCTGAGCCTTGCGGAAGGCAACCAAACGCTCCTCCAAAGCCTTGTCTGTAAGAGCGAAGATAGATGCAGCGATAAGCGCAGCATTCTTTGCGCCATTGATAGCAGTTGTTGATACTGGAATACCACCAGGCATCTGCACGATTGAGAGCAATGAATCCAAACCGCCAAGAGCCGATGTTCTGATAGGCACACCAATCACTGGAACTGTGGTCAACGCTGCGGTAACACCTGCAACATGAGCTGCGCCACCTGCACCAGCGATAATAGCACCAATACCACGCTCACGAGCCGACTCAGCATACTCAACCATGAGGTGAGGTGTGCGATGTGCAGATATCACACGCTTCTCATACTCGATACCCAACTCCTCCAATGTCTCGACTGCGGCCTTCATGATATCCCAGTCGCTGGTTGAACCCATAATAACTGCTACTTTCATAATTCAAATTTGTTTAGTTTATATTATCATCAATTATTTCAAAAACAAAGACCGCTAACACTCTTAGTATCAGCGGTCTATATATTATTTCCCTAATCCTATCTCACACACAGCGCCCACAGTTATAGCGTCCAAAACCTTTGTTACCTGCTCAGTGCAAGCAACCGACATCATACTTTGAGATTTGAGCCTCGACGATATTATCGTTATTGGACTATTCGGCATAACAGGGACATTACTAATATTCATGCAACAAAGATAGTAATTTTTCCCCGATTAAAAAATAGTAAAATCTACTTTTTTCAACTTTTTATTAACACCTGCTTTCGCCAACGCATATAACCTGCCACGGCAAGGGCACAGTAGAGTGTGTACAGCAAAGCTGTAATTGGTATTCCCTTGTAGAAATATAGTCCAACACTTATCATATCCACAACCAACCATACCAACCACTGCTCCACTAACTTACGCGAGAGCATCCACATGGCAACAACACTTAACGCTGTGGACATTGAGTCGAAAAATGGAACTCGACTATCGGTAAACTCAGTAAGCAAAAAGTAGAGAGCGACATGGAGTAGAGCATATACCAAAACAAGCGGCAAAATCCACTGTTTAGGCGTATGCTGAATATCAACACGCTTTTCACTACGCTTCTCACCTCTGAGCCAAACGAATAATCCGTAAATACCTGCGACAACATAATACAACTGCATAGCAGCATCGGCATAAATACCCGAACTAAGGTACAACATACCATGCACCATAGGCATGATAGCACCAACAATCCACACCCAGATATTAGCCTTATACTCCAACCACAAATAGAGCAGACCAAGCAGTGTACCTACAATTTGTAACAACAACTTAAGTTCCATTATTATTTATCAAAGTCTAAAAATTAACCGTCATATTCATCAACACATTGATTGGGGCTTGTGGAAAGTAGAAAGCCTCGTCATAACGCACTCCTTCCCACATATAAGAGTAGCCATAACCGTTTGACTCATAGAGTGTGGAGAATAGATTATTGACCGCAACGCCAAAACGCACCGAGCCACCGCCACTACACCTGTGATTATAACCCAAATCCAGGTTAGTAACACAGTAGGCATCCAACGACAAAGCCTCAACCTCGTTGTTGGTAAAATACTGCTTACCAACATATTGTGTATGCCACATCAGTGACCAACCCCTATGGTGAACATCGGCAATAAGTGACCCTACAACAGATGGAGAATAAGATATGGTCATCGTACCGAGATTTTGACCATAGGTTGGACTATCCTTCAACTGATCCACATAGTTCAAAATCTTGTTTTGTGAGAGTGTTGTATTTGCAGATAGATTGAGCCACTTTGCCACTCTCCACGATGCCATAAGCTCCACACCACGGCGATAGCTCTTATCGACATTTGTATTCAAAGCATCATCACCATCATTGACCATACCAGTTGCAACCAACTGATTGTTATATAGCATATAATAAAGATTTACTCCAAGCGTTACACGAGGCGAAATATAGGTATATCCGACCTCGAAATCTGTCAATCTTTCAGGCTCTGGATAGCTATCATCTTCGGCAAACATATATCTATCCGTAAAGTCGGAACGCGTTGGCTCACGATGAGCCACAGCAACAGATGCAAAGAGATTGTGACGATGGGCAATATAGCTAATTCCAAAGCGTGGATTTAGGAAATTATACTCTTTATCTACATCTATCGGCTGCATCGAGTAGCTACCATTATCACCCTTGACAGCATTGTCGTTAGTACCCCAAGTTTTATAGTGAACATAGCGATACTGCATATCACCGAAGAGGTGTAGCGCATTATCAAACCAACCTCTAAATATTGTCCAATCGGCACGCACAAAGGCATTAGCATCCTGCTTGTTTACATCATTCTCATACCACTTACCAGCAACATCCTCTACGCCATCGACCCACGATATTGTACCCCAGTGAGGACATGTGTAATAACTCCACGAGCCACCCGCCACAACATCAATATTTTCATTGCGGTAATTCGCAGCGATATTTGCTCCCGACAGATGATTTTCCATAATCTTATGGCGTATCATATCTGCCTCACCACCTCGATTTAGATTAAGATACTCAGCCAACTCCTCATCATCGCGGTACTGGTTATAATAGCCATAACCATAGGTATAGAAGAGCGTAGCGTTCAACTTCCAGCGCTGGTTGAAGTTATGATTTATAACAAGCTGATTATTAAACTGAAGATAGTTATCGGTTTGGTCATCATAATATGCAATATTTCCATCCTTATCATAATATTGACCAGAGTCATGATACCTACGACCATGCTCCTCCATATCAGCTCTTGAAACACCGTTATATGTAAGATAGGTCTTTGCCGAGCCACCAAACGACAACAACTTTATCTTGGTGTTATCGGCATAGTAACCAACTTGCGCCATATAACTTTTTAGGTCTGTCGAGCCGCGCTCGATATAGCCATCCGAGCCGATATGTGTTAATCGCGCATCAATAACCCAATGGTCGCGCAAAAGACCTGACGAGATATTCACACCCTGCTTATTGGTGTTATACGAGCCATAGGACAGCGATGCCGAGCCTCGGAACTCTGGCGATAGAGCATCTGTAGTCATAGATACAGCACCTCCAAAAGCACCCGCACCATTGGTCGATACACCCGCACCTCGCTGCACCTGCACACTTCCTACTGATGAAATCAAATCGGGTGTATCATACCAATACATAGAGTGTGAATCGGGATTATTCATCGCCACGCCATTGATAGTAACATTGATTCGCGTAGCATCCGTACCACGAAGGCGTATAGATGTCGCACCGATACCCACACCTGTTTCATTTGTTGCGATAAGCGAAGGAGTCAAAGCAAGTGCTGACGGCAGGTCAGTACCATAACTTGAACGAATAATCGACTCTTTTGAAAGATTATCTTGCGCAACAGGAGTTGTACGCTTAGCATAGGTTGTGACGACCTCAACAGTCTCCACCTCATAGATTTTGGTCGTATCGACCTTCTCATAAAGATTGTACTCCTGCGCCACGCCATTGGCACATACAAAGAGTAGTAATGCCCATAAAGAAAAATTCCTTTTCATACTTTAATAATTTTAAGTTGAAAAGGGGTCTTATAAGATATGTCCAATCCCGGTCTCGGCATTACCCGTATCCGGTACAATGGGTCTAATCTCAGCCAACTAACACCACCACTCCACACGCGCTTGTGTTGCAGCAGCCTTAGTTAGCACCCCTTAGTTGCGACAAAGGTACTAAAATATTTTTAATCCACAAAGATATATCGTGATTTGAAATAATCCTGCGCCTCCTTATGACCATGCTTAGCAGCTCTCATAAACCAATTCTCACCCTCGATACTATCCTGTTTCACACCGCGACCAAGATAATAACAACGCCCAAGGTTATACTCTGCGCCAGCTATATTATGTTCTGCAGCAATACGATACCACATAGCTGCCTCATCATAATTTTGAGCTATACCATCGCCCTCCTCACACATCACACCCACGCTATACGCAGCATCATATTGACCATGGTTCGCTGCTCTACGATACCACTCGGCTGCCTTTTCGCAATCCACAGCAACACCACGACCATAGTGATACATATCACCCAAATGATACTCTGCCTCCGCCTTACCATCTTCCGCTGCGCGCTCATACCACCTCTTAGCCGAAGCATAGTTCACCGCAACGCCCTCGCCAAGTTCATAACACATAGCAAGACTAAGCTCTGCATCTGCCTGATGATGCTTCGCGGCTCTCTCATACCACTTAACAGCCTCCTCAAAGCTCTTGATAACGCCATGACCCAAGTAGTAGCAATGACCTAAATTATACTCTGCATCATGCTGACCATGCTTTGCCGCTTCACGATACCAATATACCGCCTCATTATAGTTTTGAGATATACCTTGACCATACTCATTACAGTAGCCATAGAGGAATTGAGCCTCCTTATTTCCATGCTTTGCGGACTTTTCGAGCCACTCAACGGCCTTAGCATAATCTTTGGCAACACCATGACCCAAGTAGTAGCAATGACCTAAGTTATACTCTGCATTCACATTATTATGCTTTGCCGCACAGTCATACCAATAGAATGCCTTAGCATAATCCACATCCACACCTTTACCATACTCATAGCAGACTCCCAGAGCATTCTCAGCACGACCATCTTGTTGCATAGCTGCCGACTCATACCACTCCACTGCCCTCTTAACATCTGGCGTCACGCCATTACCATTAGCGTAGCACTGCCCCAAAAGATATTGAGCATCGCGATGACCCTGCTCGGCAGCAAGCTTAAACCACTTAAAAGCCTCCTTATAATCACGCTCCGAACCCTGAATTTTGGTGTAACACAAACCCAAATTATACTGAGCCAAGGCAAACCCCAACTCTGCAGCAGAATGGAACCACTTTATAGCCTCGTGATAATCCTGCTCAACACCAACACCATTAGCATAAAATATACCTAGCTCACACATCGCTGTGTCGTCACCTTGCTCAGCAGCTCGTCTAAACCAATGCATGGCCCGAGTATAATCCTTTGCAACACCTATACCCTGCTTATAACAACACGCTATTCTATACTGCGCATCGTAGTGACCCTGCTCAGCTGCCTTCTCGAACCAAAAGGCAGCCTCTTTATTATCTTTTTTCACTCCTAAGCCTCGATCATATAGGCAAGCAGCCTTATATTGTGCCTCAACATGACCATCATAGGCTGCCAAAAGATAGAGCTCCAACGCTCTTGCATAATCTCCATCTTCCGCCTTACCTTCACCCTCATTAAAGTAGTATTGCGGTGTGCGCTTTCTGCTCATATAAATATACGACGAGGACTCCTCTGCCAGAAGTTTAACATCCCAGCATAGCATACACGCAAGCAACATTAACGCGCTTGCAACGCGAAATCCTCCAATTTTACAAGACATATAAAGCTAAAAAGTCACACAGACATACTCCTCAATCTGCAACAAAAATAGTTATAATATATTGAATTTGCAAGAATTAACCTTTATTTTGATAGAGTTATTGCTTTTTCCGCAAAACATCCGTATATTTGTAGGATAAAACTTAGTAGAACAACCTACAACACTTGGATAATATGAAAAGAATAATTGCTCCGTCGGTACTTTCAGCCGACTTCGGTAACCTAAATCGTGACATGGAGATGCTTCAACGCTCACAGGCTGAGTGGGTACATGTAGATGTTATGGATGGCGTATTCGTTCCTAATATCTCATTCGGTTTTCCACTTATGAAACCTCTACGCAAAGGCACAGATAAGGTTCTCGATGTACATCTTATGATTACAGCACCTGAGAAGTATGTAACACGCTTTGTTGAGGCTGGCGCTGATTATGTCACCTTCCACTATGAGGCTACCGAGAATATCGAGGAGTGCATCGACCTTATCCGTAAGGCAGGTGCAAAGGTAGGCATCTCTATCAAGCCAGGTACAGAGCCTGAGGTTTTGGATAAGTGGCTCGATAAGATTGACATGGTACTTGTGATGAGCGTTGAGCCAGGCTTTGGTGGTCAGAAGTTTATGCCATCATCTATCGCTAAGTGCGAGTACCTCACAAAGAAAAAGAATGAGCTTGGTCTTTCAGAGCTTATCATCGAGGTTGATGGCGGTATCTCGGCTTCAAACTCTCGACTACTCTTCGATGCTGGTGCCGAGGCATTGGTTGCAGGCAGCTCAGTATTTGGCGCACCAGACCCTGAGCAGGCTATCATAGACATGTTAAATTCATAAGAGATAGATTATAAATTCTCACTACTAATTACCAATTTGTAAGTGATTTCATTAGATAACCTTACCATAAGCTACGGAGGGTGGACTCTCTTTGATGGTATCTCGTTTATGATTAACCCCAAGGACCGCATAGGTCTTGTGGGTAAGAATGGTGCGGGCAAGACCACACTACTTCGTGTCATCACAGGCGAGCAGCAGCCCACCGAGGGTGCTGTGACCATAAACGGAGAGTGCAGCATTGGCTACCTACCCCAGCAGATGCGTGTAGCGGATACCACAACGCTTATTGCCGAGACAGCCAAGGCCTTTGACGAGGTGTTGAAAATTGAGGCTGAGATAGAGCATCTAACCTCAGAGATTGGCTCTCGCACCGACTACGAATCGGAGGAGTATGCCAACCTCATCCATCGTCTCAACGATGCCAACGACCGTTACCATATTCTTGGTGGCGACACGCGCGATGCCGATATTGAGCGCACGCTACTCGGTCTTGGTTTCAAGCGCAGCGACTTTGAGCGTCCTACAAGGGAGTTTTCGGGTGGCTGGCGTATGCGTATCGAGTTAGCAAAGCTACTCCTAAAGCGTCCTTCAATATTTCTGTTGGATGAGCCTACCAACCACCTCGATATTGAGAGTATTCAGTGGTTAGAGGATTATCTAAAGAACTACAATGGCGCAGTTTTGCTTATCTCGCACGATAGAGCATTCCTTGATAATGTAACAACACGCACCGTGGAGATATCACTTGGTAAGGCATACGACTATAAAGTTCCATACTCGAAGTATGTGGTGTTGCGTGCCGAGCGCCGCGCACAGCAGATGGCGGCATACGAAAATCAGCAGCGACTAATCGAAAAGACCGAGGAGTTTATCGAGAAATTCCGCTATAAGCCAACCAAGAGTAACCAGGTGCAGTCACGCATCAAGCAGCTCGACAGGTTGGAGCGCATAGAGGTTGACGAGGAGGATCTATCACGACTAAACATCAAGTTTCCACCAGCCCCACGCACAGGACAGATTGTCGCTGAGGTCAAGGGTGTGGGTAAGGCCTTTGGCGAGAAGCGCATCTTCTCGGGTGCCGAGTTCACCATTGAGCGCGGTCAAAAGATTGCCCTTGTAGGACGCAATGGCGAGGGCAAGACGACCTTTGCCCGTATGCTCATAGGCGAGTTGGAGCAGAGCGAGGGAGAGATTAAACTCGGTGCAAATGTCAACATCGGCTACTATGCCCAAAACCAGGACGACCTGATGGATGGCGAGTTTACCGTATTCGACACTCTCGACCGAGTAGCTGTAGGCGATATTCGCACACGCCTAAGAGATATTCTCGGTGCGTTCCTATTCCGTGGTGAGGATATTGAGAAGAAGGTGAAGGTGCTATCGGGCGGTGAGCGTTCGCGCCTCGCTATGGCGCGCCTTATGCTTGAGCCATACAACCTTCTTGTACTCGATGAGCCTACCAACCATATGGATATGCGCTCGAAAGACATCCTCAAAGATGCCCTACAAAAGTTTGACGGCACGGTAGTCGTTGTATCACACGACCGAGAGTTTTTGGATGGTCTTGTTGACCGCATCTACGAGTTTAGGGATGGTGGCGTAAGGGAGTATCTTGGTGATATATGGTACTTCTTGGAGAAGCGTAAGGTTGAGTCATTGCAGGATATTGAGCGACACGACAAACCTGCAACCACACCTAAGAGCGCCGAGGGTGCAACATCAGGAAAGCTCTCCTACGAGCAGAAGAAGGAGCAGGAGAAGTTAATACGAAAACTCCGTAAGGCAGTGGAGAGCATCGAGGAGGAGACGGCAAATGTTGAGAAGCAGATTGCTGAGTATGATGCTCGTTTTGCTGCCGCGACGGAGTACAATGCCGATGACTACGCCAAGTATAACGCCCTCAAGGAGCAGTACGACCACCTTTTGCACGAGTGGGAGAAGGCATCCTACGAGTTGGAGATAACCGAACAAAGCTAGAAACAAAATATGGAGAAGGAGAACATTATTTTTGGTATTCGCCCCGTGGCAGAGGCTATCGAGGCACGCCGACAGATTGAGCGTATATATATAAAGAAGGGTGCTGAGGGTGCGCTTATGGGCGACCTCAAAGACCTTATGACACGCCACCACCTACGCTGGCAGGAGGTGCCTATCGAGAAACTTAACCGTCTAACGAAGGGCAATCATCAGGGCGTTGTGGCACAGATTGCCGCTATCGACTATGTAACCGTTGAGGATATCCTGGAGCGTGTACCTGAGGATGAGACACCTCTTATCGTAGTATTTGATGGTGTTACAGATGTGCGTAACTTCGGAGGTATAGCCCGCTCGGCAGAGTGTGCAGGTGCGCACGGTCTTATTACCCCACTCAAGAACTCTGCACCTGTGAATGGTGACGCTATACGCTCATCGGCAGGTGCGTTGCAGAATATCCCTGTATGCCGTGTAGGCTCTATACGCAACACTCTTAAGGCGTTGCAGGTTGACGGTTTCCAGATTGTTGCCGCTACGGAGAAGAGCCGCAAGCTACTCTACGATGCAGACTTCCGCAAGCCAACGGTGATTGTTATGGGTGCTGAGGATACGGGCATCTCAAAGGAGGTACTCAAGCTATGTGACGAGCAGCTCGCCATTCCACTTATCGGCAAGACCGAGTCGTTGAATGTATCAGCCGCCGCAGCAATTATGTTGTTTGAGGTTGTACGCCAGCGCATTGGCGAGTAATGAGCATTATTCGGCATCATAAATTCGGAGATATAGAGTGTGTGCGTTCCATACGCGCACGCTCTATTCGTCTTGTGGTGCGCGGTGATGGCTCACTGCGTATAACCTGCCCTCTCTTTGCATCCAAGAATAAGGCAATTGCCTTTGTTGAGAGCAAGGAGGCGTGGATTATAAAGACACGCCAGCGCCTCGCTGAGCGACAAGATGCAACACCTACAATTAGCCGCTTAGATATTAAGACTCTTAGAAATAGTGCGCGAGAATACCTTCCAACAACCTTAGCACGCCTGGCTAAGGAGCATGGTTTTCACTATACATCACTGCGTCTATCGTCTGCACGCACACGCTGGGGCTCATGTAGTGGCAAGAATGGCATATCGCTATCTATTTTCATCATGCTACTACCTATACACCTGCGCGAGTTTATCATCCTACATGAGCTTTGCCATACCCGCCACCACAACCACTCCAAGGCGTTCCACGCACTTCTCAACTCGCTTGTAGATGGCAAAGAAAAGACCCTCAACAAGGAGTTGAAGGTCTATCGTATTCCACGCATTGAGGATTAAATCCTCTCAACATGCACAAATATATCCGTTGGAAGTGTGAACTTTGGCTTATCTCCAAAGAGAGCAAATACCGCAGAACCCGAGCCCGACATCGAAGCATACAGGGCACCAGCATCTATAAGCGAAGATTTTATATCAGCTATATCTTTATGCGCCGCAAGAATATGTGGTTCAAAATCATTAACGACACTACCCTGCCACTCCTCTATAGGTCGCTTTAATAGCTCTATAAGTGGTGTTTCAGGAGTTGCAGGTCTTACACCACGATAGGCCTCAGCCGTAGATACTCCCCTTTCGGGCTTTGCAACTACAAGCCATAGACCGCTAAGATCAACATCAATCTTCTCCATAACCTCTCCACGACCTTTGCAGAGCATTGCTCGGTTATACACAAAGAATGGCGTATCGCTACCGAGTTCTGCAGCAAGCGATGCTAATGTAGAGTTGTCAAGTCCAAGATTATATATCTTATTTATAACCATAATGACCGCCGTTGCATCTGACGAGCCGCCACCCAAGCCTGCACCAAACGGCACACGCTTATCGAGCTTTATCCTCACGCCACCGATATTGTAACGCTCCTGCATAAGACGCGCAGCACGCACACAGAGATTCTTATCATCGGGGCAGTCAACCTCAATACCCACACCCTCAAACACAACACCACTCTCGATGCGCTCCACCTCCACAATATCGTAAAGTTTCTCCACGGGCAGCATCACCGTTTCAAGTTCATGATACCCATCCTCACGCTTACGAAGGACATTAAGTCCGAGGTTTATCTTGCAGTTAGCTTGTAGAATCATTGCAACAAAGTTTAATCTATGCAAAGATAGCAATAAAAACTACTAACCCAAACTTAAATAAATGAAGAAACCTAAAAATAGATTAGCACCACAACCTAATTTTTGATTTTAGAGGAGCAGATTTGTTCTATCGTATAAACAAAATAAGGTTAATTAGCACCACGACCCAATTTTTGATTAGAAGGCTGCAGATACAACGCTCGGCAAAAATCCCGACGATGGGCTGTACTTGGAGTACTGCTCATTGTCGGGACTTTTTGTTAGCGGCAGTAGATGTCTGCCTTATAATCGAAAATTACTCGTATTGACCAGTCTTAAGACGCATAACCTCATCCTTGGTTAGGAAGCGCCAGTCGCCACGCTTAAGGTTTTTCTTTGTAAGACCTGCGTAATAGACACGGTCGAGCTTCTGCACGGTATAGCCGAGGTGCTCGAACATACGGCGCACGATACGGTTGCGGCCAGAGTGAATCTCAACACCTACGGTCTTCTTATCCTCAGATGCGTATGCCACCTCATCGGCAAAGATATCGCCATCCTCAAGGGTGATACCCTCGGTGAGTGTATCCATATCGGCACGGGTAAGAGGCTTATCGAGTGTTACCTGATAGATCTTCTTCTTACGGTATGATGGGTGAGTAAGCTGACGCGTCACATCGCCATCGTTTGTAATAAGCAAAAGACCAAGTGAGTTCTTATCGAGGCGACCTACAGGATATACACGCTCAGAGCATGCATCGCGGAGCAAGTCCATAACGGTCTTGTCGGCATGTGGGTCATCGAGCGATGTTACATAACCCTTAGGCTTGTTAAGCACGATATATACATGCTTCTCGCCCTGGAGCTTCTCATCATTGAAGCGTACCTCATCAGTAGGCAAAATCTTTGTTCCAAGCTCAGTTACAACCTGACCATTTACGGTCACTACACCCGCAAGGATAAACTCATCAGCCTCACGGCGTGAGCATACACCCGACTGCGAGATGAAGCGGTTAAGACGAATCTCGCCTGTTACGCGGTTAGGGTTATACTTTGGATATGAGCGAGGCTTCTCGTCACGCTTAGGTGCAAAACCACGCTTTGCGCCACCCTTAGAATCACCACGGCGCTCTGGGCGCTCGCCACGCTCTGGACGGTTGAAGCTACGCTCTGTACGCTCACCACGCTCTGGACGGTTGAAGCTACGCTCAGTACGCTCGCCACGCTCTGGACGGTTAAAGCTACGCTCAGTACGCTCACCACGCTCTGGATGGTTGAAGCTGCGCTCAGTACGCTCACCACGCTCTGCACGGTTAAAGCTACGCTCTGAACGCTCACCACGCTCTGCACGAGGCTTACGCTCCTCATACTCTGGGCGGAGGCGGTTATCGGATGTAAAGTGTGGATTATACGATGAACGCTTCTCCTTGTTCGCCACGCGTGGGCGGAACTCTCTCTGCTCCTCGTTATCAGCCTCACGGCGAGGACGAGGACTACGCTCAACACGCTCTGTGGTATTTACACGCTGACGCTTGTCACGCGCAAAACGAGATACATTTGCTGTTGAGTCTGTCTTAATTGTCTTCATAAAATTCGTTAATTACTTAAAATCGCGCAAAGGTAACTAAAATTTCAACGATAAACAACTTTTGCAAAATTTATACCAAAATATTACCTTTGCAGGATAAAAAGTATATATTATGAACAGAGAGATACTTAGACTTGCGATACCAAACATCATATCCAACATCACCGTACCTTTAATGGGTATAGCCTCAACATTCATCGCGGGGCGTGTAGCGGGTAGTGATGGAGCCGTGACCATTGGTGCGCTCTCGATTGGCGTTGCCATCTTCAACTTCATCTATTGGAACTGCTCCTTTATTCGTATGGGCACATCGGGGCTCACTGCACAGGCATACGGTGCGGGTAATCACAAGGAGTACACGCTTATGTTATGGCGTGCCTTGTGCGTAGCTCTTGTAGTGGGTGTTGCAGCCTTTGCGCTTCAGTGGCCCATAGGCGAGTTCTCGTTATGGTTTATGAGTACGGGGGATGCCATAAGCGATGCTATGATATCGGACTACTTCTACACCCGTATATGGGCTGTGCCTGCAGGTATCATGCTCTTTGCCTTTAATGGCTGGCTTACAGGTATGCAGAATGCCGTGGTGCCGATGAGCGTAGCCATACTTGTGAATCTCCTCCATATAGGTTTTAGCTATCTCTTCTCCATTGTAGGCGATTGGGGATTGCAGGGCATCGCCTTAGCATCAGTTGTAGCGCAGTGGAGCGGCGTAGCGGTTATGGTCGTAATCATTATTGCCAAGTATAGCAAACACCTTGTCCGCGTAACCCTCAAGGAGGTCATAGATATACCTGCAATGAAGCAGTTCTTCACGATCAACAGCGATATCATCATCCGCACCTTCTGCCTTGTGGCGGTATATACCTTCTTTACCAAGGCATCGGCAGATATGGGCGATAAGAATATCCTCGCAGTGAATACCATACTCATGCAGCTATTTACCCTATTCTCATATATGAACGATGGCTTTGCCTTTGCTGCCGAGGCACTCACAGGTCGCTACATTGGCGCACATGACGCGCCATCGCTACGCAGATGTATCAAACTCTGCATCGTATGGAGCATGGTCATCGCACTTCTATATGTCGGTGTCTATGTAGGCTGGTGGCAGGATATATTCTCAATCCTCATTGAGGCTGAGAGCACCAACCTCGCAGAGTTACTTAGTGTGGCTGAGCAGTATATCGTCTGGGTTATTATTATTCCTATCGCTTGTGCCATGCCATTTGTTATGGATGGTATCATGGTGGGCGCAACACGCAGCCGCATCATGCGTGACTCGATGATATGGTCTGCAATATGCTACTTCCTACTACTCTACGGCACACGCGCCATTATTGGCAATAACGCTATATGGCTTGCCTTTACCTCGTTTATGTTTATCCGCGGCGTACTGCAATATTATATGTCTAACAAGCTCAAAGATATATATCGCGAGGCTGAGAACAGGTAGAAGATTAAAGGCTATTAGAGGTGACAACCACAACCCTAATAGCCTTTATCATCTTAATAGACCAACAACCCGACCAGCGCTCCAAGGCCAATAATTGTGAAAACACCCGCCTTCTTGAAATATAGAAGCAGAAATGCAACGATACATATCACAAAACTCTTCCAGTCGATGAAGTTTTCAGGTGTGGTGAGTGTCAACACAGCTGTACCTATAAGTCCAAGTGTTGCAGGCTTCAGTCCCGCCATAACACCCTGAAACATATAGTGGTTCTTCCAACGCTCATAGACCTTACAGAGTAACAACACGATGATAAACGAGGGGAGGACAACAGCAAAAGTTGCTGTGAACGACCCCAGAATGCACATCAGCTCCGAAGCGCCCATATTATGAAGCACCTCATAACCCGTATATGTCGCTGAGTTGATACCTATAGGGCCTGGTGTCATCTGCGATATGGCAACAATATCCGTAAATGTCGTTTCAGATAGCCACTCATGCACAACAACAACCTCATTCTGAATAAGCGAAAGCATGGCATATCCACCGCCTATGGTTAACATTCCAATGAAGAAGAATGTTGTAAAAAGTTCTAAATATATCATAGCCATACTACTCTTTTCAATCCACACTCTCTCTATCTGCACCCATACGCCTATTGTTATACCAACTTATGAACAAAGCCACAACAATAACGCATAATAGTATATATATAGGTGAGAAACTCATAATACTCACCAGCGTAAGTGACAAGAGGACAATCAACCACGACCACCACCTCATCTTCATTGACTTGAACATATCAAGCAACGGAACACCTATAAGCGCCACGACTACAGGTCTGATACCTTTAAAGGCTCTAATGATATACTCGTTATCCTTGAAGGCAGTGAAGAACATCGCCACCATCAGGATTATAAGAAACGGCGGCAAACAACTACCTATCGTAGCTACTACGCTACCCTTCGTGCCACGCAACTTATGACCTGTGAGGATTGATATATTCACTGCAAAGAGACCTGGTGCTGTCTGCGCAAGAGTTATGATATCAATAAAATCCTCATCATTAAGCCATTTACGCTCCACAAGTTCACTTTTAATGGCTGCAATCATAGGAATACCTCCACCAATGGTGAAGGCTCCTATCTTCGCAAAGACCTTGAATATATGCCACAAACTAATCATTGTGCACTACCTTTGAAGTTTGAAGTCGCCATCCTTGACCCATCCTAAGCGCTTCATAATAGCGTGAAAGAGAAGGCTTAGCACGGCAGGAGCAAAAAAATACAATAGGAGAATCTCTGTGAGGAGAACACTATTATCGATAGTTCCCGCCATAGAGTCCCAACAGCCTATAGGACCTACCAAGCCCGCAGTACCCATACCTGCACCAGCTGGCGAGTTAGTCATCTTAAAGACAATTGTCGATATTGGACCAAGCACCGCCGCAGCGAGGGTTGGAGCAAGCCATATTATCGGTTTACGGGCGATATTGCCAATCTGTAGCATAGATGTACCCAAGCCCTGAGATATAAGACCGCCAACACCATTATCCTTGAAGCTAATAACCGCAAAACCTATCATCTGCGCGCAACAGCCTGCTGTTGCAGCACCCGCAGCAATACCACTAAGACCTATGGATATGCACAACGCCGCAGAGCTTATAGGCAGGGTCAAGATACAACCCACAGACACCGAAACGATGATACCCATAACAAAAGGATTGAGCATCGTTGCACGGTTGATAACCTCGCCAAGCGACATCACCCACTCGCCCACAGGGACACAGCAATACTTCGCGAAAAGTCCACCCGCTACAACAGCGACCAAAGGCGTGATGATAATATCTACAGGCGTGCGCTTCGATACCAATGAGCCAGCCTCTATACCTACGATAGCCGCCAAGTAAGCACCTATGGGATTACCACCCACATCGCCCCAATTACCGCCAAGCGAATAGCCCAAAGCACCCACAGCAACAGCCGAGATGGTCACCAACGGGTCGCGCTTCATACCCAAGGCTATAGCAAGACCTATAGAGCCACCAACAACAAGGTCAAGCTGCAATAGGCGAGCAATCTCCGAAAGGAAATCCATTCCAGGTATTTTAGCTATCTGACTAATAATAAGTCCTAAAATAAGCGAACAGAATAGACCCATAGCCATATAGCTTAGGGCATCTATAACATAGACCTTAAACCAACTCTTTGAGTTAACTTTTGTTTGTGACATAGTAGTTTTTTTGTTAAGGATTATTTATACTCCGTAGGTGGCAAGTTATTAAACTGCCATGTTCTATCCTTCTTAATCGCCAAATCATCTGGCTTACGGCTATAGATACGACTATAATCGAAGTAGAAGCCTTTGATGCCGTCATGACTCTTTGTACGCAGTGGCACAAACTCCACGCTACGGCTGATAATGCGAGCTTCGTTGTAGATATAACCTTTCGATGCCAAGAGGTCATAAGCATGTGAGAACATCAGAATATGCCATGGCGCACCCTCTTTAAGTCCCGTACCCGAACGCTCTATTGCACCCAAGATGCCATTAAGATGGTTGTAATACATCAACTCTCGCTCCTTATCCTCCAAAGCACCATAGGCATAAGCCATGATATTTAGCACTTTAGGCGAAAAGGGGTCAACCTCCAAAGCCTTAGTACCATACTCAACAAGGAGTTCAAGTTGTCCAATAGTTGGCTCATTTAGGTTCAGTCCCGACATCACATCCATCAAAGCATCAAACGCACTATTCTCCATAAATGGACGATACTCCTCCGAGTAGTAATATCCGTAGTAGATGTAGTAATACTCCTCTGCAGTGAGCTGTTCCGAGCCTGAGCGATACTTCAACATAAGATTTGTATAGTAGTATGGCGAGGTGGTATCGAGCGTCTTACTCAAAATCTCCTCCTCTGTAGGTACCACAACCTCCTGTGCCGACACAGGCATATAGATGAGTATTGCACAAAGCAGCAACAATATATGCTTTATAGACCTATTCATTAGCTTAAATTATACTTTTTGATAGCCTCCTTCATCTCCTCTGTTAGGCTCTGGCTACCCTCAACAAGAGGCAAGCGCACCTCAGAGGTTGTAAGTCCCATGATATTTGTCATACACTTAACACTCACAGGATTACCCTCCTTAAAGAGCAAATCTATAGGCTTTGTAAGCTCCTCCATCTGAGCCTCAGCATCTCGAGTCTTACCCGCCATAGCATCATGCACGCAACCACAGAAACGCTCCACAAAGGCATTTGCAGCAACCGAGATAACACCCTCGCCACCACGCTTGATAAGTTCCACGGTAAGTCCATCATCACCCGAAAGTACAACGAAATTCTCTGGCTTACCATCAATAATACGCTGCATCTGCTCCATATCTCCCGATGCTTCCTTAACGGCGATAATTTTATCCGAGGCCTTAGCAAGGCGCAAAGTAGTCTCTGCCGTCATGTTGACACCCGTGCGTCCTGGCACATTGTAGAGAATTACAGGCACAGGCGATGCCTCAGCAACAGCCATATAGTGACGATAGATACCCTCCTGCGATGGCTTATTATAGTATGGTACAACGCTAAGTATAGCCACTGCTGCACTGAGATCAAACGAGCGTAACTGATCCACAAGCTCCTGTGTATTGTTGCTACCCAT
>JAZRRF010000091.1:0-3065 GCA_045650465.1 Alistipes sp.
TCACGCTCGGCATAGTCTGCAAGCAGCCTCTGCTCTCACTTAATCGCGGCGCTGCGAAGCCCGAAAAAGCGGAGTTTACTTTGCGTAAATGAGCATTTTGAGGGCAAGCGTAACGACAAAATACACTTTTTATTCACTCTCACTAGTAGTTATCTGCCATAGGCTCAAAGTATGCTTGCGGATGTTCGCACGAAGGACAAATCTTCGGAGCCATCTTCGCCTTTACGATATAACCACAGTTGCGGCACTGCCAAACAATCTCGCCATTACGACGGAAGAAATCGCCATCAGTCAAACGACTGAGTATCTTCAAATAGCGGCGCTCATGCTCACGCTCGACTTCAGCCACGAACTTAAATGTAAGAGCAATCTTCGAAAAGCCCTCAGCATTAGCTGTCTCTGCAAACGATGCGTAGAGCATCTCCCACTCCTCACGCTCACCCGCTGCAGCAGCAATAAGATTTTTCTCCGTAGTATCTATGACTCCCGCTGGGAATGATGCATTGTGTATGGTTGCCATGCCTCCCTCTAAATATTTAAAGAAACGCTTAGCATGCTCCTTCTCCTGGTCAGCCGTGGTATCAAAGAGCGCTGCTATCTGCTCATAACCCTCCTTCTTAGCCTGCGATGCAAAGTATGTGTAACGATTGCGCGCCTGACTCTCGCCAGCAAAAGCTTTTAAGAGATTCTCCTCGGTAAGTGTACCCTTCAAAATATTTTTCATCCTCAAAGAATTTAATTGGTGAATACATCGCGTCGATATGCAAAATATAGACCAAAACCCAAGCCTCCAAGAAATATATACACAAAAAAGGCGTTCCCCGAAAGAAACGCCTTAGAACTCACAGAGTGATTTACTATCTGTGCAAAGTACCAGACTTCTTAATCTCTGAACGCTTGTTATCAGTAAGAAGAGAGAATGGATTCTCACCCTCGTTAAACTCCTTCTTCATGATCAAGTGCACCTTGTGGCGAGTTACAGAGAACAAAGGTACATAGAACAAAGGCATGCGCTGAACCTGAACAACCTCATCCAATACCCAACCGTCGTTGCCGAGGATGTCAAGAGCCTGAGCCATGTTTGCGTTGTTAAGGTTAAAAACCTTGTCGCAATACATGATAGTAACCTTCTGATTCTTAGCACCACCGCGAACATATACATCGCAGTAAGTAGTCTTAGTCTGCTGTGCAGATGCGCTGAATACGCAGCACATGATTACGAAAAGAGAAACGAAAAACTTTTTCATTTTGTTAGTTGTGTTTGTGTACCGTAGCATCTCCAATGCGGTTAGTAGTATAAATACGAAAGCGGGAGATGATTGTCTGCCATATTGGACATACAAATCGCTTCCTCCAAAATTTCTAATCAACCAACCAAAAAGCTATTCACTTCAACAATATGATAAAAAATATTGCGTTAGTGACCTATTGGTAGTACAAATATACAAAATTTTCTTATATCGCAACAATTTTCACAAAGAAAATTCATCTCTACAACATCATCACAATATCTCGCGCATCATCATACACATCTAAGGATTACTACAACGCCAAATCCATAAATGATACTTATATTTATAATTGGTATTCTCGAGAATTATTGTTATATTTGCACGATTATACGAATTATACAATATAAACACAATATAATATGGCAGACGAGAAAATAATATTTTCGATGGTTGGTGTTAGCAAAGTGCTTAACAACAACAAGAAAATCTTGAACAACATCTACCTATCGTTCTTCTATGGTGCTAAGATTGGTATCATCGGTCTTAACGGTTCTGGTAAGTCAACGCTTATGAAGATTATCGCAGGTATCGACAAGAGTTTCCAGGGTGAGGTGGTATTCTCTCCTGGTTACACAGTGGGTTACCTTGAGCAGGAGCCACAGCTCGACCCAACAAAGACCGTAAAGGAGATTGTTGAGGAGGGTGCAGCATCTACAGTAGCGTTGCTCAAGGAGTATGAGGATATCAACATGAAGCTCTGCGAGCCAATGGATGATGACGAGATGGCGCGTCTTGTTGAGCGTCAGGGTGAGCTATACGAGAAGATTGACCAGGTTAACGGTTGGGAGCTTGATAGCGTCTTGGAGCGTGCTATGGATGCTTTGCGTTGTCCAGACCCAGACCAGTCTGTTGCTGTTCTCTCGGGTGGTGAGCGTCGCCGTGTGGCGTTGTGCCGTCTGCTTTTGCAGCAGCCAGATGTATTGCTTCTTGATGAGCCTACCAACCACCTCGATGCCGAGAGTATCGATTGGTTGGAGCAGCATCTTCAGCAGTACAAGGGTACAGTTATTGCTGTAACCCACGACCGTTACTTCCTTGATAATGTAGCGGGTTGGATCTTGGAGCTTGACCGTGGTGAGGGTATTCCTTGGAAGGGTAACTACTCAGGTTGGTTGGAGCAGAAGACTCAGCGTATGGCTATGGAGGAGAAGCAGGAGAGCAAGCGTCGCAAAACCTTGGAGCGTGAGTTGGAGTGGGTGCGAATGTCACCATCGGGTCGTCACGCCAAGTCTAAGGCTCGACTTTCTGCCTACGATAAGTTGATGAATGCCGACACTAAGGAGCGCGAGGAGAAGCTCGAGATCTACATTCCTAACGGTCCACGCTTGGGTGATGTGGTTATCGAGGCTCAGGGCGTAAGCAAAGCATTTGGCGACAGAGTGCTTTATGAGGGTCTTGACTTCAAACTTCCACCAGCAGGTATCGTAGGCGTTATTGGTGCTAATGGTACAGGTAAGACCACCCTATTCCGCATGATTATGGGGCTTGAGGAGCCTACATCGGGTAGCTTCAAGGTTGGCTCTACAGTAAAGCTCGCCTATGTTGACCAGCAGCATAAGTCCATCGATCCAGAGAAGACCGTATATGAGGTTATCTCACAGAACTCAGACCTTATCCAGCTCGGCAACCGTCAGGTTCCAGCGCGTGCCTATGTAGGTCGCTTCAACTTCAACGGTGCAGACCAGGAGAAGAAGTGCGGCGTATTGTCTGGTGGTGAGCGTAATCGTCTTCACTTGGAAGTCGGAGGCCAAGCGGTCTTAGGAAGACAAGACC